>NZ_CP026377.1:1207361-1509201 GCF_002953195.1 Mixta gaviniae | reverse complement strand
ATCTTTCCGATCATGCGCCGCTGGCCGTGGAGATCCATTTATGACGATGAGCTGGCGCGACGGCAACCGTATTCAGCTGCTGGAGAACGGTGAACAATTTTTCCCGCGCGTATTCGGCGCGATCCAGCGGGCGCAGCATAGCGTGCTGCTGGAGACTTTTATTCTGTTTGAGGACGATGTCGGCAACGCGCTGCATCGCGAGCTGCTGGCCGCAGCGCAGCGCGGGGTGAAAATCGAGATGATGGTGGACGGCTACGGCTCGCCCGATCTGTCGGATGAGTTTGTCTCCAGCCTGACCGCGGCGGGGGTGCGTTTCCTCTATTACGACCCGCGTCCGCTGGTGATGGGCATGCGCACCAACCTGTTCCGCCGTCTGCACCGCAAGATTGTGGTGGTAGATGGCGTGATCGCCTTTGTCGGCGGCATCAATTTCTCGGCGGAACACAACACCGATTTCGGCCCGGAGGCGAAGCAGGATTACGCCATTGAGGTGAAAGGGCCGATTGTCGATGATATCGGGCGGTTCGTGCAGGAGGCGATCGGCAGCGAGGCGAATACCCATCGCTGGTGGGGCCATCGTTCGCACCGTCCGGCGGTGAACCAGAAGCCGGGCGATGCGCAGGCGCTGTTCGTTTATCGCGATAACGATGAGCATCGCGACGATATCGAGCAACACTATCTGGAGATGCTGGATAACGCCAAAGAAGATGTGATTATCGCCAACGCTTACTTTTTCCCCGGCTACCGTCTGCTGCGTGAAATGAAAAATGCTGCCCAGCGCGGGGTGCGGGTACGTCTGATTGTGCAGGGCGAGCCGGATATGCCGATTGTGAAGGTCGGTGCCGAGTTGCTTTACAACTATCTGGTGGAGGGCGGCGTCGAGGTTTACGAATATATTCGCCGCCCGCTGCACGGCAAGGTGGCGGTGGCGGACAGGCAGTGGGCGACGGTCGGCTCCAGCAATCTGGATCCGCTGAGCCTGTCGCTGAATCTGGAAGCCAATCTGATTATTCATGACCGCCAGTTTAATCAGACGCTGCGCGATAATCTGGAGCGCCTGCTGCAGGAGGATTGCGTGCGCGTGCAGGAGAATAAGCTGCCGAAGCGCACCTGGCTGCAGTTGAGCAAGAGCGTGATCGTTTTCCATTTTCTGCGCCACTTCCCCGCCATCGCCGGCTGGCTACCTGCCCATACGCCCAAAGTAAAGCAGGTGGCGCCGCCGGTGCAGCCGGAGCTGGAAACGCAGGACCGCGTCGATACCGATAAACAGGGAGTCAAATCCTGATGTCAAAAGTTCATCCAAAATGGAAACTGGCCAAGAAGATCCTGACCTGGCTATTTTTTATCGCCGTGGTGGTGTTACTGGTGGTCTACGCCCGCAAGGTTAACTGGGAAGATGTGTGGGAAGTTATCGTTAACTATAACCGCGTCGCCATCCTTAGCGCAGTGGGGCTGGTGATTATCAGCTATCTCGCTTACGGCGGTTACGATCTGATCGGCCGCGCCTATTGCGGTCATAAGCTGGCGAAGCGGCAGGTGATGCTGGTGTCGTTTATCTGTTACGCCTTTAACCTGACGCTTAGTACCTGGGTCGGCGGCGTAGCGATGCGCTACCGGCTCTATTCGCGGCTGGGCCTGAGCGGCAGTACCATTACCCGGATTTTTTCGCTGAGTATCGCCACCAACTGGCTTGGCTACATTTTGCTGGCGGGGGTGTTGTTTACCGCCGGGATGGTGCCAATTCCGCCGGGCTGGTTTATCGGCGAAGGGACGCTGCGGCTGATCGGCGGGCTGCTGGCGTTGCTGGTGGTGGTTTATCTGGCGGCCTGTGCCTTTTCCAAACGGCGTCGCTGGACGATCCGCGGGCAGAAGCTGGCGCTGCCTTCGCTGCGTATGGCACTGTTTCAGTTTGCCATTTCCTGCGCCAACTGGATGGTGATGGGGATGATTATCTGGCTGCTGTTGGGGCAGAAGGTGGATTACCCGGTGGTGTTGGGCGTGCTGTTGATCAGTAGTATTGCCGGGGTGATTATTCATATTCCGGCAGGTATCGGCGTGCTGGAGGCGGTGTTCCTGGCACTGCTGCGCGGGGAGCATGCGACGCACGGCGAGATTATTGCCGCCCTGCTCGCCTATCGCGTGCTTTATTTTATTCTGCCGCTGTTGCTGGCGTTGGTGCTGTATCTGTGGCTGGAGAGCCGTGCGAAGCATTTGCGTCAGAAAAATGAGCGTAAGATGCAGCAGCAGGATGATGCGCATCGGCAGGACGACGCGCACGCCGAGCGGCAGTTGTCTGACGCGCATCGGGCTGATGCGCAGGCCGGTGAGTCAGGGGCGTTGTTGTCCGAGCCGCGCGGCAAAGGGGTGTAGCGCCGTTATTGGCCGTTAGCCGCAGGCGCGCTGACGGCTAAGGGAAGGACGCGACTTTCGCTAAACCCCACGCTAAGTCGCGTCCGGTGCCCGGCGCACCGGGAAGAACGCGACTTTCGCTAACCTTCACGCTAAGTCGTGTCCGGCGCCCGGCGTCCGGCGCCCGCGCCGGGGGTTCAGGCCGATCGTAAAGACGCAAACCCCGTCATCCCTGACATGCTCGGCCCGCGCCATCCCTGGCGCGGGACGCTTTACTCTCCGGCCTGAACCCCCTGCGCCTTACGATTTGTGCCCGTTTGCGGCACGCATTATGCGACTCAGGCGTTTTCTTTTAGTGGATGGTTATGCTCTTCTCTGCACCCCTGCGCCTGACGTTTTATGCCCGTTTACAGCACGCGTTATGCGGCTCAGGCGTTTCTCTTTTAGTAGATGGTTATGCTCTTCTCTGAATCACTACGCCTTAAGATTTGTTCCCGTTTGCGGCACGCGTTATGCGGCTCAGGCGTTTTCTTTTAGTGGATGGTTATGCTCTTCTCTGAATCCCTGCGCCTGACATTTTATGCCCGTTTGTGGCGTGCATTATGCGGCTCAGACGTTTCTCTTTCAGGCGATAGCCGTTTACTTTGCGCCCATAAAAAAGGCCGATCCTGGGATCGGCCTTTTCACTGCGATGGGTCAATTAACGGCGGTTGCCGAAGATGCGCAGTAGCATCAGGAACAGGTTGATAAAGTCGAGATAGAGCGTCAGCGCGCCCATAATGGAGTAGCGACGCAGATTTTCCTTATCACGCACGTCAATCTGTTCGCCAATCGCTTTCAGCTTCTGCGTGTCATAGGCGGTCAGGCCGACGAACACCAGCACGCCGATATAGGTAATCGCCCACATCAGCGCCGGGCTTTTCAGCCAGAAGTTAACCAGCGAAGCAAGCAGCAGGCCAATCAGCGCCATAAACAGGATGCTGCCCATTTTGCTCAGGTCGCGCTTGGTGGTGTAGCCCCAGAAACTCATGGCGCCGAACATGCCGGCGGTCACGAAGAAGGTGCTGGCGATAGAAGAGTAGGTATAAACCAGAAAAATGCTGGCCAGCGTCAGGCCGGTCAGCGCCGAATAGAGCATAAAGAGTGCTGTCGCTAATGCCCCGCTGAGCTTATGCACCAGCCCCGACAGCACAAACACCACTGCCAGCTGAGCAATCACCAGCCCGAAGAAGGTCATTCGGTTAGCAAAAACCAGCTCCATCACCGCTGGCGTATTGGCGGCGTACCAGGAAATAAACGCCGTAAGCAGCAGGCCGCAGGTCATCCAGCCATAAACCTGCGCCATATACGTTTGCAGGCCGGTGCCGGCGCGCTGCACGATAGTGTCCTGAGAGTGTGGAAATCGATCCATATATCCCCCTGATTGTGTGAAAAATATGTTCTACAAGTGTGGCATAGATCTGGCCGGTTAGGCTATTTCTCTGTCGATATCCGCCCTTTCCGCTGCGGCGTATAAAGTTTGTGCGCTGCGTAGCCGATAACCTGAGCAGAAGGAGATTCGCTGACAGGAGGTCTTTTTACTTTTGACCTTGCCGGGGAATTTCATGTCTCATTCACTGACCACCAGGCGCAAAATGCGCACCCGTACGCTGATGCTGATCAGCGGCATGCTGACTATTTCCCTTGGTTTTATGCTGACCATCGGTTTGTTGAGCAGCCAGTCGCGTCAACAGCAACGCCAGCTGGCGCAGGATTACCTGCAGCAGATCGCCCAAGCCAACGCCCAACAGGTCCAGAACCGTTTCGACGGTGCGCTGCATGCGGCGCGCGCGCTCGCCACCGGCGCGTGGAGCCTGCATGAGGCGGGCCTGAGCGAGCGGCGTGCGCTGGATCGGCTGCTGGTCGATACGCTTAACGCCCACGGCGATTTCCTCTCGATGTCGCTGGCCTTTGAACCCAATGCCTTCGACGGCAAAGATGCCACCTTTGCCGGGCAGCCGGATCAGGATCCCGCCGGACGTTACGTACGTTACGTCGCGCGCGAAGCGGGCCGCCCTGCGCTGCACAACCTGACCGACTATGAAAAGGCGGGCAGCGGCGATTACTATCTGCTGCCGCGTCAGCGAATGAAAGAGGTGATCCTCGAACCTTATCTTTATCCCTATAACGGCGTCGACGTCATGCTGACCTCAATCGCCGCGCCGATCGTGGTAGACGGCCAGTTTAAAGGCTCAGTTACCACCGATTTCTCACTGGCGACGCTGCAAAAAGCGATTAGCGCCATCAAACCCTGGCAGGGCAAAGGCTATGCGCTGTTGCTGTCGAATGACGGTAAAGTTATCGCCGGTCCCGATGCGTCGCAGGCGGGCAAAGCCTGGACAGGAGCGCAAAACAGCGCGGCGGGCGTGCAGGAGCAGCAGGATGCCTGGCTGAAAGAGGCAGCGTTAATCAGCTGGCAGCCGATTAACGTCGGCAACAGCGGCACCCCCTGGCGACTGGCGATTGTCGCGCCGGTCAGCGAAGTGATGGCGGCGGCGAACCGTCAGCTGGTTCATGCGCTGGTGCTGATGCTGGTAAGCATCGTCGTGGTGTGCGGCGTGCTGGGGCTGATTTTCACCCGTAAAATTGCCCGCCCCATCGGCGGCGAGCCGGCAGAGGCCGCCAGCCTGGCGCTGGCGGTGGCACAGGGCGACCTGAGCCGGCCGATCAGCGTACAGACCAACGACAGCCAGAGTATTTTTTACGCCATGCAGACCATGCAACAGCAGCTGCGCAATATGGTCGGCGAGATCATGACCGCCAGCGCCTCGGTGCGCAGCGGCGCCAGCGAAATCGCCAGCGGCAACCTGGATCTCTCCTCGCGTACCGAACAGCAGGCGTCCGCTCTGCAGGAGACGGCGGCCAGCATGGAGCAGCTGACAGCCACGGTGAAGCTCAACGCCGATAACGCCCATCATGCGACTAACCTCACCGGCAACGCGACAGCGGTGGCGCAGCGCGGCGAGACGCTGGTGCGTCAGGTCGTGGAGATCATGGGCCAGATCGACGAAAGCTCACGTAAAATCGGCGATATCACCAGCATGATCAATAGTATCGCTTTCCAGACCAATATCCTCGCGCTTAACGCGGCGGTAGAGGCAGCGCGCGCCGGGGAGCAGGGACGCGGCTTCGCGGTGGTCGCCTCTGAAGTGCGCAACCTGGCGCAGCGTTCCGCCAACGCGGTAAAAGAGATCTCCGCGCTGATTGAAGAGTCGGCAGCGCGCGTCAGTAGTGGCGTTTCGCTGGTTAACGAAACCGGCCAAACCATGCAGGCGATGACTGAATCAGTCTCGGCGGTGCAGTCAATCATTGATGAGATTGTGAACGCATCCGATGAGCAGTCGCTGGGCATCAGCCAGGTAAGCGTGGCGGTCAATGAGATGGATGGCGTCACGCAGCAGAACGCCGCGCTGGTGCAGGAGATGTCCGCCGCCGCCGCCTCGCTGGAAGATCAGGCACGTCAGCTGGCGGAGACCGTTTCCACCTTCCAGCTGGAGCCGCACGCGTAACAACATAACGCCCCTGAAAAAATCAGGTTTTTTTTTTTACCGGCGCGCCATACATTGCTGATAGCGGCTGTCGACGCGCTGGGCGAACCAGGCGGTGGTCAGTTTGCGGGTGATTTTCGGGCTTTCCAGCGCAATGCCGGGCAGCATCTCGCGCGGCAGCCGACGTCCCGCCTGCTTATCCGCCAGCGTGAATACCTGCTTCCAGAGGGCGCTCTCGGCGAAATCGGGCTTCTCGCCCTTCTCCAAATCGCGGCGAATGGCGCGATCGCTCATATCCAGCTGTGCGCCGAGGGTACGCACCGCCAGTTCGGTGGCGCCCGCCTTATCGGATCCATACAGAATCAGATCGCCGTCCAGCGCCAGCTTCATGCCGGTGACGCGCGCCACCGCTGCCTGAAACGCCGCGTTGCGGCTGGCGTACCAGCCGGCGTTGAAGTCGGCGAAGCGATAAAGCGGCGCGCTGTAGTTCGCCGGATAGCCCAGCAGATGTTTCACCCCGAACCAGATGCCGCCGTGCCGGGTAAACACCTCCTGACGGATGCTGTTTTCAACCGGCCACGGGTAGCCCTGCGCGTTCGCTTCGGCAAAGGCGATGCTGACCTGCATCGGCCCGCCGGTATGGATCGGATTGAGATTGCCGAACAGCGTCTGCCCCATCGGCACCATATTGATAAAATCATCGAAGACGGCACTCAGCTCTTTTTCGGTGCGCACGCTATCGAGCCGGTCGGCATAGCTGCGGCCGTTGGGTGACTTAATCATCAGCGCGGTACGCACCAGGAAGGCCGGAATATGCAGCCGCGCCGCCCGTTTGTCGATCTCGCCCCAGGCGATTTTCGGCAGGCCGGGCACCGGCGCATCGGCGTTAAAATTGGTTTCCTGATCGGCGACGGCGATCACCGCGCAGATATGGCTGTCGCTGGGCTCAATCTTTTGCGTGCGGAAGGCGGTGGCGATATCGCCGGCCCAGTCCGCTTTTTGCCGCACGTCGGCGGGCATCAGCTTTATCACGCGCGCCTGCACCTGCTGCGGCGTTTGCTGCGGCGTCTGTGGCTGTTTGCTGGTACAGCCCGCCAGCGCCAGCAGCGCGACGAGCGGGAGTAAGCGGAAACGCTGAAATGACATACCTGTCCCTGAGTCTGATGAGAATAAGCGCACCTTACCCACTGACGCGAAAAATTGCCAGTTTTGCCCCGCTGCCCGTTACCTCGCCCCGCCGCCTTTCACTTTTCCGAATTTACGCTAACGTTAAGAATTGTTAATTGTTATTACCGGAGTAAAGAATGAAAAAGTTATGGTTGCCGGCGCTTTCAGCATTGATGCTTGCCGGCTGCGGCGCAAACAATACCCCTGCGCAGGTGCAGACCCCAGGCGCCCCGACATCAGCAAAAATGAAGCTTCTTGATACCGGTGCCGCCGCGCTGCAGTCGCGTCCGCCGATTGACGCCATCAACGCTTACCTCGATGGCTTCCATTTTTACAGCGGCGATAAAAACGGCCAGATGGAAGCGCACCACTATGTCACCATCCTGAACGACGATGTGATGCAGGCGCTGATTTATGATGGCAACACGCGCGACGCGCGTCTGATGGGGGTGGAATATATTATCAGCGAGCGGCTGTTTAAAACCCTGCCGCCGGAAGAGAAAAAACTGTGGCACAGCCACAGCTATGAGGTGAAATCAGGCACGCTGGTGGCGCCGGGCCTGCCGGACACGGCGGATAAAGCGCTGATGACCAAACTGGTGAACACCTACGGGAAAACCTGGCACACCTGGCACACCGACCGCGATAAAACCCTGCCGTTCGGTATTCCGGCGTTGATGATGGGCTTTACCGCCGACGGCCAGCTCGATCAGCGGTTGCTGAAAGATCGCGATGCGCGTTTCGGCATCGACAGCCGTAAAATGCGTCAGGAGCGCGCCGATATCGTCGCCAACCCGGTAGTTAAAGGGGCCAACGCCTGGCAGAATGGCGATCCCATTCAGCTGCAGCGCGTTAAGGGCGGCGGCGAGCATGCGCACGGCGACACCGAATTCGGCCCCTCAGAACAGACGAAGCGCCATAAAACCCCTTAATCCCAGCGGCCGGCGGCCTGCCGATCGCTGTCGCGCGCCTCAACCCAGCGGTCGCCCTGCGGCGTCGCTTCCCGTTTCCAGAACGGCGCGCGGGTTTTCAGGTAGTCCATAATAAACTCGGCCGCTTCAAAAGCCGCGCCGCGGTGCGCGGCGCTCACGCCGACAAACACGATCTCATCACCGGGAAAAAGCGCCCCAACGCGATGGATAACGCTGACCAGATGCAGCGGCCAGCGCGTACGCGCTTCCCCGACGATCTCCGCCAGCGCCTTTTCCGTCATACCGGGATAATGCTCCAGCGTCAGGGCGGAGACGTTATCGCCCAGGTTATGATTGCGCACTTTGCCGGTAAAGGTGACTATCGCGCCATCTTCATTACTGGCGGAAAGCCACTGGTACTCGTCGGCCACGCTGAACGGCGGCTGGCCGACGCGAATACGGGTCGTCATATCAGCCTCCGGTTACCGGCGGGAAGAACGCCACCTCGTCGCCATCCTGAATCGGGTGCTGCAGCGACACCAGCGTCTGATTGACCGAGGCGAGCAGCTTGCCCGGAGTGAGCGCCAGATCCCAGCGATCGCCGCGCGCGGCCAGTGCCGTCCGCAACTCTTCGACCGTGGCGTACTCTGCCGTCAGCGACAGCGCGGCGGTCTCCACCAGCTCGCGCACCTGGGCGAAGAACAGTACCTTAATCATGATCCACCGCCTGAAAATCGCCCGATTTGCCGCCGCTTTTCTGCAGCAGGCGCACCGATTCAATCACCATATCTTTCTGCACCGCTTTGCACATATCGTAGATGGTCAGCGCGGCCACCGAGGCGGCGGTCAGCGCTTCCATTTCGACGCCGGTTTTGCCGGTGAGGCGGCAAACCGACTCGATGCGCACGCGGTTTTTTTCCGGCTCGGCGGTCAGTTCCACTTCAACTTTGCTCAGCATCAGCGGATGGCAGAGCGGGATCAGCTCCCAGGTACGCTTCGCGGCCTGAATGCCGGCGATGCGCGCGGTAGCAAAGACGTCCCCTTTATGGTGACGCCCTTCGATAATCATTTGCAGCGTGGCGGGCGCCATTACGACGCACGCTTCCGCGCGCGCTTCGCGCAGCGTTTCCGCCTTGGCCGAAACGTCGACCATATGCGCCTCGCCGGCGGCATTAATGTGGGTTAATTGCGACATAGTTACGCTTTTTTCAGATGTGAAACGAACTGGCAGGGACGCGTACGGGCATCCAGCTGCTCACAGATAATGCGCTCCCAGGCGGTGCGGCAGGCGGAAGTCGAACCCGGCATGGCGAAGATCAGCGTCTGGTTGGCCATCCCGGCGACGGCACGCGACTGCAGCGTCGCGGAACCGATCTCCTCCCAGGAGAGCATACGGAACACTTCGCCAAAGCCTTCGATCTCCCGGTCGAACAGCGGCAACAACGCTTCTGGCGTGCTGTTTTTGCTGTTAAAGCCGGTGCCGCCGTTAATCAGGATCACCTGAATATCGTCGCTGGCAATCCAGCTGGAAACCACCGCACGGATGCGGTAAAGGTTGTCAGCAACAATCGCGTGGTCAAGCACCTGATGGCCCGCCTCCGTTGCCGCTTCGCGCAGATAGTCGCCTGAGGTGTCGTCGTGCGCCTCGCGACGGTCGGAAACGGTCAGTACCGCAATCCGCGTCGCCTGAAATTCCTGAGTGGCTTTGCCCATGCTTTCCTCCAGGTTAGCCGCCGATAAATGAGAGATTCTGCGTGATGCCGGTATTGCCCTGATGCAGGAAGTGCGTCTGCTTCTTGCGGCCGAGGCTGGCGGCGATGCGCGCCTGCAGCTCATCCTGCTGCGCGTCGGAGGCCAGCAGGTCGCGCAGCGGCACGCCGCCATCGCCGAACAGGCAGAGATGCAAATTGCCGACAGCGGAAACGCGCAGGCGGTTGCAGCTGGCGCAGAAATCCTTCTCATAGGGCATGATCAGACCGATTTCGCCCTGATAGTCAGGGTGGCGGAACACCTGCGCCGGGCCGTCGCTGCGGTCGCGTAGCTGGCGCTGCCAGCCTTGCATAATCAGCCGATCGCGAATGATCTCGCCGGAAATATGGTGGCGTTTAAACAGATCGCCGCCGTCGCCGGTCTCCATCAGCTCAATAAAACGCAGCTGAATGGGACGATGACGGATCCAGTCAAGAAAGGTCTGCAGGCTGCGATCGTTGACGTCGCGCATCAGTACGCTGTTGACCTTGACCTTGCTGAATCCCGCCTCAAAGGCGGCATCGATGCCGCGCATCACCTGGTGAAATTTATCCTGGCCGGTGATGGCGTGGAATTGACGAGCGTCAAGACTGTCGACGCTGACGTTGATGGAGGTCAGGCCGGCTTCGCGCCAGCGCGCCACATCGCGCGCCATGCGGTAGCCGTTGGTGGTCACCGCCAGCTGGCGGATGCCGGGGTTTTCGCGCACTGCGGCGATGATATCGACAAAATCGCGGCGCAGGCTCGGCTCGCCGCCGGTAAGGCGCACTTTTTCGGTGCCGGCGCTGGCGAACGCACGCGTGACGCGGCGAATTTCGTCAAGGGAGAGAAAGCTTTTATTGGTCGCGCCCTGCGGCTTATAGCCGTCAGGCAGACAGTAAGTGCAACGGAAATTGCACACGTCCGTGATCGACAAACGCAAGTAATAGAACTTGCGCGCATAGGAATCAGTAAATTGGTTCACCAGAACACCTTTCCAAATGGGAGATGCAGTCATTTCTTTCTGCACCCTGGCAGCTCGCGGCTGCGGCCAGTGCCCCGTATCAGATGACGTAGGCGCAAAGGCTTGAGTGTGGTTTTGCCTGTTAAACAGGAACCGACAAATAGTAGCGCTAATTGTCAGGGCATGCCACGGCCAATTTCGTTATATAAATTAATATATACCGATATTTTACCGCCTTTTCCTGCACGATCGCTGCACGTTCCCTCTGCCTGGCCGCTATATACCTTAAACGAGGCGCGAACGATGATTGCAATAAGCCGCTTCTCTTTGTTGTACTACCGCCGTCCGACGCGCCGGGCGGCGGCGGAGAGTGTTAAACGGGGCGAGAAACCATTATTCTGTGCCTGGCTGACATCCGTCGGCGTTATTCACTGTCAGGAGAGTTATGCGTAATCGTACCCTTGCGGATCTGGATCGGGTGGTCGCTCTCGGCGGCGGCCACGGTCTGGGCCGCGTCATGTCCGCCCTCGCCCCCCTCGGCTCACGGCTGACCGGCATCGTCACCACCACTGACAACGGCGGCTCGACCGGACGCATCCGACGTTCGGAAGGGGGCATCGCCTGGGGCGATATGCGTAACTGTCTGAACCAGCTGATCACCGAGCCGGGCGTCGCCTCGGCGATGTTTGAATATCGCTTTACCGGCAACGGCGAGCTGGCGGGCCATAACCTTGGCAACCTGATGCTGAAGGCGCTGGATCACCTCAGCGTACGCCCGCTGGAGGCGATTAACCTGATCCGCAATATGCTGAAAGTGGACGCCTTTCTGATCCCGATGTCGGAGCAGCCGGTCGATCTGGTGGCGACCGACAGCGAAGGCAATATGGTGTATGGCGAAACGGCGATCGACACGCTGACGCAGGCGCCGCAGGAGCTGATGCTGCATCCCAACGTGTCGCCGACGCGCGAGGCGATTGAAGCGGTGGCCGAAGCGGATCTGATCCTGATGGGGCCAGGCAGCTTTTTCACCAGCCTGATGCCGGTGCTGCTGATGGAGGAGATGGCGCAGGCGCTGCGCCGTACCCACGCGCCGCTGATTTTCATTGGCAACCTGGGCCGCGAACTTAGCCCGGCCGCCGCCGCGCTGCGGCTGGAGGATAAGCTGGCGATCATGGAAGAGACGATTGGCAAAAAAGTGATCGACGCGGTGGTGGTCGGCCCGCGCGTCGATACGCAGGGAGTACAGGACCGTCTGATTGTGCAGCAGCCGCTGGAAGCGGCCGATATTCCCTACCGCCACGACCGCCAGCTGCTGCGTCTGGCGCTGGAGCAGGCGCTGCAGGCGCTCGGCTAACGCCGCCCGCCCGTCAGGGCCCTGCTCGCCTTACGAGGCGGCGATAAAGAGTTCGCGCAGCTCGTGCAGCTGATCGCGCACCTGTGCCGCCTCTTCAAACTCCAGATTCTGCGCATGCTGCTGCATCTGCCCTTCCAGCTGATGGATTTTCTTCTGCAGCGCCTGCGGCGTCAGCGCCATATAGCTCGCCTCCGCTTCGCTTACGCTGCGGCTTGCCGGTTTGCCGCGCGTTTTCCCTTTGGTAGCGCTCTTGCCCAGTTCAAGAATATCAGTGATTTTCTTGTTCAGGCCCTGCGGCACGATGCCATGCTCGGTATTGTACTCGGTCTGCTTCTCGCGACGGCGTTCGGTTTCGCTGATGGCGCGCGCCATGGAAGGCGTGATTTTATCGCCGTAGAGGATCGCCTTGCCGTTGACGTTACGCGCCGCGCGGCCGATGGTCTGGATAAGCGAGCGCTCGGAACGCAGAAAGCCCTCTTTGTCAGCGTCAAGGATCGCCACCAGTGACACTTCCGGCATATCCAGCCCCTCACGCAGCAGGTTGATGCCTACCAGCACGTCGAACTCGCCCAGGCGCAGGTCGCGGATAATTTCCATACGCTCGACGGTATCGATATCGGAGTGCAGGTAGCGCACGCGCTCGCCATGCTCCTCCAGATATTCCGTCAGATCTTCCGCCATGCGCTTGGTCAGCGTCGTCACCAGCACACGCTCGTTGATTGCCACGCGTTTGCGGATTTCTGACAGCAGATCGTCCACCTGGGTGGTCACCGGACGCACCTCGATAATCGGATCCAGCAGGCCGGTCGGACGCACCACCTGGTCGATGATCTCGTCGCCCGATTTTTCCAGCTCATAGTTGCCCGGCGTCGCCGAGACGTAGATGGTCTGCGGCACCAGCGCCTCGAACTCCTCAAACTTCAGCGGACGGTTATCCAGCGCCGACGGCAGGCGGAAGCCATATTCCACCAGCGTCTCTTTGCGCGCGCGGTCGCCGCGATACATGCCGCCAATTTGCGGAATGGTCACGTGCGACTCATCCACCACCAGCAGGCCGTCAGCCGGCAGGTAGTCAAACAGGGTCGGCGGCGGCTGGCCCGGCCCGCGCCCGGAGAGATAGCGCGAGTAGTTCTCGATGCCGGAGCAATAGCCCAGCTCGTTCATCATCTCCAGGTCGAACTGGGTGCGCTGCGTGATGCGTTGCTCTTCCAGCAGCTTGTTATTAGCCAGCAGGTTTTTGCGGCGATCGGCCAGCTCCAGCTTGATCTCTTCCATCGCCTGTACGATGCGCTCGCGCGGGGTGACGTAGTGGGTTTTCGGGTAGATGGTGAAACGCGGCACCACCGAATCCACCTGGCCGGTCAGCGGATCGAACAGTGAGAGCCGCTCCACCTCTTCATCGAACAGCTCGACGCGCAGGGCGATATCGTCCGATTCCGCAGGGAAAATGTCGATCACCTCGCCGCGCACGCGGAAGGTGCCGCGCTGAAAAGCCTGATCGTTGCGGCTGTACTGCAGCTCGGCCAGACGACGCAAAATACTGCGCTGGTCGATGATCATGCCGCGCGACAGATGCAGCATCATTTTCAGGTAAAGATCGGGATCGCCCAGGCCGTAAATGGCCGAGACCGATGCCACCACAATCACGTCACGCCGCTCCAGCAGCGCTTTGGTGGCGGAAAGACGCATCTGTTCGATATGTTCGTTTACCGCGGCGTCTTTTTCGATAAAGGTGTCGGAGCTGGGCACGTAGGCTTCAGGCTGATAGTAGTCGTAGTAAGAAACGAAATACTCAACGGCATTGTCCGGGAAGAACTCTTTCATCTCGCCATAGAGCTGGGCGGCCAGCGTTTTGTTCGGCGCCAGCACCATGGTGGGCCGGTTAAGATCGGCGATCACGTTGGCGACGGTGAATGTTTTCCCTGAGCCGGTTACCCCCAGCAGCGTCTGGTGCGCCAGACCGTCCTCAAGCCCCTCTTTCAGACGGCGTATCGCCTCAGGCTGGTCGCCAGAGGGCTGAAAGGCGGAGTTAAGTTTAAAAGCTTTACTCATTATGAAGATCTCTGCTGAAGAATTGCACGGACAGGATGGTAATTTTACTCCGCTTCGATGATTTTTCCAGCGCGGGATACTGGATAAATAATCAGTTATTTTGCCCGATCCGCACGAAAAAGGCAAAGCAGAGATTTTAAGGCTTATCATTACACAGCGATAATATTAAGAGGTGCAATGTTATCCCCAGCCAATGTGATCCTTTAACATTTGTCAATAGGCGCAGCGTAAAAGCGACCATGGAAAAAAGCGCGCGCAGCGGCAGGCTTGATTTTAATTAACTTGCTGAAAATAAAGTGAATATAAATAAAGTCCAGTTTACCGCCAGTTCAGGAAAAAGCCGCGCCCGCTCTGGTCTGCACGTTGTTTTCACTCGGTAATGCACATGGTTATCCACAGGAATGGTGGATAACTGTTTACAGGCCCCGCAACATCGGGGATGGATAAAATTCCTCCCGGCAGCGTAACAGGAATGAAATATTTTTTTTTCGCCTTTTTGCAGCCTGACCGCTTCTGATTTGCAGCCATTTCCCCATGCGCTCCGGCGATGTCGAAACTTTTTCCTCGCCCGCGTCAATCCGTTATTAATAAATTTTCCTGCCTTATGCTGGCCCCTCTGCACCATAAGCGCCGCCTGAGCGGCACCACAAAAGTGCAGCGGATCTGTTCCCGGCGTAAATTGTTAAGCAACGCTGACCAATTTTTCCGCCCCTGCGCTATCCGCCATGCGCTTTTTTATTTTGCCGCTGGCTGTTGGCCTGCGGATTGCAAGAAAGGCAGGTCCTTCTGTGAATGCGCCGATCGCGGAAAGGAACGGTGATATGACTCGCCGACGCCTGTGGCCGACCCGCTAAAAAGCGGGCCGCCCGACAGAATGATGTGACAAGTACGGAAGGAGAGTATCAGATGCTGAGTTTACGTTCGGTTAATCAGTTCTACGGTAAAAACCATATCCTGTGGGATGTCGATCTCGATCTGCCGCCCGGCACCTGCACCGGCATTATCGGCCAGCCGGGGATGGGGAAAACCACGCTGGTGAACTGCATTATGGGGCGTCTGCCGATCAACAGCGGCAGCATGATGTGGCAGCAGGATGGTTCGCCGCCGGAGGATTTGCTGGCGCAGCCGGCGGACAAACGCGCGCGGCTGGGCATCGGCTATGTGCCGCAGGGAAGACAGATCTTCTCCCAGCTCAGCGTGGAAGAGAATTTACTTATCGCGCTGCTGGCCGGTCAGGACGATCGTCACTGCACCCTGCCGCCGCTGGTGAGCGACCTGTTTCCGACGCTGTGGCGGCGGCGTCATCAACGCAGCGGCGAACTGCCGCCGGAGCTGCAGCAGCAGCTGGCGCTGGCCAGAGCCCTGACGCTGCAGCCGCGCCTGCTGATCCTGGATGAGCCGACGGAAGGGATGTCGCCGTGGCTGGAGGAGGAGACCGGCAATCTGCTGCACCGCCTGAACCACGAGTTTGGCCTGACCATCCTGCTGCTGGAGCAGCGCGTTTCGTTTATTCGCCGCGTGGCGGACTACTTTTTGCTGCTGCATCATGGACGCAACGTGGCGCAGGGCCACGTTGCGGAGCTGGATGAGTCGGTGCTGGATAAATGGCTGGCGGTCAGCTAGTGCCTTCCGGCAGACGCAGATAGTCGCCCAGCCTGTCGCTTTCGACATCCTCCAGAAAAGGGATTTCGCCGAGAAACGGCGCGGGCAGGCGCTGACGCAGCGTCGCCAGATAGGCCTGATGCCGTTTGCCCGGCGGCTGGATATCGTTCGCGATCCAACCCGCCAGCGGCAGCCCGGCATTCAGCACCGCCTCCGCCGTCAGCAACGCGTGGTTGATGCAGCCCAGCTTAATGCCCACGACCAGAATCACCGGCAGCCGCTCCTGCTTCACCCAGTCGGCGAAGGTCTGCTGCTCTGAGAGCGGCGTATACCAGCCGCCCGCCCCTTCCACCAGCACCCATTCCGCTTTTGCCCGTAGCGCATCCAGCCCGGCGGAGAGACGCGAAAAGGCGATCGGCTGACCGGTGTCGGCGCTGACGATGTGCGGCGAGGTGGGTTCAAGGAACACCAGCGGATTCACCTCTTCATAGCGCAGCGGCAGGCTGCTGTTGCGCTGCAGCGCCAGCGCGTCGCCGTTGCGGATGCCGTCCGGCGTCATCTCGCTGCCCGAGGCTACCGGCTTATAGCCTGCGGTGGTAAAGCCTGCGCGCGCCGCCGCCTGCAGCAGCGCGCTGCTGACTACGGTTTTTCCCACTTCAGTATCGGTTCCGGTCAGAAACCAGCAGTTACTCACAATCAATCACTCCGGTAATCAGTTGGTAAGAGAGGCGATAGCCCTGCGCATCCTGCGGCCAGCGCTGCTGCAGCTGCAGCAGCCGCTGACGGGTCAACAGGCCGCTGGCGCGCCCCTGATGAATATGGGTGGCGCCGATGCCTTTCAGCGATTGCAGCGCGCTCAGCACATCGGGAAAGTGCTGCGTCACCGTTTCGCTTTCCAGCCGCAGCGCCAGCTTGCCGCACGCCTGGCGGATCGCCGCCTCGGATAAAAAGGTGTTTACGTGCTGGTAGTTATCCAGCGCCTGCCAGGCGCTGCGCATCTCATGCAGCGAAGCGTCCGCCAGGGTGGAAAACAGCACCCGGCCGCCGGGACGCGTCACCCGGTGCAGTTCGCGGATCCCCTGCGCCAGGCTGTCACACCATTGCACCGCAAGGTTGCTCCAGCTGATATCGACGCTGTGCCGCCGCAGCGGCAGCGCCTCAATGTCGCCCAGCAGATAGTGTTGCGCCGAAGCGTCACGGCGCGCCTGCGCCAGCATGCCCGACGAGAGATCGAGCGCAATCACCCGATGCCCCTGCTGCTGCCAGCGCCGACTGAACCAGCCGGTGCCGCAGCCTGCATCCAGCACTGTGCCGGCGGCGGACGGCGGCAGCAACGCCATCAACCGTTCGCCGCTGTAGCGCTGGAAATCGGCGTAGCGTTCATAGCCGTCCGCCGCCCGGCCAAACGCCTGGGCGACCGCCTGCTTATTCACCCTCTGCGTCATGCTACGCCTCCGACAACCTGCCCCAGGGCTTCATGCAGCGCCTCCAGCAGCCGGTCGATATCCTCCGCCGTATGGCGCGCCGTGAGGGTGATGCGCAGCCGTGCCGTGCCGGGCGGCACCGTCGGCGGCCGGATCGCCGTCACCCAACAGCCACGCTGGCGCAGCGCGCTGGCGAGGGCGAGCGCCTGCGCGTCGTCACCGACGATCAGCGGCTGGATGGCGGTGGTCGATGGCGTCAACGCCAGGCCCAGCTGCTGCGCGCCGTGGCGGAAACGGGCAATATTTTCCACCAGCCGGGCGCGCAGATCGTCGCCCTGCCGCACCGCCTCAAGGGCCGCGCGCAGCGCTTCCGCCTGCGCGGGCGGCATCGCAGTGCTGTAAATCAGATGACGGGCGAACTGCAGCAGATAGTCGGCGGTGGACCGATCGCACAGCAGCGCCGCGCCGCTGACGCCGAACGCCTTACCGAAAGTGACGATCAGCAATTCCGGCCTGATGCCCTGCTGCCAGCAGCTGCCGCGCCCCTGTTCGCCCTGTACGCCGATGCCGTGCGCGTCATCCACCAGCAGCCAGCCGCCCGCCTGCTGCGTCAGCTGATGCAGCGCGCTCAGCGGCGCGCTGTCGCCATCCATGCTGAATACCCCTTCGGTTACCACCAGCGTGTCGCCCCCGGCAGGCGAAGCGAGCAGTCGATGCAGGCTTTCCGGCTGGTTATGGGCGAAGCGCCGCAGGGTGGCCGGGCTGAGGCTGGCGGCCTCCAGCAGCGAAGCGTGCGACAGCTTATCCGCCAGAATACGATCGCCCTGCGCCGCCAGCGCGCCGATCACCGCCTGGTTGGCGGCGTAGCCGGCGTTAAACAACAGCGCGCAGGGATAGCCGAGCCACTCCGCCAGCGCCCTCTCCAGCGCCGCATGGGGCTGCAGATAGCCGGTCACATGCCCGGAAGCGCCGGCGCCGACGCCGTAGCGTGCCGCCCCCTGCTGCCAGGCATGAACAATGCGCGCATCATCGCTCAGCCCGAGATAGTCGTTGCCGGCAAAGTTGCGGTAGCGCTCTCCTTCATGCCGCACCCAGCCCGCGCCGTCGGGCAGTAGCAGGCTGCGCTGGCGCAGACGCTGCTGCTGCTGACGCGCCTGCAGCGCCTCAGCGATGCGATGTTGCCAGCTCATTACGGCGCCGCGTTGTAATAGTGCGCGGTATCGGCGTTAACCAGCTGCTGCGCCAGCGCCTGCTGCTGTTCGTTGTCGCCCGCGCGGGTGTGGGTGTGTTCCGGGTTGAGGCCCAGCTTACGGAACAGCAGCAGATCTTTGTCCTCTTCCGGGTTCGGCGTGGTCAGCAGTTTGCAGCCGTAGAAAATGGAGTTGGCGCCGGCCATAAAGCACATCGCCTGGGTCTGCTCGCTCATCTGTTCGCGCCCGGCGGAGAGGCGCACATGGGAGGTGGGCATCATAATGCGCGCCACCGCGATGGTGCGGATAAAATCGAATGGGTCGACATCTTCATTTTCTGCCAGCGGCGTGCCTTTGACCTTCACCAGCATATTAATCGGCACGCTTTCCGGCGGCGTCGGCAGGTTCGCCAGCTGCACCAGCAGCGCCGCACGATCTTTCACCTCTTCGCCAAGACCGACGATGCCGCCGGAGCAGACTTTAATCCCCGCTCCGCGCACCTTATCCAACGTGTCGAGACGCTCCTGATAGGTGCGGGTGGTGATGATATTGCCGTAAAACTCCGGCGAGGTATCAAGGTTGTGGTTGTAAAAATCGAGGCCAGCTTCGCCCAGCCGCTGCGCCTGCGCGTCGCTCAGGGTGCCCAGCGTCATACAGGTTTCCATCCCCATCTCTTTCACGCCCTGCACCATTTTCTCAAGGTACGGCATATCGCGGTCATTGGGGTTTTTCCACGCCGCGCCCATGCAGAAACGCGATGAACCCGCCGCCTTCGCTTTACGCGCCGAGGCCAGCACCTCTTCCACCTCCATCAGGCGCTCCGACTCCAGACCGGTTTTGTAACGGGCGCTCTGCGGGCAATATTTGCAGTCTTCCGGGCAGGCGCCAGTCTTGATCGACAGCAGCGTGCTGACCTGCACCTGCCGCGGATCGAAGTGCTGTCGGTGTACCTGCTGCGCTTCAAACATCAGTTCGAGAAAAGGTTTATTGAACAGGGCCTGAGCCTCTGCCAGCGTCCAGCGCATCGCCATTGCTTACTCCAAAAAGTGTCGTTTTTATTGTGGAACCCGATTATGCTTGTAAACTAAATCTTTTCTTTTTGGTTTACAAGTGATCATGACTTCCGACGATCTCGCCTTTGACCGCGACCATATCTGGCACCCCTACACCTCCATGAGCGAACCCCTTCCCTGTTATCCGGTGGTCGGCGCGCAGGGCGTTCACCTGCAGCTGGCCGACGGCCGCCAGCTGGTGGACGGCATGTCTTCCTGGTGGGCGGCGATCCACGGCTATAACCACCCGCGCCTTAATCAGGCGCTGCAAACGCAGATGGCGCAGATGTCGCACGTGATGTTCGGCGGCATTACCCACCCTGCCGCCGTGGCGCTCTGTCGCCGTCTGGTGGCGATGACGGCCGCGCCGCTGGAGTGCGTTTTCCTCGCGGATTCCGGCTCGGTGGCGGTGGAAGTGGCGATGAAGATGGCGCTGCAATACTGGCAGGCGCGCGGCGAGCGGCGGCAGCGCTTTTTGACACTGCGGCGCGGCTATCATGGCGATACCTTTTCCGCCATGTCGGTCTGCGATCCTGATAACTCCATGCACAGCCTGTGGCAGGGCTATTTGCCGAATCACCTGTTTGCGCCGGCGCCGCAGCGCCGTTTCGATGACAGCTGGGATGAGGCGGATATCGCCGCGTTCGCCGCGCTGATAGAAGCGCACGCGGGCGGCATCGCCGCAGTGATCCTGGAGCCTGTGGTACAGGGGGCGGGCGGAATGCGCTTTTATCATCCACGCTATCTGCAGCGGGTGCGCGAGTTATGCGACCGTCATCAGGTTCTGCTGATCGCGGATGAGATCGCGACAGGCTTCGGCCGCACCGGCCAGCTGTTCGCCTGCGACCATGCCGGTATCGCGCCCGATATCCTCTGCCTGGGGAAAGCGCTGACCGGCGGCACCATGACCCTCTCCGCTACCCTCACCACGCGCGAAGTGGCCAATACCATCAGCAACGGCGCGGCGGGCTGCTTTATGCACGGCCCTACCTTTATGGGCAACCCGCTCGCCTGCGCGGTGGCGGACGCCAGCCTGGCGATCTTGCAGGAAGGCGGCTGGCAGACGCAGGTGGCGGCAATTGAACAGCAGCTGCGCACGGCACTGCTGCCGCTGGCCTCCCATCCGCAGGTGGCGGATGCGCGCGTACTGGGCGCCATCGGCGTTATTGAGAGCCGGCAGCCGGTCAATATGGCTGCCATTCAGCGCTTTTTCGTCGATCAGGGCGTCTGGATCCGCCCCTTCGGCCGACTGATCTACCTGATGCCGCCCTATGTGATCGATGCCGCGCAGCTGGCGCGGCTGACCCACGCCATTCAGGCGGCGCTGGATCGCCCCGAACTCTTTTTGCCGGCATAAGCGTCGGGAGCCTCTGAGCGCGCCGCGGTGTGATGCACTACGCTTTTAACATCCCCCCGTTAGCAAAGGAGAAAGTTATGCCACAGCAAAAAGAGCGCAACCGCCGCGTGATCCTGGCCTCGCGCCCGCACGGCGCGCCGACCGAAGCGAACTTCCGCATCGATACGCAGCCGGTGCCGACGCCCGGCGAAGGCCAGCTGCTGCTGCGCACGGTCTATTTATCGCTCGACCCCTATATGCGCGGCCGCATGAGCGACGCGCCCTCTTATGTCGAACCTTTCGCCGTCGACGATGTGCTGGGCGGCGGCACGGTGGCGATTGTCGAACAGTCGCAGCATGCCGACTATCAACCGGGCGACTGGGTCGTCAGTCAGAGCGGCTGGCAGGATTACGCTCTGTCGGACGGCAAGGGCCTGGTCAAACTGCAAGGCCCGGTGCTGGACCATCCCTCCTGGGGGCTGAGCCTGCTGGGCATGACCGGCTTTACCGCCTATATGGGACTGCTGGATATCGGCAATCCGCAGCCGGGCGAAACCGTGGTGGTGGCTGCCGCAACCGGCGCCGTCGGCTCGGTGGTCGGACAGATTGCGAAGCTGAAGGGCTGTAAGGTCGTCGGCATCGCCGGCGGTGCAGAAAAGTGCCGCTACGCCACCGAGACCCTCGGTTTCGACCATTGCGTCGACCATCGGCAGGCGGATCTGGCGGATCAGCTGAAACAGCGCTGCCCTGACGGCATCGATGTCTATTTCGAAAATGTCGGCGGCAACGTGTTTAACGCAGTGCTGCCGCTGATGAACACCAAAGGGCGCATCCCGGTCTGCGGCCTGATCGCCGACTATAACAGCACCGACCTGCCGGAAGGACGCGATCATCTGCCGCTGTTGCAGAGCGCCATTCTGCGTAAGCGGCTGCGGGTGCAGGGCTTTATCATCAATCAGGATTACGGCGATCGTTTTGACGAATTTTTCCGTCAGATGAGCCAGTGGGTCGCGGAAGATCGTCTGGTATTCCGTGAACATATCGTTGACGACCTGGAGAACGCGCCGGAAGCCTTTACCGGCATGCTGGAAGGGAAAAACTTCGGCAAGCTGGTGGTTCGGGTCGCCGCAGATCAACCGGGAGAGCAGTAATGAAAATTTTGATGGTGTTAACCTCCCACGACAAACTGGGTGAAACCGGCAAGAAAACCGGCTTCTGGCTGGAAGAGTTTGTCGCGCCCTATTACATCTTTAAAGATGCCGGTATCAGCGTGGTGCTGGCGTCGCCGCAGGGCGGCCAGCCGCCGCTCGATCCGAAAAGTGACGAGCCGGACGCCCAGACGCACGATACTGCGCGCTTTCGTCAGGATGTCGCCGCGCAGCAGGCGCTGGCCAATACGCAACGTCTTGAAACCATTGATGGCAGCAAGTTCGACGCGGTATTTTATCCGGGCGGTCACGGCCCGCTGTGGGATCTGGCCGAGGATAAGCACAGCATCGCGCTGATCGAGAATCTGTTTGCCAACGGCAAGCCGGTGGCAGCGGTTTGCCATGCTCCCGGCGTGCTGCGCCATGTGAAAAAGCCGGACGGCACGCCGCTGGTGGCGGGCAAACGGGTGACTGGCTTCACCAACAGCGAGGAGCAGGCCGTCGGGTTGACCGACGTAGTGCCTTTCCTGGTAGAGGATGAGCTGAAAAAACAGGGCGGACAGTTTGAGCGTACTGCGGACTGGGGCGCTTTTGCCGTTACCGACGGGCATCTGATCACCGGCCAGAACCCCACCTCATCAGCCGTTACCGCAGAAGAGCTGTTGAAGTTTTTACATCAATAACATGGAGATGCGATGAGGATTTACAGTCACAATTTCAACGACGGAGAGACGATGCCGGAGCGCCATGTGTTTAACGGCATGGGCTACCAGGGCGATAATATTTCGCCGCACCTCGCCTGGGATGAGGTGCCGGAAGGCACGAAAAGCTTCGTCGTCACCTGCTACGATCCCGACGCGCCAACCGGCTCCGGCTGGTGGCACTGGGTGGTGGCGAATATCCCCGCCGCGGTAACGGTGCTGCCGCAGGGTGCCGGCTCCGGCCAGGCGGCGCTGCCGGAAGAGGCGATTCAGACGCGTACCGATTTCGGCAAGGCGGGCTACGGCGGCGCGGCGCCGCCGCAGGGCGAAAGCCACCGCTATATTTTTACCGTTCACGCGCTGGACGTGGACAAAATCGCGGTGGACGAAAACGCCAGCGGCGCAATGGTGGGCTTTAACGTCCATTTCCATCGTCTCGCCAGCGCCTCGATTACCGTGATGTACAGCTAACGCTGCCTGCGGGGCGCTACTGCGCCCCGCCCGGCGAGCTGCGCCCCGCGCTCAGGCGTTCAAACTCCGCCTTCGCTTTCTCCATCTGCTGAGTAAACGCCGTGTTGGCGTGCAGCCTTGCCACTACTGCGGCGGCCATGATGCGCGCGGCGTCGATATCACTCTGCCAGTGGTAGCCGCAGATCACCCGGCTTTCACCGATTTCCAGTCCGCGCTGCAGGATCGCCTGCTGACGCGCCGGATTAATCTCCGCCAGCACTAATGCCAGCGCCCAGCCGATAGTGGTGTGGCCAGAAGGATAAGAGCCCTCGCCCGCCAGCGTTTTTTCATCGTCCTGACGGCAGGTGGCTACGCCATAGAAGGAGAATGGCCGAATGCGCTGATAATGCTTTTTCGCGCTGGCGGTGGCGTAAGTGCCCGCATCCTCTTTCATGGTGATCATCAGCCGAAGAATGTCAGGCGCGTGCTGCTCATCCAGCGGATAGCCAAAGGCCTGGCTGAACAGCAGCGGAATATTCTCCGCCTTGACGTTGGCATCTTCCCAGGCGAGCTTGCCGCGCGGCGTTTTGCGCTGCGCCACCCCCAGTCGTACATGGCCTTATCGCGCAGAAAATCAACGCTGTTAAAGGCGGGCGGCGGCGGCAGAATCGCCAGGCTGTCCGGTGCCTCTGCGGCGGTCAAAAAGTGCGGAACGGTCTGCGCCTGCGCGGCGGCGGCGATAAACAGGCTGCTGATAAACAGCGGCAAGCAGGTTTTACGTAAGAGAGTCATGGTGGCTTCCTTGTGGATAGAGTCCCGCCGTTAAAACAACACAGAGCGGCAGGAAAAAAAACGTGGAAGCGCAGGAGTTTGATCCGGTCGAGATTAAAACGCCGCCGTGCAGACAAAACTGCGAGGCGGCTCAAGCTTTACAGTGCGTGGATCACCACCCACATCGGGCCCTGGCCAACCGCATAGCGCGCCAGCGGCGTCAGCAGCCCCTGCCCTTCGCCAATGCGATAGACTTCGATATGGTGTGATTTCTGCCCGGCGGCGACCAGATAGCGGCCGCTGTTATCAATATTGAAGCCGCGCGGCTGCGTTTCGGTCGGCTGATGGCCTTCCAGCGTCAGCAGACCGCCATCTTCGCTGACGCTGAAAATGGTCAGGGTACTGGAGGTGCGATCGCAGGCGTAAAGATGGCGGCCATCCGGCGTCAGATGAATATCGGCGGCCCAGCGCGTGCCGGTGAAATCGGCCGGCTGCATATCCAGGCTCTGCACGCGCTCCACCTGGCCGTTGGCGTTACTCAGTTGCCAGACGTCGACGCTGCTGTTGAGTTCATTGACGCAGTAGGCGTACTGGCGGTTGGGATGGAATACCATATGGCGCGGACCGGCGCCCTCAACGGTGGTGACCTGCGGCTGGGCGTGCGGCGTCAGTTTGCCGGCGGCGTTCACGTCGAACAGGCAGATGCGATCCTGCTTTAGCGCAGGGACAAACAGCGTCTGGTTGTCGCTGCCGATGTTCGCCGAGTGGCATCCCTCCAGGCCCTCGACCACCTGGGCTGGCGCCAGCGGCACGCCGTCGGCGCCGATGGGGCTGATACTGACGCAGGCGTCGTTATAGGAGCCGCAAAACAGGAAGTTGCCGTGACGATCGGTCGAGATATGGGTCGGGCTGCCCGGCAGCGGCGCCTGGCCCGCTTCGCTCAGGGTGCCGTCATCGGCGATGCGGTAGGCGATCACGCGGAACTGCGGCCGCACGCCGACATACAGAAACGGCTGAGTCGGATTCACCACCATCGGCTGCACCTGCCCCGCCACATCCACGACCTGCAACAGCGTCAGCGCGCCTTCTTCATTCATCTGCCAGACGTGGATCTGCTGGCTTTCCGGGCTGGCGGTATAAACAACTTGCTTCATGAATTCTCCTTATCTCATTACCTGTAATGGGTGGCCTGTGGCAAAGGGTAGCGCGTTTTGCCGCAGCCCGTCGGATTGTTTCTGCCGCAGCGATTTGGTGGCGAGGCGCCGCTGGGTGTAACATCGCTGCTTTGCGAATAATGACTGGCGGAATTAATTATGAGCTATCGCGTGATTGCCCTCGACCTGGACGGTACGCTGCTGACGCCGCGTAAAACCCTTCTTCCCGAATCCCTGGCGGCGCTGGCCGAAGCCAAACGGGCCGGGGTTCATATCCTTATCGTCACCGGACGCCACCACTGCGCTATTCACCCTTTTTATCAGGCGCTGGCGCTCGATACACCTGCAATCTGCTGTAACGGCACCTATTTGTATGATTATCAGGCGAAAAAAGTACTGTCCGCCGATCCGCTGGATAAATCGCAGGCGTTGAAGGTTATTGAGATGCTCGACCAGCAGGCGATCCATGGCCTGCTCTATGTCGACGATGCGATGCTCTACCAAACGCCGACCGGCCACGTTGAGCGCACCCTGCAGTGGGCGCAATCGCTGCCGGCACACCAGCGCCCGCTGTTTCTGCAGGTGCCGAACCTTGCCGACGCCGCGCGCGAAGCGCAGGCGATCTGGAAGTTCGCTCTCTCCCATCCCGATACCCGCGCGCTGCAGCAGTTCGCCGATCAGGTTGAGCAGACGCTGGGGCTGGCCTGCGAATGGTCATGGCACGATCAGGTGGATATCGCGCAGGCAGGCAACAGCAAAGGTAAACGACTGGCAGAGTGGGTTGAATCGCAGGGCTTGTCGATGAAGGATGTGCTGGCATTCGGCGATAATTACAACGATCTCAGCATGCTGGAGAATGTCGGCCTGGGCGTGGCGATGGGCAACGCCGATGAGGCGATCAAAGCGCGTGCCGCGCGCGTCATCGGCACTAACCTGGAGCCGGGCATCGCGGAGACGATTCGTCGCGAAGTGCTGTAGCGGCGGGACAGAGGGGCCGCATCGCCGGCGGCGGTTATCTGGCGCGGCCGGGCCGCCCCGTTAACGCCTTAACCCGCCACGAAACAGGGAACAGGGAACAGGGAACAGGGAACAGGGAACAGGGAACAGGGAACAGGGAGAGCATGCCTCCCGCCCCCTTTATGCGGTAATGGAAACGCTCTTGATCTGGGCGAACAGCCACATACCGGGCTTAATCGCCAACTCGTCGCGCGCCCAGGGCGTAATGCGCGCCCACAGCTCGCTGGCGCCGATACGCAGTTTGACCTCGACCTGCTGATTATCCACTTCGACCAGCTCGCTGACCTGCGCCGGCAGCACATTGCGGATGGTGCTGTTAAGCGGCGGCTGCAGCGATAGCGACACATCCGACGACTGAATGCGAATGCGCAGCGCCGTCTTCTGCGGCGCCTCAACGCGGCTGACCCAGATATGCTGATCGCCCAGCGACAGTGCGGTCATCGCGTAGTCGGGATGCTGCTCCAGCACCTGAACGCGCAGTACGGTGCTTTGCTCGCTGCGCGGCAGCCAGGGACGCAGCGCGCTGCTGCTCCAGACCTGCTCCAGCGTCCCTGTCGCCTTCACTTCGCCCTTATCCAGCAGCAGCACCCGATCGGCCAGCTGTAGGATCTCATCCAGGCTGTGCGAGACGTAAAGCAGCGGGATATCGACCTGCTTCGCCAGCTTCTGCAGCCAGGGCAACAGCTCACGCTTGCGCGGGATATCGAGCGAGGCCAGCGGCTCATCCATCAGCAGAATGTCGGGCGCCGTTAGCAGCGCGCGTCCGATCGCCACCCGCTGCTTTTCGCCGCCGGAGAGCGACCAGGGAAACCGATCCAGTAAATCGTTCAGCCCCAGCAGCGTCACCAGTGCATCAAACTGCCCCTGGCGGCTTTTCGCCATGCCGTAGCGCAGGTTGCCGCGCACGCGATAGTGCGGGAAAAGGCGCGCCTCCTGAAACACATAGCCGACGCCGCGCTTTTCCGGCGGCAGCCAGATATTCTCTTCCGCATGGCTCAGGGTGCGGCCATTCAGGCGAATATAGCCCTGCTGCGGCTGTGCCAGCCCGGCAATGGCATTGATTAACGAGGTTTTGCCGGCGCCGGAAACGCCGAAAATCGCGGTGATGCCTTTGGTCGGCAACTGCGTATCCATCTGTAGCAGGCTATCGCCCTGCTGCAGGGTAAAATTAAGCTCCAGCATCAGCCCCCCAGACGCTTACGGCCCCAGCGGGCCAGCCATTCCGATAGCAGCAACGACACCAGTGCCAGCGCGATGGCGATCAAACAGAGCCTGGCGGCGTTGTTTTCAGCGCCCGGCGTCTCCAGCAGGGTAAACATCGCCAGCGGGATGGTGCGGGTTTCGCCCGGAATATTAGAGACAAAGGTAATGGTGGCGCCGAACTCGCCCAGCGAACGGGCGAAGGCCAGCACGGTGCCGGCGATCAGGCCCGGCAGCGTCAGGGGCAGCGTAATAGTAAAAAAGACGCGCCAGCGGCCAGCGCCGAGCGTGCGGGCCGCCTGCTCCAGTTTCGGATCGACCGCCTCCAGCGCAAGACGAATGGCGCGCACCATTAAAGGCAGCGCCACCACCGCGGCGGCAAGCGCCGCGCCGCGCCAGCTAAAGGCGAAGCTGATGCCGAACCAGTCATAGAGCCAGCTGCCGATCCAGCCGCGCCGTCCCAGCGTCAGCAGCAGCAGATAGCCCACCACCACCGGCGGCAGGACCAGCGGCAGGTGGATCAGGCTATCCAGCAGCGCCTTGCCGCGAAATTCGCAGCGCGCCAGCAGCCAGGCGAGAAAAATGCCGAAAGGCAGGCTGGCGACCACAGCCACTGCCGACACTTTCAGGCTGAGTTCCACAGCCTGCCATTCAACATCACTCAATATCATTAGCGTGGGGTGAATCCATATTTTTTGAATATTGCCGCCGCCTCCGGCCCTTTCAGGTAGTCATAAAATGCGCTGACCGCAGGCTGATGATGATCGTTGACGATAGCCATCGGGTATTCCACCGGTTTATGGCTGTTTTCCGGGAAGTGCCCGACTACCGTCACGTTATGGCTGGCGACGGCATCGGAGCCGTAGACGATGCCGTAAGGCGTTTCGTTGCGCTCCACCAGCGCCAGCGCGGCGCGGACATTATTGGCGCGCGCCATAACCGGCGACAGCGTATCCCAGGCGCCAAGATTTTGTAAGGCCTCTTTCGCATAAATTCCTGCCGGAACGTGGTCCGGATCGCCGGTCGCGATGCGCTGGCCTTTCAGCAGGCTTTTCCAGTCGGTATTTTTATCGATACGCACCGGCTGCGCCTTTTCGCTGGCCGGGGCGATCAGCACCAGATCGTTGCCCAGTAGCGTATAGCGCGAACCGGCCTCAATGCTGTTTTTGCTGGCGGCGTAGTCCATCCACTGCTGATCGGCGGAGATAAACAGATCCGCCGGCGCGCCCTGCTCTATCTGCCGCGCCAGAGTAGAAGAAGAGGCGTAGGAGGTGACGATTTTAATCTCATGCTTGCCCTTTTCATACTGCCCGACAATATCCTGCAGCGCGTTGGTCAGCGAGGCGGCAGCGAAGACAGTCACTTTATCAGCGGCGACGGCGTGCCCTGACAGGCTGAGGGCGATAGCCGCAGCGCCTAACCAGTGATCCCATTTAATAGCAGACATACTTTTTCTCCAGGTAACGTTATGTAAGGAATACTATAACGAGACGGCGAGCGCTGTCATACGTTTGATCAAAGGAAATCAGCCGGGGAAAAGCAACAGGGCCGACCTGAGGCCGACCCTGTTGAACAGAAAGCAGAATGGGGCGCGCTTACTGACGCGGCTTCGCCGTGCGCTCGTTGCGATGACCGAATTTTGAGATCACGTTGAACACTTCACCCAGACCGTAAATCAGGCCAAGGATAATGGCCATGACGATCGGCACCATGATCACGGCGACAGCAAGGCTTTTTAATAGCTCCAGCATAATAGTTGCCTCGTTTATTGCGGTAAAAAGATCATTTTAACCAGCATGATAAAAAACGCACTGTCCTTTTGTGCGCTTTACTTTTCCTGAAGCGCCGCTGACGCCGGCTTAACGCCGTGACACCCCTCGCCGCCTCTTTTACAATAAAATCAAACCACTTTATGAGGCTTAGCATGCAGGCTGACATCTCCCTTATTATTCGACTCCAGCAGAAACTGTTTGCCGATCCGCGCCGCATCGCCTTGCTGCAGCAGGTTAAACAGACCGGTTCCATCAGCCAGGGGGCCAGGCTGGCGGGCATTAGCTACAAAAGCGCATGGGATGCCATTAACGAGATGAACCAGCTGGCGGAGCGCACGCTGGTGGAGCGCGCCACCGGCGGCAAAGGCGGCGGTGGCGCGCAACTGACGCGCTACGGCGAACGGCTGATCGCGCTGTTTCGCCTGCTGGAGCAGATCCAGCAAAAGGCGTTTGACGTGCTGCAGGACGATCAGCTGCCGCTCGACAGCCTGCTGGCCGCCATCGCGCGCTTCTCGCTGCAGACCAGCGCGCGCAACCAGCTGTTTGGCACCCTTCTGCACCGGGACGCGGAGCGGGTGCAGCAGCATGTCGAGGTCCTGCTGGCCGACGGCGAGACGCGCCTGAAGGCGGCGCTGACGCGCCAGAGCGCCGACCGGCTGCAGCTGAGCGCCGGCAAAGAGGTGCTGCTGTTGATTAAAGCACCGTGGGTGGCAGTCAGCCGCGAAGCGTCAGAGGCCGATAACCAGCTGCGCTGCGTTATCAGCGCCATCGAGCGCGGCGAGCAGCAGAGCGAGGTGTTGATGACGCTTGGCAGCGGCGAGACGCTCTGCGCCACGCTGGGCAATCTGCAGGTTGAACAGCAAAATCTACAGCCAGGCGCGGCGGTAATAGCACATTTTAACGCCGATCAGGTGATTATCGCGACGCTGCTCTGAATCCGCTCCGGCCGTTTGACTTGCCCGCCGCCAGCCGCTAAAAACAGAAGCTTACGCTGCAAAAAACGGAATGTAAAATGGCTACGTTGCAAATTTCGCAAGGCACGTTTCGTCTTAGCGATACCCGGATACTGACCCTGAACGATTTAACGCTGCGCGGCGGCGAAAGCTGGGCCTTCGTTGGCGCCAACGGCAGCGGTAAGTCGTCGCTGGCGAAGGCGCTGACCGGTGAGCTACCGCCGCTGCAGGGCGCCTTTCACAGCGATTTCACACGCCCGATGCTGCTGTCGCTGGAGAAGCTGCAAAAGCTGGTGGAGGAGGAGTGGCAGCGTAACAACACCGATCTGCTGAGCGAAGGCGAGGATGACACCGGCCGCACCGCGGCAGAGATGATTCAGGATGCGGTGAAAGATGCCGCCCGCTGTCGCGAGCTGGCGCGGCTGTTCGGCATCGAATACCTGCTTGAGCGCCGTTTTAAGTATCTCTCCACCGGCGAAACGCGTAAAACGCTGCTCTGTCAGGCGCTGATGGCGCAGCCCGATCTGCTGGTGCTGGACGAGCCTTTCGACGGGCTGGATGTCGATTCACGCGCCAGCCTGGCGGCGCTGCTGGCGCGGCTGCATCAGCAGGGCTATACGCTGGTGCTGGTACTGAACCGCTTTGATGATATTCCGCCGTTTGTCGAGCGCGTCGGCGTGCTGGCGGAGTGCCATCTGACCCATATCGGCGATCGCGAAACGGTGCTGGCGGAAGCGCTGGTCGCCCAGCTGGCGCACAGCGAGCGTCTGCAGGGCATGGCGCTGCCGGAGGCGGATAACCCCGCGCAGCAGCCGCAGCTGGCGCCCGACGCGGCGCGCATCGCGTTGAAAAACGGCGTGGTCAGCTACAACGATAAACCGGTGCTGCACGGCCTGAACTGGGAGGTGCGGCCGGGGCAGCACTGGCAGATTATCGGGCCGAACGGCGCCGGTAAATCGACCCTGCTGAGCCTGGTCACCGGCGATCATCCGCAGGGATACAGCAATGACCTGACGCTGTTTGGACGGCGACGCGGCAGCGGCGAGACCATCTGGGAGATAAAGCAGCATATCGGCTACGTCAGCAGCAGCCTGCATCTCGACTATCGCGTAGCGATCAGCGTGCGCAACGTGATCCTTTCCGGCTATTTTGACTCTATCGGGCTTTATCAGGCGGTGTCCGACCGTCAGCGTACGCTGGCGAACGGCTGGCTGGCGCTGCTGGGCATGCAGGCGCAGGCTGATGCGCCGTTTCACAGCCTCTCCTGGGGGCAGCAGCGGCTGGTGCTGATCGCGCGCGCGCTGGTCAAACACCCCACGTTGCTGATCCTGGATGAGCCGCTGCAGGGGCTTGACCCGATCAACCGTCAGCTGGTGCGCCGCTTTGTGGACGTGCTGATCGCGGAAGGACAAACGCAGCTGCTGTTTGTTTCCCATCATGCAGAAGATGCGCCGCAGTGTATTACCCATCGCCTGAGCTTTGTGCCGCAGAAGGATATCTACGCCTATCGGACGGAAGCGCTGGGCTGATCTGCGCCCGGTAGCCCTTTCGCGCCGCTTATTCACTGGCGGCGCAGGCGAATTGACGCCCTGCTGACGGACTGGCGGCGCAGGTGAAGTGGCGCCCTGCTCACCTGACTGACGACGCAGGTAGAGTGGCGCCCTGCTCGCCTGGCTGACGGCGCAGATGAAGTGGTGGCCTGCTCACCTGACTGACGACGCAGGTAGAGTGGCGCCGCCTTTATGGCTGCTTCTTTGTCCGCTTTATCGGAAAACCTCTTTCCTGGTCCGTGCCACTCTTTACCCTGTTCTCCGCTTTTGTCCAGTTTTCCGCCTTTGTCCTGTTCTCCGCTTCTGCCCTGTTCTCCGCTTCTGCCCTGTTCTTCTGCTCCCCTTTTTCCGCTTCTGCCTTGTTCTTCTGCTCCCCTTTCTCCGTTTCTGCCCTCTCTTCCCTCGCTTTTGCTTTGGCGGCGCGACGATGCTGCTTCCGCCGCCTGTTCTCTGCGTTCTGCTTTAAGGCCGCCGCATGGCTGCGTGCGTCAACCTCTGTGTAAGCGCTACCATTAATTGTGCGATCTTTTGTCTTTCCTTACTTACAACCCGCTACTATTACTGATAACTCAGAATTTTCAGCTTGTGTAAACGATTCCATTTATCCAGACTGGATCACGCTTTCGTTTTTTACACTGTGCTATTTTTTACTCTGCGATTACCGCTTAAGTCAGCTATCAGGACAGAACATGGAAAAATTCAATCCGGTCGATCACCCGCATCGCCGTTACAACCCGCTGGCCGACCAGTGGGTACTGGTTTCTCCGCACCGCGCCAAGCGTCCCTGGCAGGGCGCGCAGGAGTCGCCCGCCGTGCAGCAGCTTCCCAAACACGATCCGGACTGCTTCCTCTGCCCGGGCAACACGCGCGTGACGGGTGATAAAAACCCTGACTATACCGGCACCTACGTGTTTACCAATGACTTCGCCGCGCTGATGAGCGATACGCCGGAAGCGCCGCAGAGCGAAGATATGCTGATGCGCTGTGAAAGCGCGCGCGGCACCAGCCGGGTGATCTGCTTTTCGCCGGATCACAGCAAAACCCTGCCGGAGCTGAGCGTCGCGGCGCTGGAAGAGGTGGTCACCACCTGGCAGCAGCAGACCGCGGATTTAGGCCAGCACTATCCCTGGGTGCAGGTGTTTGAAAACAAGGGCGCCGCGATGGGCTGCTCGAACCCGCATCCGCACGGCCAGGTCTGGGCCAACAGCTTTTTACCGAATGAAGTGCAGCGCGAAGATCTGCATCAACGTGACTATTTCGCGCGCCAGGGTTCGCCGATGCTGGTCGATTACGTCGCGCGCGAGCTGAAAGATGGCAGCCGCACCGTGGTTGAAACTGAACACTGGCTGGCGGTAGTGCCCTGGTGGGCGGCCTGGCCGTTTGAAACCTTGCTGCTGCCGAAAACGCATATTAAACGCCTGGTAGATCTGAGCGCGGCCCAGCGCAGCGATCTGGCGCTGGCGCTGAAAAAGCTGACCAGCCGCTACGATAACCTGTTCCAGTGTTCCTTCCCCTACTCCATGGGCTGGCACGGCGCGCCGTTCAACGGCGAAGCGAACGACCACTGGCAGCTGCATGCTCACTTTTATCCGCCGCTGCTGCGCTCGGCCACGGTGCGCAAATTTATGGTGGGTTACGAAATGCTGGCGGAAACCCAGCGCGATTTAACCGCAGAACAGGCGGCGGAGCGACTGCGTTCCGTCAGCGATATTCATTTCCGCCAGACGGGAGATGCAGAATGAGCTTAAAAGAGACCAGCCAACAGATTTTCCAGCAGCAGTTCGGCTATCAGCCGACCCATACCATTCAGGCGCCGGGCCGCGTCAACCTGATCGGCGAACACACCGATTATAACGACGGCTTTGTGCTGCCCTGCGCTATCGATTACCAGACAGTGATCAGCTGCGCGAAGCGCGACGATCGCCAGGTGCGCGTCATCGCCGCCGACTACGACAGCGAGCAGGACAGCTTTTCGCTGGATGCGCCGATTATGCGCGTCGAGGCGCCAATGTGGGCCAACTACGTGCGCGGCGTGGTGAAACATCTGCAACAGCGCAGCAGCGACTTCAACGGCGTAGATATGGTGATCAGCGGTAATGTGCCGCAGGGTGCCGGCCTTAGCTCCTCCGCCTCGCTGGAAGTGGCGGTCGGCACCGTTTTCCAGCAGCTTTATCATCTGTCGCTGGATGGCGCGGAAATCGCCGTTAACGGCCAGGAAGCGGAAAACCAGTTCGTCGGCTGCAACTGCGGCATTATGGATCAGCTGATCTCCGCGCTGGGCAAGAAAGATCACGCCATGCTGCTCGACTGCCGCACGCTGGGCACGCGCGCGGTGCCGATGCCGAAAGAGGTGGCGGTAGTGATCATCAACACCAACTTCCGCCGCAGCCTGGTGGGCAGCGAATATAACACCCGCCGCGAGCAGTGCGAGACCGGGGCGCGCTTCTTTAGCCAGCCGGCGCTGCGCGATGTTGATATCGAACAGTTCCGTGCGGTCGAGCATGAGCTGGATCCGCAGGTGGCCAAACGCGTGCGCCACGTGCTGACGGAGAACGCGCGCACGCTGGAGGCGGCTGAGGCACTGAGCAAAGGCGATCTGAAACGCATGGGCGAACTGATGGCGGAATCGCACGCTTCAATGCGCGACGATTTTGAAATCACCGTGCCGCCGGTCGATAAGCTGGTGGAGATCGTTAAGGCGACCATCGGCGATAAAGGCGGCGTGCGTATGACCGGCGGCGGCTTCGGCGGCTGTGTGGTGGCGCTGATGCCGTTTGATCTGGTGGAGCCGGTGAAAGCGGCAGTCGCCAGCCAGTATGAGGCCGCGACCGGCATCAAAGAGACCTTCTACGTCTGCACCGCATCGGAAGGAGCGGGACAATGCTAAATCAGGCTACCTCGCTGGCGCCGGACGGCCAGCCGTGGCGCATCACCGTGCTGCGCAACCAGCGCGGCATGGTCGCCACCTTTATGGACTGGGGCGCCACCTGGCTGTCGGCGCGCGTGCCGATGAAAGATGGCTCGGTGCGCGAAGCGCTGCTGGGCTGCGCTACGCCGGCGGACTATCTCACCCAAACCGCCTATCTGGGCGCCACCGTAGGGCGCTACGCTAACCGTATCGCCAACGCGCGGCTGAACGCGGCCAATATCACGCTGACGGCAAACCAGGGCGCGCATCAGCTGCATGGCGGGCCGGAAGGGTTCGACCGTCGCCGCTGGCAGATTGTCAGCCAGAGCGACAACAGCGTGCTGTATCGCATCGACTCGCCGGATGGCGATCAGGGCTATCCGGGCAATCTGATCGCACAGGTGGAATATCGTCTCGATGAGGATAACTGTCTGTCGATTAACTGGGAGGCGCAGGTTGATCGCCCCTGCCCGGTTAACCTGACCAACCACGCTTATTTCAATCTCGACGCGCATCACGGCGACGCGCGCCAGCATCAGCTGCAGCTTAACGCCGATCGCTATCTGCCGGTCGACAGTGAAGGCATTCCGCGTGCGTCGCTGCAGGCGGTCGACGACAGCGGCTTCGATTTTCGCGCCGCGAAAAGCATCAGCCGCGACTTTTTGCAGGACGAAGATCAACGTCTGGTGCAGGGCTACGACCACGCCTTCCTGCTGAACGCGCGCGACGCGCAGCAGCCCGCCGCTCAGCTCTGGTCTTCCGACAGCAAGCTGAAGCTAACGGTGCATACCACCGCGCCGGCGCTGCAGTTTTACAGCGGCAATTACCTGGCGGGCACCCCCGCGCGCGATCAGGGCAGCTATACTGCTTTTCAGGGCATCGCGCTGGAAAGCGAGTTTCTGCCGGACTCGCCGAACCATCCCGAATGGCCTCAGCCCAGCTGTTGGTTACAACCCGGTGAAACGTATCACAGCGTTACCCGCTATACGTTAACGGCGGAATAACATCAGGCTGAAAAACGCGCACCGCGTCGGTTCAGCACTTACGCGGTGTCAAGAATTCCGCTATGGTAGGGCACTATCAATTGCCGAGCCGCGCGCGACGGCAATATAATGCTTTCATTATCATACGAGCGTAAAGGAGTTAAGCTATGGCTGTAACTAAGCTGGTTCTGGTGCGCCACGGCGAAAGCCAGTGGAACAACGAAAACCGCTTTACCGGATGGTACGATGTTGATCTGTCCGAGAAGGGCCGCGGAGAAGCGAAAGCAGCAGGTCAGCTGCTGAAAAAAGAGGGTTTCACCTTCGATTTCGCTTACACCTCCGTGCTGAAGCGCGCGATCCACACCCTGTGGAACATTCTCGATGAGCTGGATCAGGCCTGGCTGCCGGTAGAAAAATCCTGGCGTCTGAACGAGCGTCACTACGGTGCGCTGCAGGGTCTGAACAAAGCGGAAACCGCTGAGAAGTATGGCGACGATCAGGTTAAACAGTGGCGTCGCGGCTTTGCCGTAACCCCGCCGGAGCTGGACCGCAGCGACGAGCGCTTCCCGGGCCACGACCCGCGCTATGCGAAACTGACCGCCGAGCAGCTGCCGACCACCGAAAGCCTGGCGCTGACCATCGAGCGCGTCATTCCTTACTGGAATGAAACCATTCTGCCGCGCCTGAAAAGCGGCGAGAAAGTGATCATCGCCGCGCACGGCAACTCCCTGCGCGCGCTGGTGAAATACCTGGACGACATGAGCGAAGAAGAGATCCTTGAACTGAACATCCCGACCGGCGTACCGCTGGTGTATGAGTTCGATGAAAACTTTAAGCCGATCAAACACTACTACCTGGGCGACGCTGACGAAATCGCAGCGAAAGCCGCAGCGGTAGCGAACCAGGGCAAAGCGAAGTAATTCGTTCTGCATAAAAAACCCGCCGACCGGCGGGTTTTTTTTCGCGCCATTGAGCGCTACGACAGAAAGCTGAATCAGCCCCGACGCGTTTTTACCGCGGCGGCCAGCTGATGCAATACCTTTTCCGTATCTTCCCAGCCGATGCAGGCGTCAGTGACGCTTTTGCCGTAGACCAGCGGCTCGCCGCTCTCCAGGCTCTGATTGCCCTCCACCAGGTGGCTTTCAATCATCACGCCCATAATGCCCTTTTCACCGCCGCGAATCTGCTGTGCGACGTCGTCAGCCACCACTCGCTGACGCTGAAATTGCTTACTGCTGTTGGCGTGGCTGAAATCGATCATCACCTGTGGCGGCAGGCCCGCCTTCTCCAGACCGGCTTTTACCGCGCTGACATGTTCGGCGCTGTAGTTCGGCTCTTTGCCGCCGCGCAGGATGATATGGCAGTCGCCGTTGCCGCTGGTTTCGACAATCGCGGAGTGGCCATATTTGGTAACGGAGAGGAAGCAGTGCGGCGAACCGGCGGCGTTGATGGCGTCAATCGCCACCTTAATCGTACCGTCGGTGCCGTTTTTAAACCCGACCGGGCAGGAAAGCCCCGAGGCCAGTTCACGATGCACCTGCGACTCCGTGGTCCGCGCGCCGATAGCCCCCCAGCTCATCAGGTCAGCCACATACTGCGGCGTGATCATATCGAGGAATTCGCCCGCCGCAGGCAAACCGGTATCGTTGATCTCCAACAGCAGCTTACGGGCGATGCGCAGGCCGTCATTGATCTGGAAGCTGCCGTCCATCTGCGGATCGTTAATCAGCCCTTTCCAGCCGACGGTAGTGCGCGGCTTCTCAAAATAGACGCGCATAACGATTTCCAGCTCGCCGCTCAGCGTCTGGCGCAGCTGCAGCAGGCGCGCCGCATACTCTTTCGCCGCATCGACATCATGGATTGAGCAGGGGCCGATGATCACCAGCAGGCGGTCATCTTCGTTTTTCAGAATTTTGTGGATCGCCTGACGCGAAGCAGCAACGGTAGCGGCGGCTTTTTCCGTCGCCGGAAATTTTTCCAGCAGCGCAACCGGCGGTAAAAGTTCTTTTATCTCTTTGATTCTTAAATCATCATTCTGGTAATTCATAAGCTATCCATTTAATATTTTTTTCCGGGCGCAGCGGGCACCACCTGACCAATTTATCCCTTCAATACCGCGCTGTAAATCGACTTTCCGTCGATGCGGCGGCCGGGCGATTTGCGTTTCTTTGGTTCCTTACTACACTTTTAATCGTTAGTTCTTGAAAATTTCTTATTTACATCACAAGTTTTCGTCAGAAGTTGTCCCGACGAGATATTATCTCGCCCCGATAAAAAGACAGCTTCGAAAGTTCTATTGGGTTTCGGCAGCAGCTATCAATAATTAACGGGAGCATAATTATGAATAAGTTTGCAATTGCAGTCCTGACAGCAGCAATGACACTGGGCAGCGGCGCGGCGCTGGCGGCACCGGGCAACAACGGCACGGCTAACCAGGCAGCGGACGCGGGCGCAGTAGCGCCGGGCGCAAAAGAGAACCTGCCGCCGAATAATGTCGATAATAACCAGATTAATACCGGCAGCAGTAATACCGCACCGGGCGCCAGCAGCTCGCCGACCGCCGGCAGCAATGGCATGAGCGCTGATGAAATGGATAAAAACGCGCAGTGTAAAGATGGCAAATGCCCCAACGTGAATGAAAAAGTGCAGACTCAGCAGGGCGGCGGTGATGTCGATCGTAAAACCGACGGCACGACGCAATAATCGCCTGTGCTAAAACAGAATTGAAGAAAATAAAGGGGAGCCACGGCTCCCCTTTATTTCAGGTAATATGCTTTCGGCACGATTTTATTTTTATCCCCCGCGCCTCCGCTTTAACTTATTTGCTTAATGATTGCTTCCGCAGGCTTTTCCGCTATTCTGAACCTCCTGTAAACAATGAAGCAACGATATGGCCCATCTGTTACTGATTGACGATCACCCGCTGGTGCAGGTCGCGCTGCAAGCCGCCCTGGCCACCGCGCCGATTCCGCTCAGCCTGGCCGCCGTGGATAATGAACAGGCGGCCTGCCAGGCATTGCAGCAACAGCCCACCCAACTGGTTATCCTGGATATCAGCCTGCCCGATAGCGATGGGCTGGAGATGCTGAAACTGTTGAAGCGCCGTTTCCCTTCGCTGCCGGTGCTGATTTACTCCGCGCAAACCGAGCGCCTCTATATGCAGCTGGCGCAGGCCGCCGGCGCGGCGGGCTATGTGGTGAAAAGCCAGAGCATGCCGCAGTTGCTGAGCGCCATTCTGGCGGTGCTGGGCGGCAAGACAGTCTTCCCGGCGGATATGGCCGCTGCAGCCACCGGCGGGCTGCCGCTGACCAGTAAAGAGCAGCAGATCCTTTCGCTGCTGGCGCGCGGCTACTCCAACCTGCAAATCGCCCGGCAGCTGCATATCAGCAATAAGACGGTCAGCACCCACAAAAAGAATATTCTGGAAAAAACCGGCGCCGCCTCGGTGCTGGATCTTGCCGCCCTATGGAAAGCGCAACAATAGCCCGCCTGTTTCTGCTGCTGACGCTGCTATTCAGCGCCGCCGCCACGGCCGGATGGCGGCCGGTCAGCAGCATGCCGCTGCCGCAGGAGCTGATGATGCCGAGCGGCGAATCGCTTCCCTGGCAGGGAAAAACCCTGCGCGTCGGCGTGCTGCAGGCCAGCAGCGCGCCGTGGAATATGTTCGTCGGCAAGGATCTCTACGGCATCAACGCCGACTACCTGGTGGCGCTCGGTAACCTCACCGGCGCGCGCTTTACTATCTCCAGCTATCCCGACAGCGCCGCGCTGCTTAACGCGCTGCGTCAGGGCGCAACGGACCTGGCGTTCGGCCTGCCGTCGCAGTCGCTGCCTGCCGGGCTCTACGCTACGCGCGCCTGGTTCAGCACGCCGCTGCGCGTCTACCGCAGCCGTCAGAACCGACGTCCGGTGATGTTCAATTCGCAGGATGCGCGCATCGCCGTCAGCGCCGGCACGCTGCAGCAGGTTACGCCGGATTTTGTGCGGCGCCATCGCTGGGAGACCTATAGCAGCGATCTACAGGCGCTCTACACCCTGCTTAATCAGCAGAATGACTATGTGGTGGCGGATGAAACCAGCGCCGGCTTTCTGCTCAGTCAACTGCAGCAGGGGCAAATCTATCAGATTGCCTCGCCTATCGATCCCGGCGAGCTGAGCCTCTACGCCGTCACCGCCCAGGCCGCGCTGCGTGATGTGCTGAATCAGGCTATCCGCCAGCTGCCGCTGGAGATCGTTAACGGCATTCAAAGCCGCTGGAGCGCGCAGCTGCCGCGCTATCAGGACACCAATACGCTGCATCTCACGGCGCTGGAAAAAGCCTGGCTGCAACAGCATCCGCAGATCGTCTACAGCGCACTGGCGGATAACTACCCCTGGAGCTACCGCAGCGCCAGCGGCGAGGCGCGCGGCTACAGCGTCGATCTGCTGAACGCCGTTGGGCAAAGCACCGGGCTGCGCTTTAAACCGCTGTGGGTAAATAACCCGCAGCAGGCGCGCGAACGGGTGGCCGACGGCCAGGCACTGATTGAGCTGGTGCAGCCGCTGACCGGCAGCGATACGGAAAGCAGCACGCTGCCGGTCTGGCGCGCCCTGTGGGGCGTTTACGTGCGCGGTCCTTCAACCGGCGTGACCCGCTGGCAGGATCTGCAGGGCATGCGCATCGGCGTACGGCGCGGCGATCTGGCGCAGCAGCTGCTGCCGCGCAGCCTGACAGCGCAGCCCTTTGACGATGCGCAGTCGCTCTATAACGCGCTGGCGGCCGGCCGGCTTGATGCGGTGGTGGATAATGTATTGTCGGCGCGCTGGCTGATTCAGAGCCGCTACAGCGAGGCGATCCATTTCGCGTTCGCCGCCAGCGATACCGCCTGGCCGATCGCCATCGGCGTCAGCGCGCAGCAGCCGCTGCTGCGCGCCATCCTTGATAAGGGATTGCAGCAGATCCCGCCCGATACCCAGCAGCGCATGCGCGACGCCTGGAGCAATGAAAACCCGCCCGGCGGCGCGGAGCGCGCTATCCCGATGCCGCTGCTGCTGTCGCTGGCGGCAGCCGCAGCGGCGGCGATCGCCATTCTGCTGGCGCTGCTGATCCGTCGCTGGCGGCAGCAGCGGCTGGAAGCGCGGCAGCGCCGACGGCTGGAGCAGGAGCGCGAAGCGGCGCAGCGCGCCAACCAGATGAAGAGCCAGTTTCTCGCCAGCGTCAGCCACGAGCTGCGCACGCCGATGCAGGCGATTCTCGGACTGCTGGAGCTGGAGCTGGCGCGTCAGCCGCGCACCGAAAGCCTGGCGCTGATCCACAGCAGCGCTACCGCGTTGATGACACTGCTAAACGATCTGCAGGATCATTCGCGCATTGAAAGCCACACCTTTAGCCTGCAGCCGGCGCCGCTCGACCTGACGCAGTGGCTGCGCGATCTGCAACACTTCTGGTCGCCGCTGATGCGCCCGGACGGCCCGCGCTTTAGCGTCGCGGCGCTGACGCCCCTGCCCCGGCGCGTATTGATCGACGGCGGACGCCTGCAGCAGATCGCCACCAATTTGATCAGCAATGCGGTGAAGTTCACCGCCGCCGGGGAGATCGCCCTGACGCTGGCAGTGCGCGACGAACAGCTGACGCTCTGCGTTGCCGACAGCGGCAGCGGCATTCCGCCCGACGAGCAGACGCGGCTGTTCGAGCCCTGGTATCAACCTCCCTCCGGCCGCGCCCGCTCGGTACAGGGCAGCGGCCTCGGCCTCTCTATCTGCCGGGAAATCGCGCTGCGCATGGGTGGCGATATTCGTCTGCACTCCGTTGCCGGCGAAGGCACGCGCGTCACTCTGACGCTGCCGCTACCGATTGCTCCTGACGCCGCGCCCCCCGATGTGCCGCAGCAAGACGCGCAGCCGCTGCCGCCGCTACGCGTGGCGGTGGTCGACGATCATCCCACTAATCTGTTGGTAATGGAGCAGCAGCTGCGCTGGCTGGGCGTCGAGGCGCAGGTCTTCGCTGATGGCCGCGCGCTGCTGCGGGCGGCGGCAGTCTCGCGCTTCGATATTATCCTGATCGACTACAATATGCCGCATCCGGACGGCCCGACGGTGGCGCGCATTTTACGCCGCCGTGAACGTCATGCCGCACGCCGCACGCGCCTGATCTACTGCAGCGCCGATGCGCAGCTGTCGCACCATACCCAGGCCTGGCGCGACGCGGATGCGGTGATGCTCAAACCGATCGGCCTGAGCGCGCTGCGTGCCGCGCTAAGCGACCCGCCTTTGCCGGACGCGCTGGCGGAGCTGGATCGGCAGCTCTGGCAGCTGGCCAGCGAGGATCGCGCCTTTTTACCGGCGGTGGTCGCTACGCTGCGTCAGACGTTGCAGGAGGACAGCGACGCCATCGCGCAGGCGCTCGCGCAGCGTGAGTGGCTCACGCTGGCGAAGCGGGCGCACCGCATGAAAGGCAGCTGGCTGCTGCTGGGCATCAGCGCAGGCGAACAGCTTTGCCAGCGGCTGGGCGAACAGGCGCAGGCGCAGGCGCAACAGGCGTGCGCGGAAACAGGTAATTTACTGTTATTATTAACCCGAAATTTACTGGCCAGACTGGATGACTATGACCCATCAACATTCGCACCATGAATCTGACGGCAACCGCGCCCGGTTGCGCGCCGCTTTTATCGTCACCGCGCTGTTTATGCTGGCGGAGGTGGCGGGCGGCCTGTTTTCCGGCTCGCTGGCGCTGCTGGCCGACGCCGGCCATATGCTGACTGATACTGCGGCGTTGCTGATGGCGTTACTGGCAGTGCAGTTCGCCAAACGCAAGCCGAACGCCCGCCATACTTTCGGCTGGCTGCGCCTGACGACGCTGGCGGCCTTTGTCAACGCCATCGCCCTGCTGGTTATCACTGCGCTGATCGTCTGGGAAGCGGTACGGCGCTTTTATCAGCCACAGCCGGTTGCCAGCGGCATTATGCTGGTCATCGCCGTCGCCGGACTGCTGGCGAACCTGCTCTCATTCTGGCTGCTGCATCGTGGCAGCGGCGAAAGCAATATGAACGTACGCGCTGCGGCACTGCATGTGCTGGGCGACCTGCTCGGATCCGTCGGCGCCATCGCCGCCGCGCTGATCATCATGTATACCGGCTGGACGCCCATCGATCCGCTGTTGTCGATTCTGGTATCGGCGCTGGTGCTGCGCAGCGCCTGGTCGCTGATGAAAGAGAGCCTGCATGAGTTGCTGGAAGGGGCGCCGGTCGCCATTGACGCCGACAAGCTGAAGCGGGAGCTGACGCTGAATATTCCGGAGGTGCGCAACGTGCATCATGTGCATCTGTGGCAGGTAGGCGAGAAGCCGATTGTCACGCTGCATGTGCATGTTGTGCCGCCCTACGATCATGACGCCCTGCTGCAGCGCATCCACCATTACCTGCATGAGCGCTATCAGATCGATCACGCGACGGTGCAGATGGAGTATCAGCGCTGCGAAGGCGAGGATTGCGGCCTGACGCTGGGCGCGCCGCAGCACGCCCACCATCATCATCATTAAGCGTTAGCGCGCGGCCCGGTACTGGCGCGCGCTTTTCATCCACAGCCAGCTGCCGTTGAGCGCGATCAGCGTCAGGAGCAGATACTCCAGCGACATGGCGTAGACGCCCTGGCGGGCGAAGATCCAGACGCTGATAACGTCAATCACGACCCACAGCAGCCAGTTCTCTACATATTTGCGCGTCATCAGAATCATCGCCACGATCGACAGCACCATCATCGTTGAATCCCAGAATGGAAACGCGTCCGGCTGCAGCACCGGCATCGCCACCTGCAGTCCGGCCGTCTGCATCAGCACCACCGCCAGCTCGGTCAGAAAGGCGAAGAAGGGATCGATCCAGACCGTCATCAGCGCGATGGCGATCAGGCTGCCTGCCGCCCAGCCGATCGCTTTCCGCCGCGGCAGCCAGCGGATCTGCAGCGCCGCCTGGTTATCGCCGCTCTGACGGCTCCAGGCGTACCAGCCGTACAGATTGGCGCCGAAGAAAAACAGCTGCAGCAGCAGGCTGGCGTAGAGCTGGATCTGGAAAAAGATAATCGCGAACAGGCTGACGTTAATCAGCCCGAACAGATAGTTAACGATCTTCTCCCGGCTGGCCAGCCAGATACAGAGCAGGCCCGCCAGCGTGCCGACCGCCTCGATCCATGAGAGATCGTATCCGCCCTTGCCGAGCGGGATATGAACCAGAATGTTTTGCGTGCTGAAAAATTCCATATTGGCACTCCGGGCGATGCCGATCAGGCATTCCCTTTAACGTTAAGTTTAAGCTCCGCAGCGAAAGCGAGCATACGGTTAAGCGGCAGCAGCGCGCGTTCGCGCAGCCCGGCGTCGACATGGATCTCGTGCGCCGCGCCGCCCTGCTCCAGCCCTTCGGCTATCGCCTGCAGACCGTTCATCGCCATCCACGGGCAGTGCGCGCAGCTGCGGCAGGTGGCGCCTTCACCGGCGGTCGGCGCTTCAAGCAGCGTCTTTTCCGGCACCGCCTGCTGCATCTTATAGAAAATGCCGCGATCGGTGGCAACTATCATCTGCGGATGCGGCAGCGTTTTTGCCGCCTGAATCAGCTGACTGGTGGAGCCGACGGCATCCGCCAGATCCACCACCGCCTGCGGCGACTCCGGATGTACCAGCACCGCCGCCTGCGGATAGAGCGCTTTCATCTGCTGCAGCGCCTGGGTTTTAAACTCATCGTGTACGATACAGGCGCCCTGCCAGCACAGCACGTCGGCGCCGGTCTGCCGCTGCACATAGCGCCCCAGGTGACGATCCGGCGCCCAGAGGATTTTTTCGCCAAGGCTGTCGAGATGTTCGATCAGCTCAACGGCAATGCTGGAGGTTACCACCCAGTCGGCGCGCGCCTTGACCGCCGCCGACGTATTCGCGTAGACCACCACGGTGCGGTCGGGATGGCTGTCGCAAAAGGCGGTAAAGGCCGCTTCCGGGCAGCCGAGATCGAGCGAGCATTCCGCCTGCAGGGTCGGCATCAGAATGGTTTTTTCCGGGCTGAGGATTTTCGCCGTTTCGCCCATAAAGCGCACGCCGGCAACCAGCAGCGTCGAGGCGGGATGAGCGCTGCCGAAACGCGCCATCTCCAGCGAATCGGCCACGCAGCCGCCAGTCTCTTCCGCCAGCGCCTGAATTTCCGGATCGGTATAGTAGTGCGCCACCATCACCGCATCACGCTCGCGCAGCAGGCGCTTGATCCGCTGTCGATAAGCGGCTTTTTCTTCAGAAGAGAGGCGGCCCGGCTTGGGCGGAAAAGGATAGAAAGTGTCAGATTCAGGCAGCAGGCTCATCAGGGACTCTCGTTTTATCAACTTAACTTATTCAGCATTTTTACCGCTTATCAACGGCGGAAAAGCCATATCGGTTTTGTATGCTAAACAAGATAATGGAAAACGCGGCTGCTGTCGCTGATTTTACGCGGCGCGGCGGTGAAACAACCGCGCCCGGGTTTTACAGGCTTAACAGATCGGGCTTTTCCATCGCCAGCAAGAACGCTTTGGCATCCAGCCCGCCGGCGAAGCCGGTCAGTTTGCCGTTTGCGCCAATCACCCGATGACAGGGCGCGATAATCGAGATGGGATTGCGCCCGTTCGCGGCGCCCACGGCCCTGACGGCAGCAGGATGGCCGATGGCGCGGGCGATCTCGCTATAGCTGCGCGTTTCGCCATAGGGAATGGCGACCAACGCCTGCCACACCTTTTTCTGGAACGGGGTACCGACGAAATCCAGCGGCACGGTAAACTGTTTCAGCTCGCCGGCGAAGTAGGCGCGCAGCTGCCGCTCGGTCTCTGTCAGCACCGGATGGGTCGCATCTTCGGTAATCGGCCCCAGCCGAATGCGCGCCCTCTCATTCGGCCACAGTACCGCCGCCAGGCCGCGATCGCTGGCCAGCAGCGTTAACTCGCCCACCGGCGATGCCATTTTTTTGCTGTAATAGCTCATCTTCCCCTCCGGATTCATCTGCACAGCAGGCTTATTATCCCGCATTTTTGTCCGCTTACCGGCTGTTTTCGGACAGCAAAGCAAAAAATACCGCTGTCCGAAAATGGCGAGTTTTATACTGAAAATCATTCTATGGTAAAGGTTGTCACCCGTCACGGAGCTGAAAAATGATTAATGGCGATACGGCCTATCAGGCGTTGACCTCTAAAGACCGGCGTTTCGACGGCCTGTTTTTTGTCGGCGTGACCTCGACCGGCATATATTGTCGTCCCGTCTGTCCGGTAAAAGCACCGCGTCGGGAAAACTGCCTTTTCTTCGCCAGCGCCGGGGCGGCGGAAAAGGCGGATTTCCGTCCCTGCCTGCGCTGCCGTCCCGAGCTGGCGCCGGGTAATGCGCCGGTTGACAGCGCCCATCGCATCGCCGACCTGCTGCTGCAGCGCATCGATGAGGGCAGGCTTGACGAGACGGGCAGCCTGGAAGAGGTCGCCGCCTGGTTTAATTTGAGCCTGCGGCAGCTGAGACGCATTGTGCAGCAAGAGCTGGGCGTGTCGCCGCTGGAGCTGCGGCAAACCCGACGCCTGCTGCTGGCGAAGCAGCTGCTGACCGAAACGCGCCTGCCCGTTACGGATATCGCTTTCGCCAGCGGCTTCAGCAGCCTGCGGCGTTTTAACGACGTCTTTAACAAGCGCTACCGCATGGCGCCCAGCCGCCTGCGGAAAGAGGCCGCCGCCGGCGAACCGCTCGACGGGCCGGATGATGCTTCCACGCTGCTGCTGAGCTATCGTCCTCCCTATCCCTGGCAGACAATGCTCGACTTCCTGCGCCTGCGCGCGCTGAAAAACGTCGAATGGGTGGATGAGGAGAGCTACGCACGCACCGTGCAGCTGGGACGGTTTCGCGGCTGGATCCGCGTCACGCACGCGGCCCAGAAGCAGGCGCTACAGGTTGAGTTCTCCCATTCGCTGACCGGCGCCCTGCCCGCTCTGCTGCGCCGCCTGCGCAACCTGTTCGATCTTAACGCGCATCCGCAGTGTATTGACGATCGCCTGCGCCAGGATCCGCTGCTGGCCGCCAGTGTCGGGCGCGATCCTGGACTGCGGGTGCCGGGCGCCTTCGACGGTTTTGAGATGACGGTACGCGCGGTGCTTGGGCAACAGATTACGGTGAAGGCGGCCACCACGCTGGGCGGGCGCTTTGTCGGCGCCTTTGGCGAAGCGTTCGCCACCCCTTTCCCGGCGCTGAGTCGCCTGGCGCCGACGTCGCAGCGGGTTAGTGAGGCGAGTATTGATGAGATCGCCAGTTTAGGCATCGTCAGCGCCCGGGCGCGGTCGATTCTGGCGCTGGCCGCCGGCTGCACCCGCGGCGAGCTGCTGCTGGACACCAGCAGCGACCCGGAAGCGATGATGGTGAAGCTGAAGCAGCTGCCCGGCATCGGCGACTGGACCGCCGCCTATATTGCGATGCGTGCGCTGCGCTGGCCTGATGCCTTTCCCGCTGGCGATATCGTGGTGCGCAACAATCTCGGCAAGGTCACGGCCAGGCAGGCGGAGGCGATATCAGCGGCCTGGCGGCCCTGGCGCAGCTATGCCGTGATGCATATCTGGAAGAATTTAACGCCGGTAAAAAAATAGCGGCCGATTTTGGATAGCAAAAAGGCGCCTTTAGGGCGCCTTTCTACACGGGTGGGTCGTGCAGGATGACTCGGCTTCGCCTCGCCCTTCGGGCCGTTGCCTGTGGCAACGTTGTCTCGCACAGCTCGACCCGAACCTGCTGCAGGTTCTCACCCTGCCGATTTTACATAGCAAAAAGGCGCCTTTAGGGCGCCTTTCTACACGGGTGGGTCGTGCAGGATGACTCGGCTTCGCCTCGCCCTTCGGGCCGTTGCCTGCGGCAACGTTGTCTCGCACAGCTCGACCCGAACCTGCTGCAGGTTCTCATCCTGCCGATTTTACATAGCAAAAAGGCGCCTTTAGGGCGCCTTTCTACACTGGTGGGTCGTGCAGGATTCGAACCTGCGACCAATTGATTAAAAGTCAACTGCTCTACCAACTGAGCTAACGACCCGATGGTGGGTGATGACGGGCTCGAACCGCCGACCCCCTCCTTGTAAGGGAGGTGCTCTACCAACTGAGCTAATCACCCGCAATGCGGTTTACTGGTTTGGATAGTGCCCTTTCGGTTGCTATCCGCCGGTTTGCACCGGGTACTGCTTTGAATTGGTGGGTCGTGCAGGATTCGAACCTGCGACCAATTGATTAAAAGTCAACTGCTCTACCAACTGAGCTAACGACCCGCCGTGCGGTTTGCTGCTTTGGATAGTGCCCTTTCGGTTGCTATCCGCCGGTTTGCACCGGGTACTGCTTTAAGTGGTGGGTCGTGCAGGATTCGAACCTGCGACCAATTGATTAAAAGTCAACTGCTCTACCAACTGAGCTAACGACCCGCCGTGCGGTTTACTGCTTTGGATAGCGCCCTTTCGGTTTCTATCCACCGGTTTGCACCGGGTACTGCTTTAAAGTGGTGGGTCGTGCAGGATTCGAACCTGCGACCAATTGATTAAAAGTCAACTGCTCTACCAACTGAGCTAACGACCCACTTTAGGCATCCGAAACACAATCGCTTATGCCTCGTCAACGGCGGCATATATTACTGATTTACGTTTTCAGCGCAACCACTATTTGCCGCCAACGCGTTCAACTGCTTACCTTTCATGCGTTAAGACCAGAAATCCAGCGAAATCTGGTCAACTTTACGCAATTAAAGAGTGGCCGCGCGTTTTTGCGCCTGTTTAGCGGCTTCGGTGTTCGGATACTGTTTGACCACCTGCTGATAAACCGCTTTCGCCTTGGCGTTGTCACCTTTGTCCTGCATGATCACGCCCACTTTATACAGTGCTTCCGGACTTTTCGGCGACTTAGGAAATTTTTTCACTACGGTGGCGAAATAGTAAGCCGCGTCGTCCTTTTTCCCCTTGTTGTAGTGCAACTGACCCAGCCAGTAGTTGGCGTTCGGCTGGTAAGTTGAATCCGGGTACTTTTTAACAAACGCCTGAAACGCCGCGATCGCCTGATCGTACTGTTTCTTTTCCAGCACCAGCGCTACCGCATTGTTATAGTCACTGTTGGCGTCGCCGCCCTGCACCGGCGCCGCAGAAGCAGAGGCCGCAGCGCCGCTCTCCGCCGCGCTGTTGGCCGCCGCATCGTCGCCTGACGGGGCGGCGCTACCGGCGCTGGCACCCGCTGACGCGCCGCTGCTCAGGCTGTCGATTTGCTGGTAAATCTGTTTTTGCCGCTCAACCACCTGATTCAGCTGATAGCTGTTTTCCTGAATCTGTCCGCGCAGCGAATCAATATCGCTCTGCGTGGCGTTAAGCTGCTGCTGTAACTGTTGAAGAAGTTGAGCCTGCGCATTGGAGATGCGCTCAAGAGAGGTGACACGGTCTTCCACCGAGCCAGAGCCGACGCTACTGATTGATGCCTGGGCATTAGCGGCCCAGGGGGCCGCTATGCCAATCAGTAACGACAGACTCAACAGGTGAGGTCTGAAGCTACTAATCATGTGAGTCTCTTAGTATACCAGTACGGCACGACGGTTTTTGGAGTACGCCGCTTCGTCATGACCCAGCACAGCCGGCTTCTCTTTACCGTAGGAAACGATAGAGATCTGATCGGCGGAAACGCCTTTGCCCTGCAGGTACATTTTAACTGCGTTAGCACGACGCTCGCCCAGGGCGATGTTGTATTCCGGCGTACCGCGCTCATCCGCGTGACCTTCTACGGTCACTTTGTAGGACGGGTTGCTACGCAGGAAAGCAGCGTGCGCATCCAGCATCTGAGCGAAGTCAGAACGGATGTCGTACTTGTCCAGATCGAAGTAAACGATGTTGTTCTGCTGCAGCTGCTGCATCTGCAGACGCGCCTGCTCGTCAGAAGACATGTTGCCGCCATTCATGCCGTTGCCGCTGCCGTTACCGTAAGCACCATCAGCGCCCATACCGTTGGTCTGGTCGTTGTTGTTGTTTTTGTGCGAGCTACATGCAGCCACAGCGATTACCGGCAGAGCCAGCATTAAACCCTTCAGCACTTTGTTCAGTTGCATTTCTAAATCCTGTTATGAGTTGCTATACATATTTACACATGCATCACAGATACGGCGACCAGGCAGGAAATTTGACCTGTCCATCGGTAGCCGGAAGACGCGCTTTGAAACGCCCATCTGTCGAAACCAACTGCAACACGGAACCCATCCCCTGAGTAGAGCTATAGATTACCATCGTGCCGTTAGGTGCGAGACTTGGCGTCTCATCCAGGAACGTGTCCGTTAATTGTTGAACGGCTCCCGTTTCCAGATCTTGTCGTGCGACGTGTTGAGCGCCGCCGTTGGTGCTGATCATCACCATAGATTTGCCGTCAGTGGCAACGTCCGCATCCTGGTTTTGTGAACCTTCCCAGGTTACGCGCTGCGGCGCGCCGCCATTGACGCTAATTTTGTAAATCTGCGGACGTCCCGCCTGGTCTGAGGTATAGGCCAGGTTCTGACTGTCCGGGAACCAGGTCGGCTCGGTGCTGTTAAAGCGGCCGTCGGTTACCTGACGAATCTGGCCGGAGCCGAGATCCATCACATAGAGATTCAGGCTACCGGTTTTAGAGAGCGCGAACGCCAGCTTAGAACCGTCCGGCGAGAAGGCCGGCGCGCCGTTGTGACGCGGGAACGAAGCGACCTGACGAATAGCGCCATTCGCCAGCGTCTGGATCACCAGCGCGGACTTGCCGCTTTCAAAGGTGACATAGGCCAGCTTGCTGCCGTCCGGCGACCAGGCCGGAGACATCAGCGGCTGCGGCGAACGATGCACCACAAACTGGTTATAGCCGTCGTAATCCGCTACGCGCAGCTCGTACGGGAACTGACCGCCGTTGGTCTGCACCACGTAGGCGATGCGGGTACGGAACGCGCCCTTGATGCCGGTCAGCTTCTCAAAGGATTCGTCGCTGGCGGTGTGCGCCGCATAGCGCAGCCACTGCCTGGTCACTTTATACTGGTTTTGCGCCAGTACGGTACCCGGCGAACCGGAAGTATCCACCAGCTGATAAGAGACGGTATAGCTGCCGTCGGCGCCCGGCTGGATCTGACCGACCACTACTGCATCAATGCCCAGCGCAGTCCAGGCCGCCGGCTGCACTTCCGCCGCGCTGGTCGGCTGCTGCGGCAGACGAGAACGATCCAGCGGATTGAATTTACCGCTGTTGCGCAGATCCGCAGCGATGATGCCGCCGATATCTTCCGGTGCCGCGCCGGGGCCATCCCATTTAAACGGGACAACGCCAATCGGACGCGCCGTATTCACCCCCTGGGTGATTTCGATGCGCACTTCTGCATGCAGCATCGCTGCCCACAGAAGAAGAAAAAAGCTTAGGGTTACACGTAGTGCCTGCTTCATTTTCTCTCCCTTATCTGAACGTCGTGTTCATGATAATTCGCACTGTTCCTGACGACGATTAACTAAGACCATACAGAGTATGGCAAGCTAACCATAGTTCAACCTGCCATTTGTTACTGCATTCTTAAGGCTTGAATTCCAGCGTGGCGTCCTTCACCGCCTGCCAGACATCCTGGCTTGGCGGCTTAGGCATTCTCGCCATGCGGGCGGCGTTGATTGCCGCCTGGCAGAGTGCCGCATCGCCGCTCGCCGCCGTGGCGGAAATCAACAGGCCATCGGGCGCCAGCTTAATGCGGACATCGCAGGTGCGCCCTTTAAAGGTGTCGGCGTCGTAGAATTTACTCTGTATCGCGCCTTTCACCTGCCCCAGATAGCTGTCAATCGCCGCGCCGGAGGCGCCCGATTTCTTCTGCGTACCCTGCCCCGCTGCGCCGCCGCCGGCCTGGCCAGTTTTCGGCGCATTTTTACCGGAGGTCAGACCGCCCAGCAGATCGTCTACCGCGCTGCTGTCGCTGGCTGCGGCCGCCGCCGCTTTTTTCTTCGCGTCCGCCGCGGCCTTCGCTTTCGCCTCGGCCGCCGCTTTGGCTTTCGCGTCCGCTGCTGCTTTGGCTTTCGCCTCTGCCTTCGCTTTCGCCTCGGCTGCGGCTTTCTCTTTCGCTTCCGCCGCCGCTTTTTCCTTCGCCTCCGCCGCCGCCTGAGCTTTCGCCTCGGCCGCCGCTTTCGCCTTCGCTTCCGCCTTTTCCTTCGCGTCTGCCGCCGCCTGAGCTTTCGCTTCAGCAGCCGCTTTGGCTTTCGCTTCCGCAGCGGCCTTCGCCTGCTGTTCCGCTTTTTTCTTCGCATCGGCGGCGGCGGCCTTCGCCTGCTCTTCCGCCTTCGCTTTCGCGGCGGCCGCAGCAGCTTTCGCCTGCTCCTCCGCTTTGGCTTTCGCCTCAGCGGCGGCGGCCTTCGCCTGTTCCTGCGCCTGCGCTTTCGCCTGCTGCGCCGCTTCCGCTTTGGCTTGCGCCGCGGCGGCTTCGGCCGCTTTCTGCTGCTCCTGCGCACGCTTCATCGCTTCTTCTGCCTGACGCTGTTGCTCAGCCTGCGCCTGCGCCTGCTGTTTCGCCTCTTCCTGCGCCTGCAGCCGCTCTTTCTCCAGCTCTTTTAGCCGCTGCTGTTCAGCAGCCTGTTTCGCCTGCAGCTCTTCCGCCTGCTGCTGCGCCTGTTTCTCACGCTGCTGCTCGGCGCGACGGCTGTCGCTCTGCTGGTTTTGCTGACGGTTATACTGTTCAACCACGGCGCCCGGATCGACCATGACAGCATCGATATCGCTGCCGCCGCCCCCGCCGCTGGCCTCGATTTTCTCGTCAAACGAACTCCAAATCAGTAATGCAATCATGACGATATGCAATATCACTGAAATGATTATCGCGCGTTTTAACTTATCGTTTTGTTCGGATGCCTTCGACACGCTCGGTTCCCAAAAAACGGTTACGGAATAATTAAATTGGCTGCGTCATCAGGCCGACTGATTTCACACCCGCCTGATGCAGCAGGTTCAGCGCCTTGATAATTTCGTCATAGGGGACATCTTTCGCGCCGCCAATCAGAAACACCGTTTTCGGATTCGCTTCCAGCCGGCGCTGCGCTTCCGCCACTACCTGCTCGGAAGGCAGCTGCTCCATACGATCGTGATCGACGACCAGGCTGTACTGCCCAACGCCGGACACTTCCACAATCACCGGCGGATTATCGTCGCTGGAGACGGTTTTCGAATCCGTCGCATCCGGCAGATCGACTTCGACGCTCTGGGTGATAATCGGCGCCGTCGCCATAAAGATCAGCAGCAGCACCAGCAGCACGTCCAGCAGCGGAACGATGTTAATTTCAGACTTCAGATCGCGACGACCGCGACCACGCGTTCTGGCCATACGTCACCTCTGCTTACTTTTTATTCTCGCTGGAGAACGCCTGACGATGCAGGATAGCCGTGAACTCTTCCATAAAGTTGTCGTAGCCCTGCTCCAGCTTGTTCACGCGCTGGTTAAGGCGGTTGTAGGCCATGACCGCAGGGATCGCAGCGAACAGACCGATCGCGGTCGCGATCAGCGCTTCGGCGATGCCCGGCGCCACCATCTGTAGCGTGGCCTGCTTCACCGCGCCCAGCGCGATAAAGGCGTGCATGATGCCCCAGACCGTACCGAACAGGCCGATATAGGGACTGATGGAGCCGACGGTGCCGAGGAACGGAATATGGTTTTCCAGCGCTTCCAGCTCGCGGTTCATTGAGATACGCATCGCGCGGCTGGCGCCTTCAACCACCGCTTCCGGCGCATGGCTGTTAGCGCGATGCAGACGGGCGAACTCTTTAAAGCCGGCGTAGAAGATCTGCTCCGAGCCGCTCAGCTCATCGCGACGCCCCTGGCTTTCCTGATACAGGCGGGATAACTCGATGCCCGACCAGAATTTATCTTCAAACGCTTCCGCTTCGCGTCCTGCCGCGTTGAGAATGCGGGTGCGCTGGATGATGATCGCCCAGGACGCAATGGAAAACCCGATCAAAATCAACATGATAAGTTTGACCAGAAGGCTCGCCTTCAGGAACAAATCAAGAACATTCATGTCAGTCACTGCTTGAACTCCGCGACAATAGACTTGGGAAGCGCTATCGGCTTCATTAGGTGTGGGTTGATGCAGGCAATAAGGACTTCTGCCTCATTGAGCAGTTTGCCTTCCGCATTGACGATACGCTGCCTGAACGTCATGGTCGCGCGACTCATCGACGTTACCTCGCTCTGCACTTCAAGCATGTCGTCCAGACGCGCGGCAGCAATATAGTCAACCGTGATGCGACGCACGACAAAAGCAATCTGCTGTTCAAGCAGCGACTGCTGATTGAAATGGTGCTGGCGCAGCATCTCAGTACGTGCCCGTTCATAGAAAGCAATGTAGCTGGCGTGGTAAACCACACCGCCGGCATCGGTATCTTCGTAGTAGACACGCACCGGCCATCGAAACAGCGTTGTACTCACTTTACATCCCGGTAATGCTTTTAAACGTTGCTACTATACGCAAGTGCAATCGGCTTTGGAATGGGTCGCCGAAGCGCGGAGAAAATAATTATCAAATGGAAACTATTGACAAAATTTTCGGAATATATCCTGACGGAAGGCGGAAAAAAGCGGAGGTTTGCTGAGGTCGCTTTGCGCTGTCAGCAGGGGCCGGACGACAACGCGCCCGCCCCGAATAATCAGTCAAAGAAAAAGAAGCCGACGCCCCACAGCAGTACCAGCAGCGCAGGCAGCGGCGCGAAGCAGCAACGCCAGCGCAGCCGGCGCGGACGAAAGCCGACGCCATGTACCACGCCCGCGCAGGTGGCCCAGATCAGCAGGAGCCCCTGCCAGACGCTGAGCGGGCTGGTGCGGGCGGCGAAACGCGTCGGATCCCAAAACAGACAGGCGGCCAGCAGCAGCGCCAGCGCCAGAGAAAGCGCCCGCAGCGGGCGCTTATCTATCAGGTGACAGAACGGTTGCAGCCGCTGACGCATCAGGCTTTATCCTGCTGCGCCGTCTCTTCCACATGCTCCAGCGCCAGCGCGGTGATGATACCAAAGGCGCAGGCGAGCAGCGTTCCAAGAATCCAGGCAAAATACCACATGGCTAAACGCCTCCGTTAATAGAGTGAATGAGTGTTGCTTTCAATATGTTCTTTGGTGATGCGGCCAAACATTTTGTAGTAGCACCAGCTGGTGTAAATCAGAATCAGCGGCACGAACACCATCGCCACATAGAGCATCAGCTTCAGCGTCATCAGGCTTGAGGTGGCGTCCCACAGCGTCAGGCTCATGTTCGGCTGCGTGCTGGAGGGCATAATGAAGGGGAACATCGCCACTCCGGCGGTAAGAATGACGCAGGCCAGCGTCAGCGAAGAGAACAGGAACGCCCAGGCGCCCTTCTTCATCCGCGAGCAGAGCGCCGTTAACAGCGGGAACAGCAGGCCCAGCGCCGGGATCAGCCACAGTAGCGGATAGCGGTTAAAGTTAAGCAGCCAGGCGCCCGCTTCGCGTGCAACCTCTTTATTTAACGGATTGGAGGCCGCAGCGCGATCGATAGCGCTGGTCACCACATAGCCATCGATGCCATACATCACCCAGACGCCCGCCAGCGCGAACGCCGCCAGCATCACCAGCGCGCTGATTTGCGCCGCCGCGCGCGCGCGCAGAGACAGCTCGCCGGCGGTGCGCATCTGCAGATAAGTGGCGCCCTGCGTCAGGATCATCGTCAGGCTGACGATGCCTGCCAGCAGGCCGAACGGGTTCAGCAGCTGGAAAAAATTACCGGTGTAGTAAAGGCGCAGATAGGCGTCGGCATGGAAAGGCACGCCCTGCAGCAGGTTGCCAAACGCCACGCCGATCACCAGCGGCGGTACGAAACTGCCGACGAAAATGCCCCAGTCCCACAGCTTGCGCCAGCGCATATCCTCAATCTTGGAACGGTAGTCAAAGCCGACCGGACGGAAGAAGAGCGAAGCCAGTACCAGAATCATCGCCACATAGAAACCGGAGAACGCGGCCGCGTAGACCATCGGCCAGGCGGCGAACAGCGCGCCGCCAGCGGTGATCAGCCACACCTGGTTACCGTCCCAGTGCGGCGCGATGCTGTTAATCATAATGCGGCGCTCGGTATCGGTGCGTCCGAGAATGCGCGACAGCATGCCGACGCCCATATCAAACCCGTCGGCGACCGCGAAGCCAATCAGCAATACGCCGATCAGCAGCCACCAGATAAAACGTACAACTTCATAATCCAACATAGCTGGCTCCTTTACTGCACCGGCTGCGAAGCGATAGTGGACTGCTCATAGTGATAGCGTCCGGTTTTCAGGCTGCTTGGGCCCAAGCGGGCGAACTTGAACATCAGGTACATCTCTACCACCAGGAAGAGTGTGTAGAGCCCGCAGATCAGCCCCATCGAGAACAGCAGATCGCCGACCGTTAGCGTCGAGTTCGCCACCGCCGTCGGCAGCACTTCGCCAATCGCCCAGGGCTGACGGCCATATTCCGCCACGAACCAGCCCGCTTCTACGGCGATCCACGGCAGCGGAATACCGTACAGCGCTGCTTTCAGCAGCCAGCGGTTTTTGCCGATGCGGTTGCGGATCACGCTCCAGAAAGAGAGACCAATGATGCCCAGCATCAGAACGCCGGCCAGGACCATGATGCGGAAAGAGAAGTAGAGCGGCGCAACATGCGGGATAGAGTCCTGCGTCGCCTGCTTGATCTGCGCTTCCGTGGCGTCAGTGACGTTCGGGGTATAGCGTTTCAGCAGCAGGCCGTAACCGAGATCCTGTTTATGGCCGTTGAACGCCTCGCGTATCGCCGGATCGCTGTTGCCAGCGCGCAGCTCTTCCAGCAGGTGGTAGGCTTTCATGCCGTTGCGGATGCGCACTTCATGCTGCGTCATCAGATCTTTCAGGCCGGTTACCGGCTTATCCACCGAGCGGGTGGCGATCAGGCCCAGCAGATAAGGGATTTGAATCGCGTAGCCGTTCTCCTGCGTCAGCTGATTCGGCAGGCCGAACAGGGTAAAGGCGGCCGGCGCAGGCTGGGTTTCCCACTCCGCTTCAATCGCCGCCAGCTTGGTTTTCTGCACGTCGCCCATCTCGTAGCCGGACTCATCGCCCAGCACGATCACCGACAGCACCGCCGCCATGCCGAAGCTGGCGGCGATGGCGAAAGAGCGTTTCGCGAAAGCGAGATCGCGGCCGCGCAGCAGGTAGTAAGCGCTGATGCCGAGAATAAACATGGCGCCGGTGGTATAGCCCGCCGCAACGGTATGCACGAATTTCACCTGCGCCACCGGGTTAAGCACCAGTTCAGAGAAACTCACCATCTCCATACGCATGGTTTCGAAGTTAAACTCCGAGGCGACCGGGTTCTGCATCCAGCCGTTAGCCACCAGAATCCAGAGCGCGGAGAGGTTGGAGCCAAGCGCCACCAGCCAGGTCACGGCCATGTGCTGCACTTTGCCCAGCCGATCCCAGCCGAAGAAAAAGAGGCCGACAAAGGTGGATTCAAGGAAAAAGGCCATCAGGCCTTCGATCGCCAGCGGGGCGCCGAAGATATCGCCGACGTAGTGAGAGTAATAAGACCAGTTGGTGCCAAACTGGAATTCCATGGTCAGGCCCGTTGCCACCCCGAGCGCGAAGTTGATGCCAAACAACTTGCCCCAGAATTTGGTCATATCTTTGTAGATTTGCTTACCCGACAGAACGTAGACGGTTTCCATGATCGCCAACAGAAACGCCATACCCAGCGTTAACGGTACGAACAGGAAATGGTACATCGCCGTCAGGGCAAACTGTAAACGCGACAGTTCGACGATATCAAACATCTTAACCCCTTGCTTTTCGCTGAAAGCATTTAAGACACGGCTTTATTCACCGCCGCAGCGGACAAATTGCGCCATGCTGATTGCTGTTAAAAAAAAGCTGCTTTTATTACTGGTTAACGGACGAACGATCCCGACCGCCAGCCAGCGGTTGATTTGAAGTTAATAAGCACTTCCAGAGTGAGACGGCAATATCATACCCTTACAAACGATACGGTAAAGCGAAATTAGCGTGACGAGGTAAATATTTTTTGATCCAGATTCGCATTTACCACAAAAGCGTTATAAAGACGAAGTTGATATAGCGCAATTTAATTAAAAAAACGCTAAAGAAATATAAATACATCTGTTTCAATGACTTATAAAATCGTTACCCCTCGTTAAAAGAAGATAAATTAATGAGATAACAGGTAACCAATTTGTTGTTTAATTGTTTAATTAAATCTTTGAAGCCGTTAATCGCCCAGCGAATCACGCCTGAAGCGCGTAAAATAGATTTAGAAAAAATCTGAACAGCAGTGGCTTTTATTAATATTTTATGGCCCTGCACGCCCTTTATAAAAACGTTTATTTTTACATTTATTAAACCGGTTATTACTTTCTTATTAACAGAGCGCAATAACGGATACCGCCGTGGCAACCCAATATAGGCCGCCTGTGCGGCGCAAAGCGACGGTATACATCAGGCTATCGCATGGGAAATAAAAACAGATAAAAAAGGCCACCCGAAGGTGGCCTGAAGATTCAATCATCCGACACGGATTATTTCAGAGGGAGAACAGCTTTTACGGCGTCGCCAATGTCTGCCAGGCTACGAACGGTTTTCACGCCGGCCGCTTCCAGCGCAGCGAATTTCTCATCCGCCGTGCCTTTACCGCCTGCGATGATGGCGCCGGCGTGGCCCATACGCTTGCCTTTCGGCGCGGTTACGCCGGCAATGTAGCCCACAACCGGTTTGGTCACATGTTCCTTGATGAAGGCCGCTGCTTCTTCTTCGGCGCTGCCGCCGATTTCACCGATCATCACGATCGCTTCCGTCTGCGGGTCATTCTGGAACATCTCCAGGATATCGATGAAGTTGGAGCCCGGAATCGGGTCGCCGCCGATACCCACGCAGGTGGACTGGCCGTAGCCGATGTCGGTGGTCTGCTTCACAGCTTCATAGGTCAGCGTGCCGGAGCGGGAAACGATGCCGATGCGGCCCGGCTGATGAATGTGACCCGGCATGATGCCGATTTTGCATTCGCCCGGCGTGATCACGCCCGGGCAGTTCGGGCCGATCATACGTACGCCCGCTTCGTCCAGCTTCACTTTCACTGTCAGCATATCCAGTGTCGGGATGCCTTCGGTGATGGTGATGATTAATTTAATGCCCGCGTCGATCGCTTCCAGGATGCCATCTTTGCAGAACGGCGCCGGAACGTAGATCACAGAGGCGGTCGCACCGGTCGCTTCTACCGCTTCGCGCACGGTGTTGAATACCGGCAGGCCGAGATGGGTGGTGCCGCCTTTGCCTGGCGTCACGCCGCCAACCAGCTGCGTACCATAGGCCAGCGCCTGCTCAGAGTGGAATGTACCCTGGCCGCCGGTGAAACCCTGGCAGATAACTTTGGTGTTTTTGTCGATCAAAATGGACATTATTTACCCTCCGCTGCGGCAACAACGCGTTGGGCCGCGTCGGTCAGGCTGGTTGCCGCAATAATGTTCAGTCCGCTGTCCGCCAGTTTCTGTGCGCCCAGCTCAGCGTTGTTCCCTTCAAGACGTACCACGACCGGTACGTTGACGCCCACTTCGGCTACTGCGCCGATGATGCCATCGGCAATCAGGTCGCAGCGTACGATGCCGCCGAAAATGTTAACGAATACCGCTTTTACCGCGTCGTCAGAGAGGATGATTTTAAACGCTTCGGTTACGCGCTCTTTGGTCGCGCCGCCGCCCACGTCAAGGAAGTTAGCCGGCTGGCCGCCGTGATGCTTCACGATGTCCATGGTGCCCATCGCCAGACCGGCGCCGTTCACCATACAACCGATGTTGCCTTCCAGCGCAACGTAGTTCAGTTCCCACTGCGTCGCGTGCGCTTCGCGCGGATCTTCCTGGCTCGGGTCACGCATTTCGCGCAGCTCCGGCTGACGGAACATGGCGTTGCCGTCGGCACCCAGTTTGCCATCCAGGCAGATCAGGTCGCCCTGTTTGGTGATCACCAGCGGGTTGATCTCCACCAGCGCCAGGTCGCGCTCCAGGAACAGAGTAGCGAGGCCCATAAAGATTTTGGTGAACTGGTTCACCTGCTTGCCGGTCAGGCCCAGCTTGAACGCCAGCTCACGGCCCTGATAAGGCTGCGGGCCAGTCAGCGGATCAAGCGCCATTTTATGGATCAGGTGCGGGGTCTCTTCCGCCACTTTCTCAATCTCAACGCCGCCTTCGGTAGAGGCCATAAACACCACGCGACGCGTGCTGCGGTCAACAACCGCGCCCAGATACAGCTCCTGATCGATATCGGTCGCCGCTTCCACCAGAATCTGGTTTACCGGCTGCCCTTCCGCATCCGTTTGGTAAGTGACCAGACGTTTACCCAGCCAGTTCTCCGCGAAGGTACGGATCTCTTCTTTGCTCTTAACCACTTTCACACCGCCCGCTTTACCGCGGCCGCCGGCATGAACCTGACATTTAACTACCCACGGGCCTGCGCCGATTTTAGAGGCCGCTTCTTCCGCTTCGCGTGGCGTAGTGCAGGCGTAGCCGGTGGGTGCCGGTAAGCCATACCGTGCAAACAGCTGTTTCGCCTGGTACTCGTGTAAGTTCATGATGTTCTATCCATTCAGGTCTGAAAAGATTAATAACGTTGGGCGCGGCATCACCGCGCCCGGCAAGATTAAACGTCCAGCAGCAGGCGCGCCGGATCTTCCAGCATCTCTTTCACCGCCACCAGATAGCCCACGGATTCGCGGCCATCGATCAAACGGTGATCGTAAGAGAGCGCCAGATACATCATCGGCAGGATCACCACCTGGCCATTGACCGCCATCGGACGATCTTTAATGGCGTGCATGCCCAGAATGGCGCTCTGCGGCGGGTTGATGATCGGCGTGGACATCAGCGAACCGAAGACGCCGCCGTTGGTGATGGTAAAGTTGCCGCCGGTCAGCTCTTCAACCGTCAGCTTGCCGTCACGGCCTTTCACCGCCAGCTCTTTAATTTTCTTCTCGATATCCGCCATGCTCAGCGTATCGACATCGCGCAGTACCGGCGTCACCAGGCCGCGCGGTGTGGAAACGGCGATGCTGACATCGAAGTAGTTGTGATAAACCACGTCGTCGCCGTCGATCGAGGCGTTCACTTCCGGATAACGCTTCAGCGCTTCTACTACTGCCTTGATATAGAAGGACATAAAGCCCAGACGCACGCCGTGACGCTTCTCGAAGGCATCGCCGTACTGCTTGCGCAGATCCATAATCGGCTTCATGTTCACTTCGTTGAAGGTGGTCAGCATCGCGGTGCTGTTCTTCGCTTCCAGCAGACGTTCGGCGACGCGTTTGCGCAGACGCGTCATCGGGACGCGTTTCTCGCTGCGGCCTACCAGCGGCTGCGGCGCGGCTTCCTGTTTCGGCTCCGCTTTCGCTGCGGCCGGCTGCTGTTTCAGATGTTTTTCCACATCTTCACGCGTGATACGGCCGCCGACGCCGGTGCCTTTGATGGCTGCCGCGTCCAGGCTATGTTCCGCGATCAGACGACGGATCGCCGGGCTCAGTGCGTCATTGCTCTCTTCTTCCAGCGACGCGGATTGACGCTGCGCCGGCGTGGATTCATTGCTTTCCGCTTTGGCGGCGGTCTCTTTGCCGCCGCTGTTGCCTTCTTTCAGGCGGCCCAGAATCTGACGCGAGGTCACGGTGGCGCCTTCATCTTCCAGTACAGCTTCCAGCACGCCGTCCGCAGAAGCAGGCACTTCCAGAACGACTTTATCCGTTTCGATTTCAACCAGCACTTCATCGCGGCTTACCGCATCGCCCGGTTTCTTATGCCAGGTTGCTACAGTGGCATCAGCAACAGATTCAGGCAGGTCGGGAACGAGAATATCTACGCTACTCATTATCTTTCCTTATTTAATCAACGTTCAGCGCGTCATTAACCAGGTCTTGCTGCTGTTTCAGGTGTACAGACATGTAACCTACAGCAGGTGAAGCGGAAGCCGGACGACCGGCATAACGTAAAGAAGCACCAAAAGGAACCACTTCGCGGAAGTGGTGCTGGCTGCAATACCAGGCGCCCTGATTCAGCGGCTCCTCCTGACACCAGACGAAATCATGCACGTGCGCGTAAGGCTGCAGCGCTTCCTGTACCGCTTTATGCGGGAACGGATAGAGCTGCTCGATACGCACGATTGCGACATCGTTTTGTTCATTTTTGCGGCGCTGCTCCAGCAGATCGTAGTAGACCTTGCCGGCGCACAGCACCACGCGTTTCACCGCTTTCGGATCGAGGTCGTCGACTTCGCCGATAGCAGGCTGGAAGCTGCCGTTCGCCAGCTCATCCAGCGATGAGACCGCCAGCGGATGACGCAGCAGCGATTTCGGCGACATCACCACCAACGGACGACGCATACCGCGCAGCGCCTGACGGCGCAGCATGTGGTAAACCTGCGCCGGCGTAGACGGGACGCACACCTGCATATTCTGTTCTGCGCAGAGCTGGAGATAACGTTCCAGACGCGCCGAGGAGTGTTCCGGGCCCTGCCCTTCGTAGCCGTGCGGCAGCAGCATCACCAGGCCGCACATCCGGCCCCATTTCTGCTCGCCGGAGCTAATGAACTGGTCAATCACCACCTGCGCGCCGTTGGCGAAGTCGCCGAACTGCGCTTCCCAGATGGTCAGGGTGCGCGGCTCCGCGGTAGCGTAGCCATACTCAAACGCCAGCACCGCCTCTTCCGACAGCACCGAGTCCCAGACGCGGAACTGGCCCTGGCCGTTATGGATGTGCTGCAGCGGCGTATAGGTTGAGCCGTTCGCCTGATTATGGACCACCGCATGACGATGGAAGAAGGTGCCGCGACCGGAGTCTTCACCGGAGATACGCACCGGAATGCCTTCATCCACCAGCGTGGCGTAGGCCAGGTTTTCCGCAGCGCCCCAGTCGAACAGCTTGTTGCCCGCCGCCATTTCGGCACGGTCGTTGTAAATCTTCGCGACGCGCGACTGCACTTCCACCGAATCCGGTACCTGGCTGATGCGTTTTGCCAGTTCCTGCAGACGTTTGAAATCCACTTTCTCCGGGTAGCTCTCATCCCACTCGTGGTTGAGGTAAGGCGACCAGGTGAAAGAGTGCAGGCTCATCGGACGCCATTCCGGCACCACGCATTCGCCCGCGTCGAGCGCATCGCGGTAAAGGTTGACCATCTCGGTAGCGTCTTCCAGGTTGATCACCTGCTCCGCTTCCAGACGATCGGCGTAAATTTTACGCGGCGTCGGATGCTTTTTGATTTTCTGGTACATCACCGGCTGCGTGGCGCTCGGCTCGTCCGCTTCGTTATGGCCGTGGCGGCGATAGCAAACCAGATCGATAAAGACGTCGCGCTTGAAGGTGTTGCGGAAATCGAGCGCCAGTCGGGTCACGAAGGCCACCGCTTCCGGGTCGTCAGCGTTGACGTGGAAAATCGGCGACTGCACCATTTTGCCGATATCGGTGCAGTATTGCGTAGAGCGGGCATCTTTCGGGTTGGAAGTGGTAAAGCCGATCTGGTTGTTGATCACGATACGCACTGTACCGCCCACTTCGTAGCCGCGCGCCTGAGACATGTTCAGGGTTTCCTGCACCACGCCCTGACCGATCACCGCCGCATCGCCGTGAATGGTGATCGGCAGCACTTTGTTGCTGACCGGCTCATCCAGACGATCGAGACGCGCGCGCACCGAGCCCATCACTACCGGGCTGACGATCTCGAGGTGCGACGGGTTAAACGCCAGCGCCAGGTGAACCATACCGCCTTCGGTCTCCACGTCGGAGGAGAAGCCCATATGGTATTTCACGTCGCCGGTGCCGAGATGCTCTTTATGCTTGCCGGCGAATTCGTCGAACAGATCCTGCGGCTTTTTGCCCAGCACGTTGATCAGCACGTTCAGACGGCCGCGGTGCGCCATACCCAGCACCACTTCGCGGGTGCCATTTTTGCCGGCGTGACGGATCATCTCGCGCAGCATCGGCACCAGCGCGTCGCCGCCTTCCAGCGAGAAGCGTTTCGCGCCAGGGAATTTCGCCCCCAGATAGCGCTCCAGGCCTTCCGCTGCGGTCAGCTCTTTCAGGAAGCCTTTTTTCTCTTCGCTGCTGAAGGCCGCGTGACCCACTACCGATTCGATGCGCTGCTGGATCCAACGCTTCTCTTCCGTATTGGTGATATGCATATATTCCGCGCCGATCGGGCCGCAGTAGGTCTGCTTCAGCGCGTTAATCAGCTCGCCGAGCTGCAGGCGATCTTTGCCGATAGCAAAGGAGCCGACGTTGAAGGTTTCCTGATAGTCCGCCTCGCTCAGGCCATGAAACGCGGGATCGAGATCCGACACCTGCTCCTGCTGCCACAGTCCCAGCGGATCGAGGCTGGCGTGCTGATGGCCGCGGAAACGGTAAGCGTTGATTAACTGCAGGACTTTAACCTGTTTGGCATTGGCATCGGGATCGCCAACGGAGGCGGCATAGCGTGAGGTATCTTTCGCCAGGCGACGGAAATAGTCGCGCGTTGAGGAGTGGAACTGCTCAGGCCTGAGCCCGGTGCCGGGAAGCTGCTGGAACATGTCGCGCCACACAGCATCAACAGAGTCAGGATCGGTGAGAAAATCCTCATAGAGCTGCTCTATGTAAGATTGGTTCGCGCCGGCCAGCCAGGAAGAGTCAAGCCAGGGCTTCATTGCGCTGTTCTGCATTGTGATCCCTTAAGCATTACATGCTTTTTTCGAGGTTTCATTGTTGCCGGGTTACCGGCTTGCCCAACGCTGCGTCGCACGCCTGCTTATCAGAGGTGCGGCACAGCCAGATCCAGTTCATCGATACGAGCGCTGTGGGCAACCGATGCCCTGGCCCGTAAGGGAACCTTGGTAAGGTTTGTCGCGGCAGCGCATTTTCGCCCTGACAGACCTTACCGGGGTCTCCGTAAAACATCCGGGAACCTGGGTTCCCGGATGGCGTTTCCGTTACGCGTTACGTTGCAACAGCATCGACTTAATGTGGCCGATCGCCTTGGTGGGGTTCAACCCTTTTGGGCACACGCTGACACAGTTCATGATGCTGTGGCAGCGGAATACGCTGAAAGCGTCGCTCAGGTTATCCAGACGCGCCTCGGTTTCGGTGTCGCGGCTGTCAATCAGGAAGCGATAGGCGGCCAGCAGCCCCGCAGGCCCAACGAACTTGTCCGGGTTCCACCAGAACGACGGGCAAGAGGTTGAGCAGCAGGCGCAGAGGATGCACTCGTAAAGGCCATCCAGATGCGCACGCTCGCCCGGCGTCTGCAGATGCTCGCGCGCCGGCGGATTTTCGCCATTATTCAACAGGTAAGGCTTAATCTTCTCATACTGCTTGTAGAACTGGCCCATGTCCACGACTAAGTCGCGGATCACCGGCAGGCCCGGCAGCGGGCGGATAACAATCTTCTGCTTGCCGTTGCCCAGCGCCGAAACCGGCGTAATGCACGCCAGCCCGTTGCGGCCATTCATGTTCAGACCGTCGGAGCCGCACACCCCTTCACGACAGGAGCGGCGGAACGCCAGCGACGGGTCCTGCTCTTTCAGTTTAATCAGCGCGTCCAGCAGCATCATGTCGCGTCCATCTTCCGCTTCCAGGGTGTAATCCTGCATACGGGGCGCGTCATCCACATCCGGGTTATAACGATAAATGGAAAATTCGAGTCTCATCGTCTTTTCTCCGCAAATTAGTAGGTACGCACTTTCGGCGGGAAAGCGGCGCGCAGTTTCGGCTGCATGTTCACCTCACGGCGCGTCATGCTTTCGGTTTGCGGCAGATAGAGCGAATGGCACAGCCAGTTCTCATCGTCACGATCCGGGTAGTCAAAACGGCTGTGGGCGCCGCGGCTTTCCGTGCGGTAGTTGGCCGCTACGGCGGTAGCGAACGCTGTTTCCATCAGGTTATCCAGCTCCAGACACTCAACGCGTTGGGTGTTGAAATCGCTGGAGCGGTCGTCCAGACGCGCCTGCTGCAGGCGCTCGCGGATCTGCCTGAGATCCTCCAGCCCTTTTGCCATCGCGTCGCCTTCACGGAATACCGAGAAGTTGTTCTGCATGCAGCTTTGCAGCGCTCTGCGGATTTCCACCGGATCTTCACCCGTGGTGTTGTTATCCCAGCGGCGGTAGCGCGCCATCGCGGCGTCGATATCGTCAGAAGAAGCATCACGCAGCTCGCCCTGCTCCTGGATAGACTCCAGCAGATGCAGGCCGGCGGCGCGGCCGAAGACCACCAGATCCAGCAGCGAGTTGCCACCGAGGCGGTTAGCGCCATGTACCGATACGCAGGCGATTTCGCCAACGGCGAACAAGCCTGGCACCACCACATCTTCGCCTTTTTCGTTCAGGGTCAGCGCCTGGCCGGTCACTTTGGTCGGAATGCCGCCCATCATGTAGTGACAGGTCGGGATGACCGGGATCGGCTCTTTCACCGGATCGACGTGGGCGAAAGTACGCGACAGTTCCAGAATGCCCGGCAGGCGGGATTCCAGTACTTCACTGCCCAGATGATCCAGCTTCAGCTTAATGTGTGGGCCCCACGGGCCTTCGCAGCCACGGCCTTCGCGAATCTCAATCATCATTGAACGCGCTACCACGTCGCGACCCGCCAAATCTTTGGCGTTCGGCGCGTAACGTTCCATAAAGCGCTCGCCGTGCTTGTTCAGCAGGTAGCCGCCTTCGCCGCGACAGCCTTCGGTTACCAGCACGCCCGCGCCGGCGATGCCGGTCGGGTGGAACTGCCACATCTCCATATCCTGCACCGGCACGCCCGCGCGCAGCGCCATGCCGACGCCATCGCCGGTATTGATGTGCGCATTCGTGGTGGACTGGTAAATTCGGCCCGCGCCGCCGGTGGCCAGCACCGTGGCTTTCGCCTTGAAGTAGACCACTTCGCCGGTTTCAATGCTCAGCGCGGTACAGCCCACCACGGCGCCATCCTGGTTTTTCACCAGATCGAGCGCGTACCATTCGGAGAAGATGGTGGTTTTGTTTTTCAGGTTCTGCTGATACAGGGTATGCAGCAGCGCATGGCCGGTACGGTCGGCGGCCGCGGCGGTACGCGCCGCCTGCTCACCGCCAAAGTTGCGCGACTGACCGCCAAACGGACGCTGGTAAATGCGGCCGTCGTCGAGACGGGAGAATGGCAGGCCCATATGCTCCAGCTCCAGAATCGCTTCCGGGCCGGTTTTACACATATATTCAATCGCGTCCTGGTCGCCGATATAGTCGGAACCTTTAACGGTATCGTACATGTGCCATTCCCAGTTATCTTCGTGGCTGTTGCCCAGCGCGACGGTGATGCCGCCCTGTGCGGACACGGTATGGGAACGGGTCGGGAAAACTTTAGACAGCAGGGCACAGCTCTGCCCCGCCTGTGAAATCTGTAGGGCCGCGCGCATACCTGCGCCGCCTGCCCCGATCACTACGGCATCAAACTCTCTGACTGGCAAATTCATCTTACGCACCCCATACCACAACGGTTCCATAAATCGCATAGACCAACAGCGCGACGACAATCACCAGCTGCAACAGCAGGCGCCACGCCAGCGGCTTAATGTAGTCCGTCAATACCTGCCACATACCGATCCAGCCGTGGATCACGGTGGAGAACAGCGTCAGCAGCGTAAAGACTTTCGTAAAGGAAGAGGCGAAGAAGGCGCGCCAGATATCGTATGTCAGGGTATCGGACACAATAAAGAAGCCGAGGATATACAGGGTATAGAGCGTAATAAGGATTGCAGTGGCACGCAGCAGCAGCCAGTCCTGCACGCCATTGCGCCCCAGTGCAGTAGCATTGCTTACCATACGAGGACTCCCGCCAGAATTGAAAGCACGATAGTAATGCCGAAGCCGATACGCGCTGAGCTATTGCCGACGCGCTGGGTTTCAGCTAAATATCCGAAGTCCATCAGCATGTGACGAATGCCGCCGACAGTGTGCCAGGCCAGTGCGGTGAGGATGCCCCACATAATGAACTTAGCGAAAAAGCTGTTCATGACGGCAGATGCCTGCAGGAAGCCTTCGGGTGAGGAGAGCGAGAGACCCAGTAGCCAGAGCAGAATACCGACGGCCACAAAACTGATGACGCCGGAAACGCGGTGGAGAATGGACGCAATTGCAGTAACGGGAAACCGGATCGTAGTGAGATCCAAGTTGACAGGTCTTTGTTTTTTCACGGTTTTGCCCACACAGCCTTTCTTATTTTGCTTCCTCCGGTCCTGAAGGTGAAAGCCGATCACGGGCGTGGTCAGACTGCGCACCGGCACCAAAACAGCAACATCCAGTGTTAATTGAAGCGATAAAACGCTGGGTGGCTCTCGGTGTCAGGGTATTCCGGAGACCTGGCGGCAGTATAGGACGATCACATTCTTATTACAATTCCCCTACAAACGCTTTGGAAACATTTAGGCGGAACAGTGATCGATCTCTCAATTTTCACATTTTAAACAAATTTAATTATCTGATTTGACAAAAGTTCAACATTTCAGTTACAAACTAACGCACAAAAGTCCTATGATGCGCAAAAGTTATGGGGATACACTTTCCCCTAAACACAAGTTATGTAACAGTGATTAAATAAATTGCTAAATGCATCAGGTTATTAGTTAAAATTCTATAATGACCAGAACGGATCTTTAACAACCGCAGAACGCATTAGCATCATGTTTGCCGGAAGCTTCCAACCGCGCCGTCACTCTGTACCCTGCACGCGACACCATGCCACAGAGTTGATAGTCTGCATTTATTTCACGCAATCCGCAGCATGATGGTAATTTTGGTGTCAAAGATCCACCAAATATGGCGCTAAGGAGACTGTAAATGTCTGATAAAAAAGTGACGCTAACCCTGAACGGTGAAGCTCCTGTCGAACTGGACGTGCTGCACGGCACACTGGGTCAGGATGTTGTTGACGTGCGTAGCCTCGGTTCACAAGGCCTGTTCACGTTCGACCCCGGTTTTACCTCTACTGCGTCCTGTGAATCGAAGATCACCTATATTGATGGTGATGAAGGTATCCTGCTCCATCGTGGTTATCCTATCGATCAGCTCGCCACCCACTCTAACTATCTTGAAGTCTGCTATATCCTGCTGAACGGCGAAGCACCAACCCAGGCGCAGTTCGAAGAGTTCCGCACCACCGTTACGCGCCATACCATGATTCATGAGCAGATTACCCGTCTGTTCCACGGCTTCCGTCGCGATTCTCACCCGATGGCGGTGATGTGCGGCGTGACCGGCGCGCTGGCCGCGTTCTATCACGATTCGCTGGACGTTAACATTGAGCGTCACCGTGAAATCGCCGCGTTCCGCCTGCTGTCGAAAATGCCGACCGTGGCGGCGATGTGCTACAAATATTCGATCGGTCAGCCGTTTGTTTATCCACGCAACGACCTCTCCTACGCCGGCAACTTCCTGCATATGATGTTTGCCACCCCGTGTGAAGAGTATAAGGTGAACCCGGTGCTGGAGCGCGCGATGGATCGTATTCTGATCCTGCACGCTGACCACGAGCAGAACGCCTCTACTTCGACCGTACGTACCGCCGGCTCCTCGGGTGCCAACCCGTTCGCCTGTATCGCAGCCGGCATCGCCTCGCTGTGGGGACCGGCGCACGGCGGCGCCAACGAAGCCTGCCTGCGTATGCTGGAAGAGATCAGCCACAAAGATCACATCCCGGAATTCGTCCGCCGCGCGAAAGATAAGAACGACTCTTTCCGCCTGATGGGCTTCGGTCATCGTGTTTACAAAAACTATGACCCGCGCGCCACCGTGATGCGCGAAACCTGTCACGAAGTGCTGAACGAGCTGGGCATGAAGGACGATCTGCTGGAAGTGGCGATGGAGCTGGAACATATCGCGCTCAATGACCCGTACTTTATTGAACGCAAACTCTATCCGAACGTCGATTTCTACTCTGGCATCATTCTGAAAGCGATGGGTATTCCCTCTTCAATGTTCACGGTGATCTTTGCTATGGCGCGTACCGTCGGCTGGATCGCGCACTGGAAAGAGATGCATGATGAAGGGATGAAAATCGCCCGTCCGCGTCAGCTCTATACCGGTTACGAACAGCGTGAGTTCGCTTCCCAGCTGCAGAAGTAATCTGCCGCGAAAGAAAAAGGGCCTGCGGGCCCTTTTTTATTGTCTGCGATAAGCTTAATGCTGACAGCCGGGGCACCAGTAAAAGGGGCGCGAAGAGAGCGTAGTCTTTTCAATTACTCCGCCACAGCGCTCGCACAGCTTCCCTGCGCGGTGGAATACCTTAAAGCGAAAGGCCGCCTCGTGGTGCGCGCTTTTCATGGTGCCGCGCATGCGGTAGGAGTGACGCGGGATCGCCAGCAGCGCCCGGCTCAACCGCTGCAGCTGCGGCTCGGTCAGATCCTGCGCCCGGTGCTGCGGCGCCAGCTCCGCCTGCCACAATATTTCCACCCGCAGATAGTTGCCCAGACCCGCCAGAAAAGCCTGATCCAGCAGCAGGCCGCTGAACTGACGCCGCCGAAAACGCGGCGACAGCAGGCGCTCGCGCACCGCCTCCTCCGTCAACTCGTCATCCAGCACATCAGGACCGATACGCTGTAAAAACGGCTGCGCCGCCAGCGTATCGCTGTTGTGCATCTCAATATCCGATGCGCTGTAGAGCAGAATGGTCTGCTCCGCGCAGGCGAGCCGCACCCGCAGTATGCGCTGCGTTGACGCTTCGCTGCCGGTTTTCACCACCCGCCAGACGCCGTACAGCTGATTATGGCTGTAGAGCGTCAGCCCGTTAGAGAAGTGCGTCAGCAGCGCTTTGCCACGCGTCTCTATCGCGGTGACCGTTTCGCCGATCAGGGCGTTTTCATAGGTTTTCAGCTGCGGAAAGGCAAACCAGACATCCGTCAAAGGTTTGCCGACAATGGCTTCCTCCAGCCGATCCGCCGCCCGGCGGATCTCTGGTCCTTCTGGCATAGCGTTATCCTGTTAATGCGTCGCGCCGCCTGACAGGCGCAGATCCTGTTCCGTCCGTAATGCAATGGTAATCGCCATCTCCAGCGCCAGAATAACGGTTTGTGCCGCCATACTGGGCGCGCCGGGATGATTTACCGCCTGCTCCGGCAGGTAAGGAATATGAATAAAACCGCCGCGCGCGTTATCGCCCTGCTGGGCGAGACGATGCAGCAGGCCATACATCACATGGTTACAGACGTAGGTGCCGGCAGTCTGCGAAACCGAGGCGGGTATGCCCGCTTCGCGGATGCCCCCAACGATGGCTTTGATCGGCAGCGTTGCGAAATAGGCCGCCGGCCCGCCGGGCACAATCGGCTCATCGATCGGCTGATTGCCATTATTATCCGCAATGCGCGCGTCGTTAATGTTAATGCCGACGCGCTCTACGGTGATATCGGCGCGCCCGCCCGCCTGCCCTACCGCGATCACCAGCTCCGGCTGCAGCGCCTCCATTTCGACATAGAGCGCGGTCAGCGCGTCGCCGAAGGCGCAGGGCAGCTCTTTCGCTACGACCTTGCAGCCGCCTATCATTCGCTCATCGAGCTGACGCACCGCTTCCCAGGAGGGGTTAATTTGTTCGCCGCCAAAAGGCGCGAACGCTGTAATCAGCACTGTTCTCATCATCGCCTCACAGGAACATCAGGAAATAGAGCAGAAAAATGTTAACAATTAACAATAGCACGCCGGTTGGCGTCTGCGCTTTGATCACCGCGTTGCGATCGGGCAGCTCCAGCAGCGCCGCTGGCACAATATTAAAGTTAGCCGCCATTGGCGTCATCAGCGTGCCGCAGTAGCCGGAGAACATCCCGATTGCCGCCATCACCGCCGGGTTGCCGCCATGCTGTAAAACCAGGATCGGAATGCCAATGCCGGCGGTGACGATGGGGAACGCGGCGAAGGCGTTGCCCATAATCATGGTCAACAGCGCCATGCCCAGTACGAATACCGCCACGGCGATAAAGCGATTATCCACCGCCAGATATTGCTCGGTAAGGTGCGCGATAGCCGACCCCACCCCCGCCGTGGTGAACAGCAGTCCAAGAGTGGCGAGGATCTGCGGCAGAATAAACGCCCAGCCGATAGCATCCAGCAGACGTCGCGCCTCCTGCAGCGACTGCGCCGGTTTTTCGCGGCTGATTTTCAGCGCCACCAGCCAGCCGACGAAGCAGCCGACGGTCATGGAAAACAGCGTCACCAGCGTGGAGTGGTTGCCCGCGCCGAACAGCCCCTGTTGCAAACCGGGAATATGGTTAAACGCCAGCACGCCAGCCACCGTTACCAGCGGGATCGCCAGCGCCGGCAGGAACAGGCGGTTGCCGAGGCGGCTGGCGCTCTGCTGACGCTCATCGTCACTGCGCTGATGGTAGCGGCCCAGCCGTACGCCGCCGAAGCCGGCGATCAGCGCCATCAGCACGACCAGCGCGCCGATAACGATATGCAGGCTACGCGCCCCCGCCGCGCCGTCGCCGGCAAACTGCTCCGCCAGCCGGTAGGCCCAGTCGCCGATGAAAAACATCAGCCCGTAAAGCCCCCAAAACAGTCCGGTGGTGAAGCGGCGCGGGTTCGCTTTGTCGCGCCACGACATCAACGCCACTACCAGCAGGATCAGGCCGGCCAGGTAAAACAGATACTGTTGCTGAAACATTAGCGGCCTCCTTTCTGCTGCAGCGCGGCGTGATTCAACGCGCTCAGTTCCGCCGCCAGCTTCCTGTCGAGCCGACGCAGCCGCAGGGAATGGATAATAAAGGCGCTCACCGCGGTAGGGATGCCCCACAGCGCGATATGCAGCGGCTCGGTCTGGATGCCGCCCGACTCCAGCATAAAGTTATGCATAAAGATAATCGCGCCGAAGGCGACGAAAATATCCTCCCCGAAGAACAGCCCGACGTTATCGGTCGCGGCGGACATGGCGCGCAGCCGGTGACGCACCGCTTCCGGCAGCTCGCCGTAACGGTTTTCCGTCGCCCCTTCCGCCATCGGCGCCAGCAGCGGGCGCACCATCTGCGGGTGGCCGCCCAGGCTGGTCAGCCCCAGCGCCGCCGTCGCCTCGCGCACCAGCAGGTAAACCGTCAACAGGCGTCCGGCGGTAGCGGTTTTAATCGTCGCTATCCACGCCTGCGCCCGTTCTTTCAGGCCGTGCCGCTCCAGCAGGCCGATTACCGCCAGCGGCAGCAGCAGGATAAACGGCAGGTTGCGCGTGCTGAGAAAGCCCGAGCCGAGTTTTTCCAGAATGTCGGCCAGCGGCATATGCGCCGCCACGCCGGTGATGATGCCGGCGATGATCACCACCAGCACCGGGTTGAAACGCAGTAAAAAGCCGACCACGATGGCTGCGATGCCGAGCAGCGGCCATAAATTAACCAGAGGTTGCATGCTATTTCTCCTGATGAAATCCCCGGCGCGCCGGGGCAAAATGTCAGCCGTCGCTGCTGACCAAAATTTGCTGCGCGGCGAAAGCGTCGCGCAGACGACGGGCGAAAGCCAACGCGTGCGGGCCATCGCCGTGCAGGCAGACAGTCTGCGCCCGTAACGCGACCCACTCTCCCGTCACACTCTCGACTTTACCCTCTCGCACCATCGAAAGCGTACGCGAAATCGCCTGTTCTTCTTCTTCGATCATCGCGCCCGGCTGACCGCGCGGCACCAGCGAACCATCCGCCTGATAGCCGCGATCGGCAAACACCTCTTCCCGGGTACGCAAGCCGTAATGCTGCGCGGCGCGCACCGATTCGCTGCCCGCCAGCCCCACCAGCAGCAGATCGCCGCCCGCGGCCCTGACCGCGCGCGCGATGGCGTCCGCCAGCGTCGCATCGCGTGCCGCCTGGTTATAGAGCATGCCGTGCGGCTTTACGTGCGTCAGGCATGCGCCTTCGCTTTCCGCCAGCGCTTTCAGCGCGCCGATCTGATACAGCACCTGCGCGTAGACGGTCTCCGGTGGCAGCTGCATCGCGCTGCGGCCGAAATTCTCCCGATCGGGGAAAGCGGGATGCGCGCCGATCGCCACGCCGAACTCGCGCGCCCAGCGTACCGATTGCAGCATGGTTTGCGCGTCGCCCGCATGAAAGCCGCAGGCGATGTTCGCCGAGCTGACCAGCTGCAGCAGCTCGCGATCGCTGCCGCACCCTTCGCCTAAATCGGCGTTTAAATCAATTTTCATCTTCCAGCCCCCATGACATGCGCTCCAGTACCTGCTGCTGCTGCTGTTTCGCCTGCAGCGCTTCTTCCAGCGTGCAGTGAATAAAATGGATCGGTTCGCCGAGGCGGATCTGCGCCAGATGGTAAAGATCGGCTTCGATCACACAGGCGATGCGCGGATAGCCGCCGGTGGTCTGCGCGTCGGCCATCAGCACGATCGGCTGCCCGTTATGAGGCACCTGAATCACGCCGGGCAACAGGCCGTGCGACAGCAGCTCGCGCCGGCTTTCACGCGCCAGCGGTCGTCCCTGCAGGCGATAGCCCATACGGTTGCTTTGCGGATCGAGCCGCCAGGAGACGCGCCAGAATGCCTCCTGCGATTCATGGCTGAACTCATGATATTCCGGGCCAGGCAGCGCGCGCAGGCGGTTGCCCCACAGCAGCTGCCGCACGCCCGCTTTGTCACGGAAGTCGCGCGTCGGGGCCGCCAGCGGCAGCACGTCGCCATCCTGCAGGCGCCGGCCCTGCCAGCCGCCGAAAGCGGCGTTAAGATCGGTGCTGCAGGAGCCGAGCAGCGGCTCTACCGCGAAGCCGCCGTTGATCGCCAGATAGCTGCGCATGCCGCGCACCGGCATCGAGAGCGTCAGGCGCTGCCCTTTTTTAATCGGCATTCGCCAGCCGGTCCAGACCGGGCGGCCATCCAGCTCGGCGTTGCAGCCTGCGCCGGTCAGCGCGAACCAGCCGTCGCGTCCAAACTCGGCACAAAACTGTCCGAGGGTGATCTCCAGCACCGCCTGCTGCTGCGGGTTGCCTACCAGCAGGTTGGCGGTGCGCATCGCCGGCTGGTCCAGTACGCCGCCGCCGCTGATGCCGAACTGGCGCCAGCCGCTGCGTCCGCCATCCTGTAACGTCGCGCTCATCCCGGCACGAATGATCTTCAGCATATGCCCTCCTTCTGCGGCACAAAGCGGACGCGATCGCCCGGACGCAGCAGCGTCGGCGGCTGCTGATGTGGATCGAACAGCGGCAGCGTGGTGCGGCCAAGCAGCTGCCAGCCGCCGGGCGAGGCGAGCGGATAGATGCCGGTCTGGCTGCCGCCGATGCCGACCGATCCCGCCGGCACCTGTACGCGCGGCGCACCGCGACGCGGCGTATGCAGGCGGCTGTCCAGCCCGCCCAGATAAGGAAAGCCGGGCTGAAAGCCGATGAAATAGACGTCATACAGTACGGCGGCATGGGCCGCCACCACCTGCTGCGGCGTCAGCTGACAGTGCCGCGCGACCACCTCGAGATCGGGGCCGGCCTCGCCGCCATAGATTACCGGGATCGCAACCTCGCGCGATGTGGGGATCGCGGCTTCGCTCTCCTCCCACCAGGTTTGCAGCCGTTCAATGGCGTCCAGCGCCTGATGCTGCGGATCGCGCAGCACCACCGTAAGATTATTCATTCCGGGAATCGCTTCCAGCACCTGCGGATAGTCGCGCAGCCGCTGCGTTAATCCCCAAATTCGCTGCTGGCTCTGCAGCGATACGGGCGGTTCCAGCTCAAGCACGACCGCGCGTTCCCCCAACAGGTAACAACGTGCCCTTTGCAAAACTCACCTCCTGACATAACGCAATGCTATGACTTATTCATTCTGGACAGGTAGTTATGCGGGGATGCTGACGGAGTGTCAACCGGTTTGCATGGAGATGTGACGCAGAGATGACGGCGGGAAGGCTCCCGCCGCAAAACAGAAAAGCTGGCGATCAGGCGGGATTGTCGATATCAATAAAGGTGACATCCAGCGAATGCTGCGCCGCCAGCCACTCGCCCAGCGCGCGAATGCCGCCGCGCTCGGTGGCGTGATGACCGGCGGCGAAGAAGTGTAGCCCGTTCTCGCGGGCGCTGTGGATGGTCTGCTCCGACACTTCGCCGGTAATAAAGGCGTCGACGCCAAACGCCGCCGCGCTGTCGATAAAGCCCTGGCCGCCGCCGCTACACCAGGCGATACGACGGATCTGCGCCGGCGCGTTATCGCCGCAGTGCAGCGGCTGACGTCCCAGCGTTTCGCCGATGCGCGCCGCCAGCGCCTCGCCGCTCAGCGGGGTTTGCAATTCGCCCCACGGCACCAGCGGCTGGATTTCGCCGCGCACCTCAATGCCGAACGCCTGCGCCAGCTGCGCATTGTTACCCAGCTGCGGGTGCGCATCCAGCGGCAGGTGCCAGCCATAGAGGTTGATGTCATTCGCCAGCAGCGTGCGCAGGCGACGGCGCTTCATTCCTTTAATTGCCGGCGCTTCGTTTTTCCAGAAGTAGCCGTGATGTACCATTATCGCATCCGCCTGCAGCCGTACCGCCTCGTCCAGCAGCGCCTGACAGGCGGTTACGCCGGTTACGATCTTTTTGACATGCTCGCGCCCTTCCACCTGCAGACCGTTCGGCGCATAGTCGCTAAACGCGGCGCTGTTCAGCTGCTGATTGACGATCTGCTCCAGTTCAAAATTATTCATTCACCTGCTCCGGGGGGATCACTGGCGACGCTTTACGCGCCGCTTCAAAAATCGCTAAGGTTTGTTCTCTCGCCGCCTTATGTTCCACGATCGGCGACGGATAATCGAGCCGTTGACGATTTTTCTTCGCCCAGCCGTGCGGATCGTGAATATCACTGTCCGGTACCGCCGCCAGCTCCGGCAGCCAGCGGCGGATGAATGTGCCCTGCGGGTCGAAGCGTGCGCCCTGCGTGGTGGGGTTGAAAATGCGAAAATAGGGCACCGCGTCGGTGCCGGTCGACGCCGCCCACTGCCAGCCGCCGTTATTTGCCGCCAGGTCGCCATCAATCAGCACCGACATAAAATAGCGTTCGCCGCGCCGCCAGTCGATCTGGAGATCCTTCACCAGAAAGCTGGCGGCGATCATCCGCAGGCGGTTATGCATCCAGCCGGTGGCGTTCATCTGGCGCATCGCAGCATCGACAATCGGATAGCCGGTTTTTCCTTCGCACCAGGCGGTGAAATGGTCGGCGCGCTGCTGCCAGGCGAGCTGTCTGGCCCACGCCATAAAGGGCTGGTTTTTACACAGCGCCGGGAAGGCCACCAGCAGGTGGCGATAGAAATCGCGCCAAATCAGTTCGTTGAGCCAGACGCCGCCTGCCCCCTCCTCCAGCGCATGCGGCTGCTCGCGCAGCAGGCGATGCAGGCACTGGCGCGGCGAAAGCGTGCCGACGGCCAGACAAACGGAAAGGCCGCTGGTCGCCTCATCCGCCGGATAATCACGCCGCGCAGGGTAATCCGCCACCCGCTGGCGGCAAAACGCGCGCAGGCGCTGCAGCGCAGCGGCTTCGCCAGGCGTAAAACGCTGCTCGTCAATCGACTGACGCGGATAATCAAAAGGGGCCAGCGGCGCAGGTTGGTCAGCGGTGACGTGGGCGCGCGCTTCCGGCGCCGGCAGACAGGGCGGCAAATCGCCGCGCAGGCGCTTCAGGCACGCTTTGCTGAACGGCGTAAACACCTTATACATTTTACCCTCGCCGGTGCGCACACTGCCCGGCGGCAGCAGCACGCTGTCGTCGAACCCCTGCACCGTCACGCCCTGCTGCGGTAGCAGACGTTCGACCGCCGCATCCCGTTCCCGCTCGTTGAATTCATACTGATAGTTGTAGAACAGCGCATCGACATGGCGTTCACGGCAAAACTGCTGCAGATAGCTGACCGCGGCGCTGAAATCGTCGCACTGGTGATAGTGCAGCGCGATGCCCTTCTCCGCCAACCCTTGCTGCAGCAGCTGCAGGCTGCGCCAGATATATTCCGCCTGACGCGGCGCCATATCGTGCTGACGCCACTGCTGCGGTGTGGCGATAAACAGCGCGAGAACGCGATCCTCGCGGCGGCGGCAGGCGGCCCAGAGGGCGCTATTGTCATTGAGGCGCAGATCATTGCGCAGCCAGACCAGATGGGTGGCCATGTTACCTCCTGTTATCTCAACGACCGTAGCGTAAGCGCAGCGCTTCAGGGTAGGGTTCGAAGTAGCGCTGCTGGGACAGCCATTCGTGCGGATACTCTTTCATGTAGTGCTTAAGCAGGGTAATTGGCGCCAGCAGCGGCTGTACTCCCTGGCGATAGCGATCGATCAGCGACGCCAGTTCCTGACGCTGCGCCGACGAGAGCTGACGGCGGAAATAACCCTGAACGTGCATCAAAACATTGGTGTGGTTTTTACGCGAGGCACGGTGTGACATCAGCTGCATCAGGCGGCTACGGTATTCCGTTGCGTACGCCTCCAGCGAGTCAAAAGTGTGCATCGCGGCGACAAAGGGCCCAAGTTTGCGATACTCCTGCTGCGAATGAGCAAGCAGCAGCAGCTTATAACGGGTATGGAAGGCCATCAGGCCATGCGCCGTCAGCCCTTCCTTCCAGAGCTGGTTGAACTCATGCAGCGCGTAGACGCGGCTGACGAAGTTTTCCCGCAGCACGTCATCATGCAGGCGGCCATCCTCTTCCATCGGCAGCCAGGGCATTTCACGCTGCAGCGCCTGGGCGAAGATGCCGATGCCCTCTTTACGGTTGTTGTTGCTGTCAGGTTCATAAATACGCACCCGCTCCATGCCGCAGCTGGGAGATTTAGCGCAGAGAATATAGCCGCAGAGGTGATGCAGCCCGGCAACTTTTTGCACGGCGAAATCGTGCATCTGCGAGGTGATCTCTTCGCCGCCGGTCTTACTGAAGCAGAGAGCGACCTCGTCCTCTTTTTTCACCAGGCGCAGCGCCGGGCGCGGCGTCGGCAGGCCGATCGCCATTTCCGGGCAGATCGGCTCATAGCGGACATAGGGAGCGAGTTCCTCTGTAGCGAAAGCCAAACGTTTATGGCCGCCATCGAAACGGACGCTGTCTCCCAGCAAACAGGCGCTGATCCCTACCGGTATTTTCTCGCTCATACTTGTACAACCTCTCAAAGCTTGTATAAGTTTAAGTGTAGCTGAAGCCGACGCGGGACGCACTTAAAATCCAGCCGGGCTGGGCGCCTGCGCAAAAAAAATCCCACCATAAGGTGGGATGATGGCATTACGCTCGCTGGTGAAACGGCTGACAATCAGTAAAAGTCGCCGCCTGCTGCTTCCGCCTGCGCCAGCCAGACCGGCTTGCTGCTGGTCTTGCTCCAGATACGGTGCAGGTAGCTGTAAAAACGCGCCCGGTCGCGACGGAATAGCATGACCGGCAGCGCCAGCACGCCGATCAGCAGCACCGCCGTACGGCGCAGGATAATTTTAGGCAGGGAATAAACAGAGTACATAACCTACGCCTCCTGAAAGGAATGAACAGCAACGTTCGTTAAGAAAGAATGATAAGCCTGATTGTGTAATTTTACTACTCATCCGACCACTAAATTGCAGAAAAAAAGCGCAGCTCACCCGAAATAACGTAATTGAGTTACAAATATGTTAACGCTAAATAGCATTTATGTTTATTCAGCTCCGTACGGAATCAGACGCAAAGCGCAGCGGGTTTTGTTACAGTGCTGTTTTCGTCATATTGACGTGGCGATGGAGAGTCACTGCTTTGACCAGCGTACTGATTGTTGAAGATGAAAAAGAGATCCGCCGTTTTCTGCGCGTAGCGCTGGAAAGCGAGGCGCTGCGCGTTTACGACAGCGATACCCTGCAGCGCGGTCTGATTGAAGCTGCGACGCGCAAGCCTGACCTGGCGATCCTCGATCTCGGCCTGCCTGACGGCGACGGTCTCGACTTTATCCGCGAGCTGCGCCAGTGGAGCAATATCCCGGTCATTGTGCTTTCCGCACGCAGCGATGAGCAGGATAAGATCGCGGCGCTGGATGCCGGCGCCGATGACTTTCTCACCAAGCCGTTCGGCGTGGGGGAGCTGCTGGCGCGCGTACGGGTGGCGCTACGTCGTCAGGCCGGCCAGCAGACGCCAAATAGCGCAGTTCAGTTCGGCCAGGTACAGGTCGACCTCGCGGCGCACCATATCCTGCGCGACGGCGCAACGGTTCACCTGACGCCGACCGAGTTTCGCCTGCTGGCACTGCTGCTGAATAACCCCGGCAAGGTGCTGACCCAGCGCCAGCTGCTGAACCACGTCTGGGGACCTAACGCCGTTGAGCATAGCCACTACCTGCGTATTTATATGGGCCATCTGCGGCAAAAGCTGGAGCAGGATCCCGCCCGTCCCGCGCACCTGCTGACCGAAACCGGCATCGGCTATCGCTTTATGCCCTGAGCCGCCGCGCAGGCAATAAAAAAGGCGCTGACTGGTCAGCGCCTTTTTTTACCCTTTCAGCCTCAGGCGTTTTTCAACACCGCGCTGACGATCTCTACCGCTTCTTTCTCGATTTTTTCGCGATGTTCCGCGCCGAGGAAGCTTTCACAGTAGATTTTATAGGCGTCTTCAGTGCCTGACGGACGCGCGGCGAACCAGCCGTTATCGGTCATCACTTTCAGGCCGCCGATCGCGGCACCGTTGCCCGGCGCGCTGGTCAGGCGTGCGGTAATCGGATCGCCCGCCAGGGTGTCGGCGCTGACCATCTCTGGCGACAGTTTAGAAAGCGCCGCCTTCTGCGCGGACGTTGCGGAAGCCTGCAGACGGTTGTAGCTCGGCGCGCCGAAGCGCTGGGCCAGCTCGTCGTAGTGCTGCTGCGGGTTCTTGCCGGTGACCGCGGTGATTTCCGCCGCCAGCAGGCAAAGGATAATGCCGTCTTTATCGGTTGACCACGGCGTGCCGTCGAAGCGCAGGAAAGAGGCACCGGCGCTCTCTTCGCCGCCAAAGCCGAAGCTGCCGTCGAACAGGCCGTCAACGAACCACTTAAAGCCGACCGGCACTTCCACCAGCTTACGGCCGATGTCGTTAACCACGCGGTCGATCATTGCGCTGGAAACCAGCGTTTTGCCGACGGCGACCTCATCGCCCCACTGTGGACGATGCTGGAACAGGTAGTTGATCGCCACCGCCAGATAGTGGTTTGGATTCATCAGGCCCGCCGGCGTGACGATGCCGTGACGGTCGTAGTCAGGGTCGTTGCCGAATGCCAGATCGAACTTGTCGCGCAGCGCCAGCAGGCCCGCCATCGCGCATTCGGACGAGCAGTCCATACGCACCACGCCATCTTTATCCAGATGCATAAAGCGGAAAGTCTGGTCGATAGCGTCGTTAACGATGGTCAGATCAAGCTGATAATGTTCAGCGATGCGCTTCCAGTACTCCATGCCGGAACCGCCAAGCGGATCAACGCCGATTTTCAGGCCCGCTTTTTTGATGGCGTCCATATCCACCACCTGCGCCAGCCCTTCCACATATGGCTGGATCAGATCTTTTTCCTGGATACGGCCACTGCTCCACGCCTGATCGATCGGCAGGCGTTTCACCTCTTTCAGGTCGCCCTGGATCAGCTGGTTGGCGCGATCTTCCACCACTTTCGTGACGTTGGTGTCGGCCGGGCCGCCGTTAGGCGGATTGTATTTGATGCCGCCATCTTCCGGCGGGTTGTGGGACGGCGTGATCACGATGCCGTCAGCCTGTGCGCCGCCCGCTTTATTGTGTTCAAGGATTGCGTTGGAGATCGCCGGCGTCGGCGTGTAGCCGTTATCCTGCTGCACAATCACATCGACGCCATTGGCCGCCAGCACTTCCAGCACCGAGAGAATCGCCGGCTCTGACAGCGCATGGGTATCTTTGCCGACGTAGCACGGCCCGGTAATGCCGTTTTTCTTGCGCTCTTCCGCGATCGCCTGGGCGATCGCCAGAATGTGAGTTTCATTGAAACTGCGACGCGCGGCGCTGCCGCGATGGCCTGAGGTGCCAAATTTCACCGCGTGTTCCGCATTGCCTTTTTCTGGCTGCAGAACGTAATACTGAGATGTTAATTGTGCAACGTTAATCAAATCGCTCTGCTGGGCAGGCTGCCCGGCACGGGGGTGATTGGCCATTGGCGCTTCTCCCTGACGCTTCAGTTAAATGGTGCCGCAAACCTTATCAGTCAGTTCCTGCGGGAACTGCATTGCCAGCATGATGTGTTCCACCATGCTGCATTTGCGACCTGTGTTAGTGTTGGTGATCACCCAATACGGCGTGCCGGGCACGTGCTTCGGCTTGGTATGGGTGCCATGCTGCAACAGTGTGTGTTCGTCGCCGGCAAAGTAAACGCGGGTGCGTCCCTGCAGCGAAGCAGTGGCCTCAGCAAACGCGTCGGGATCAAGACCATAGAGCGTCGACAAAATCAGCATAAAGCGGTTCACCGCTTTTTTCTGCTCGGCGTACTCATCAGAGAGTAGCAGCTCGCGCACGGCGCGCACCCGATCGTGTGGACGGGGAGCCGGTTTGCTCGCTTCATTTTCCTGAGGAACGCTGGCAACCATTGCTGGAGCCGGGGCGGCGGTCGGAACGACAGCCGTCGCTGCCGGAGCGCGCTGACCGGCGGTAAATTTCAGCATACGCCGTAAAATATCCGAGGCGCTTTCACCGATATGCTGCGTGTGGCTGGCAATGTAGCGGTATAGCTCTTCGTCGACTTCAATCGTTTTCATCTTCATCCGTACGGTAATTGCTTGTGGCAGAAGCCGGCGCGGCGGGCGATCGCTGAAAAGCGAGGCGGCCGGTGCCGACGTTCTAACATAAGGATTATAAAGTTAAATCCTGCGGGTCGGTAGCGACGTTGGCGCTTGCAGGCAAAAGTCAGAATATGCCGCAAAGCAACCCGGCGAACAACCACTGACTGACCGGCAGGGAGAGTGAAAACCATGATAACCTAAGCTTTCCTTTCAACTGTAAGAACTTTGCCATGAATTTGAATACTCGCCTGCAAACTGAGCAGTCCGATGCGGACGCTACCCCTGTACTGTTGATTCACGGCCTGTTCGGCAGCCTGGATAATCTGGGCGTGCTGGCGCGCGGCTTAAAAGCGGATCGGCCGCTGATTCAGGTTGATGTCCGCAATCACGGGCTGTCGCCGCGTAGCGACGAGATGAGCTACCGGGCAATGGCGCAGGATATGCTGGAGACGCTCGATCGCCACGGCATCGATAAGGCGACGGTCATCGGCCACTCGATGGGCGGCAAAATCGCCATGACCATGACGGCGCTGGCGCCCGAACGCCTCGCACAGCTGGTGCTGATCGATATCGCCCCGGTCGATTATCAGACTCGCCGTCACGACACGATTTTCGCCGCCGTCAACGCGGTGACGAAGGCAGGTGTGACGCAGCGCGCCGCGGCGGCCGAGGTGATGCGCGCGTCTATCACCGAGGAAGGGGTGATTCAGTTTTTACTGAAATCGTTTCATGACGGCGAATGGCGCTTCAACGTCCCTGCCCTGTGGGATAACTACGCCAGCATCTCCGGCTGGGAAACGGTGCCGTCGTGGCCCGGCCCGGCGCTGTTTATCCGCGGCGAGCTTTCGCCCTATCTTGATGATATTCATCGCAATGCGCTGCTGGCGCAGTTTCCGCAGGCGCGCGCGCACGTCATCGCCGGTGCCGGACACTGGGTGCATGCCGAAAAGCCCGATGCGGTGTTGCGCGCGGTACGCCGCTTTTTAGCGCTGTAAAAGCAATGCGTTAACCGGCCGACAAAGATTGTCCTCCCTCTTTCCACAGGGTATGATGGCGCGCTAAAATTTTGCCGCTGCTGAAACGGCGGCAAACCGGCCCAAAACGTCACCATGCGCGGCGCGCACGCGCAGCCCATTCAGTATCACGATTCTATGGCAAAAGAACACACGGACCGGACCACGCTCGATCTGTTCGCAGATGAACGTCGCCCGGGACGCCCGAAAACCAGTCCGCTGTCGCGTGATGAACAACTCCGTATCAACAAACGCAATCAGTTGAAACGTGACAAAGTACGCGGACTGCGGCGCGTTGAACTGAAGATGAACAGCGAAGCGGTCGACGCGCTTAATGCGATGGCCGCCGAGCGCGGCGTAAGCCGCAGCGAGCTGATTGAAGAGATGATCCTCGCCCAGCTAAAGGCGCTTTAAACGGCTGGAAGAAGCGCACGAAGGAACAAATGCAGCGGCTTTACGAGTTCCGCCTCCAGACGGTCTCTGCTATTATTGCCGTAATCTGCATACCACGGGCAGTTACCATATATTTAAGTTTCAAGAGGTTATTAAACTCATGGCAATCGTAGGCATTTTCTTTGGCAGCGATACCGGCAATACAGAAAACATTGCGAAGATGATCCAGAAACAACTCGGTAGCGACGTTGCCGAAGTGCATGATATTGCCAAGAGCAGTAAAGAAGATCTGGAAGCGTTTGATATCCTGCTGTTAGGCATTCCAACCTGGTATTACGGCGAAGCGCAGTGCGACTGGGATGATTTTTTCCCGACGCTGGAAGAGATCGATTTCAACGGTAAGCTGGTGGCGCTATTTGGCTGCGGCGACCAGGAAGATTACGCCGAATATTTCTGCGATGCGATGGGCACCATTCGCGATATCATCGAGCCGAACGGCGCGGTGATCGTCGGCCACTGGCCGACCGAAGGCTACCACTTCGAAGCCTCTAAAGGCCTGGCCGATGACAAACATTTCCTTGGCCTGGCGATTGACGAAGACCGTCAGCCTGAGCTGACCAACGAACGCGTCGACAAGTGGGTGAAGCAGATTTACGAAGAGCTGCATCTGCAGGAAATCCTGGAAGCCTGATTTCACTGCTTATTGTGTGCTGTATCACATTGCGTAACAGGTTTTTCCTATAGAAATGATAGGTACGGGTTTGAAAATTTTATCAATGAGTCGGTAGAATACCCGTATCGGTCACGCGCTTTCCTGCCGTCGAGCTGTAAAGCGGCAGGATTAAGCGAAATGTAAACGCAGCATTAATGAGCATGAACAACGCCGGACGTAGCGATCTTTTCATACTTCCACTTGCGACTTCACGCATCCCCTTACGGTTTTCATTTCGAAGCATCAGTTCTATAATGAGACGCTATTAACTTAGCGTCGACCGATGTTCATGGCTGTTCAGCCACATTGTGACTAGCAAAGTAACAGGACAATATCCGCATGACTGACAATAACACCGCATTAAAGAAGGCCGGCCTGAAGGTTACGCTTCCGCGACTAAAAATCCTGGAAGTGCTTCAGGAACCTGAGTGCCATCACGTCAGTGCGGAAGATTTGTACAAACGCCTGATTGATATGGGTGAAGAAATTGGTCTCGCGACGGTCTATCGCGTGCTGAACCAGTTTGATGATGCCGGTATCGTCACGCGTCATAATTTCGAAGGCGGTAAATCCGTATTTGAACTGACCCAACAGCACCACCACGATCATCTGATCTGCCTGGATTGCGGCAAGGTCATCGAGTTCAGCGATGAATCCATTGAAGCCCGTCAGCGTGAAATCGCCACGCGTCACGGCATCAAACTGACCAACCACAGCCTCTATCTGTATGGTCACTGCGCGCTGGGCGACTGTCGCGAAGACGACTCGTTACACGATAAATAATAGATTGTGCTATGCAGTAATGAAAACCGGCGCCGATGCGCCGGTTTTTTTATGCCGGCGAGACGCCGCGCGTTGCCCTACATCACCAACGCCGCGAGATCAACGGGCGTAGACCGGCAGCAGGTCGGCGTAGCTGAGCAGCGACACGACAATGTTCAACGCGGCGAACAGCAGCACCAGTACCATCGGGAAATGCCCGCCCTTTAGCCTCCAGCCCTGCGCCGTCGGGAAACGCGCCCTGGCGCGATACGCCAGCAACGCCGGGGTGATCACCGCCCAGATAGTGGCTGCCAGCCCGGCATAACCAATCGCCAGCAGAAAACCGTTCGGCCAGATCAGCGCGGCGGCCAGCGGCACGGCAAAGGTGATCAGGGTGGTTTTCAGTCGGCCTGTGGCACTGTTATCCAGATTCAGCAGATCGGCGAGATAGTCGAACAGCCCCAGCGTAACGCCGAGGAACGAGCTGGCAACGGCGAAGGTGGAGAAAATGGTCAGTAGCGCGCTAAGCGAGGCGTTTTGCAGCAGGCCGCCCAGCGCCTCTACCAGCGCATCGATATTGCCGCCGCGCCGGGCGATAGCGATAAAGTCGGCGCGGGGAATATTGCCCATGGTACCGACAATCCATACCAGATAGATCGCCAGCGCGGCGAGGGTGCCCAGCAGCAGACAGCGCGCCACCTTTTTGCCGTCGCGCTGATAATAGCCGATCAGACCGGAAATATTACCGTGATAGCCGAAGGAGGCGAGGCAGAACGGCACCACCATCCAGAGATAGCGCAGATAGTGCGTCTCCTCTCCGCCAGCGGCGAACAGCAGTGCCGGCTTCACATGCCCGAGCAGGCCGCCGAACAGCAGAAAGAAAGTAATCACTTTCGCGCCGAGGAAGATCAGCGTGATACGGCTGACGGCGGCGGTGCCCAGCCAGACGAACAGCGCCACCAGCAGCGTAAAGCCCAGCCCGGCGATTCTGGCCGATACCGGCATGCCCAGCGTGGCGAAGGTATGCTGTAGGATCGCGCCACTGGCTGAAATATAGGCGTAGGTAAGAATGCCCAGCACGAAAGCGATCGAGGCGCCGTTAATCAGGTTCCAGCGCTTACCCAGCAGATCGCGTGTCAGGGTATCGAACCCTGAACCGGTAGGATAATGCAGGCTGGCCTCCAGAAACATCAGGCCGGAAAGCAGCATGCAGAGCCAGGTGAGCAGTAACATTGCCGCCGACCAGCTGAACCAGGCGCCGGACATCACCACCGGCAGAGAGAACATGCCGGCGCCGACCACGGTGCCGGTAATAATCAGGGTGCCCCAGAGTACAGAAGGGATTTTGCTGGCGGAAACCGCTGTTCCCATAACGCGTCCTTAGAATGATATCTGTTCATTTTATATTCAGCTGGCGTTCTGTCTGGCAGAACGCGCACGCAGGCAGACATTCTACCTCATCGTGAACTCATGAACTAGTACATAATAGAAAAGCGTGCGCGGCTACTGCTGGATGGCGAAACGGGCAGGAAAAGCGCGGAGGCGTCGCGGCAAGCGCCCTGCCCGTCCGACGGGGCGACAGGCATAAAAAAGGCGGCTCGCTGAGCCGCCTCGCTGAGACAATAAGGGCTTACTCGCCGCTTTTCGCCCAGGTGTCGCGCAGACCGACGGTCCGGTTAAAGACCAGTTTCTGCGGGCTGGAGTAGACGCTGTCGGCGCAGAAATAGCCTTCACGCTCGAACTGGTAAGGCGACGTCGCCTCCGCCTGCTTCAGGCCTGGCTCAACAAAGCCCTGCCTGATCACCAGAGATTCCGGGTTAATGGTGGCGAGGAAATCCTCCGCCGCGCCCGGGTTCGGCACGCTGAACAGACGATCGTAAAGACGGAATTCAGCCGGTACCGCGTGATCGGCGGATACCCAGTGGATCACACCTTTTACTTTACGTCCGTCCGCCGGGTCTTTGCTCAGCGTATCTACGTCGCAGGTACAGAAGATGCAGGTAATGTTACCCGCTTCATCTTTCGCGACGCGCTCGGCGCGGATCACGTAAGCGTTGCGCAGGCGCACTTCTTTGCCCAGTACCAGACGCTTGTACTGCTTGTTGGCTTCTTCGCGGAAGTCGGCGCGATCGATCCAGATTTCGCGGCTGAACGGCACGGTGCGCTGGCCCATTTCCGGCTTGTTGGGATGATTAGGCATCTCAATCATCTCTTCATGTCCGGCCGGCAGGTTCTCAATCACCACCTTCAGCGGATCGAGTACCGCCATCGCGCGCGGTGCGTTTTCGTTCAGGTCGTCGCGAATACAGGATTCCAGCGATGCCATTTCGACGATGTTATCCTGTTTGGTCACGCCGATACGGCGGCAGAACTCGCGGATAGAGGCGGCGGTATAGCCACGACGGCGCAGACCGGAAACGGTCAGCATGCGCGGATCGTCCCAGCCTTCCACCACTTTTTCGGTCACCAGCAGGTTCAGCTTGCGCTTCGACATGATGGCGTATTCGAGGTTAAGGCGCGAAAACTCATACTGACGCGGATGCGTCGGAATGGTGATGTTATCCAGTACCCAGTCATACAGACGACGGTTGTCCTGAAACTCCAGCGTACAGAGCGAATGGGTGATCCCTTCCAGCGCATCGGAGATGCAGTGGGTGAAATCGTACATCGGGTAGATGCACCATTTGTTGCCGGTCTGATGATGCTCGGCGAATTTCACGCGATACAGCACCGGATCGCGCATCACGATAAAGTTGGAAGCCATATCGATTTTGGCGCGCAGGCAGGCTGCGCCTTCGGCGAACTCGCCGTTGCGCATTTTTTCAAACAGCGCGAGGTTCTCTTCCACGCTGCGATCGCGGTACGGGCTGTTTTTACCCGGTGATGTCAGGGTGCCGCGATATTCACGGATCTGCTCCGGCGACAGCTCGTCGACATAGGCCAGACCTTTATTGATCAGCTCAATAGCGTACTGATAAAGCTGGTCAAAATAATTAGAGGAGTAACAGACCTCGCCGCTCCACTGGAAGCCCAGCCACTGCACATCACGCTTAATGGACTCGACAAACTCGATATCCTCTTTCGCCGGGTTAGTATCGTCAAAGCGCAGGTTGCACTGCCCCTGATAATCCTGAGCGATGCCGAAGTTCAGGCAGATCGACTTGGCGTGACCAATATGCAGGTAGCCGTTCGGCTCCGGTGGAAAACGGGTATGCACACTGCTGTGCTTGCCGCTCGCCAGATCTTCGTCGATGATCTGACGAATAAAGTTCGTTGGGCGGGCTTCAGCCTCACTCATCACTGTATCCTCAACACAAAATGTCTGGTTGGTTTAACCACGAAATAACGGATTATGATCCACAAAGCGCGCAAGGGAAACAACCGTTTGTTGGCGCCAGGCAAGAAAAAAGGCAGGAATCGCTTCCTGCCTGGAGAGGTTTAACGCAAAGGGGGCGTTATTTGCGGATGTCGTACAGTTTGCTTTCGCCGGCGACCACCTTTCCTGTCGCCAGAGAAGCCACGCCGGCAAAGTCATCGATATTGCTGACCACCACCGGGCTGATCATCGAGCGGGCGTTAGCGTTAAGGAAAGCGAGATCCATTTCCAGTACCGGCTGGCCGGCGCTGACCGTCGCGCCCTCTTCCGCCAGACGCTTAAAGCCCTGGCCCGCCAGCGCCACGGTATCCAGCCCCATATGCACCACAATCTCCACGCCGTCCGCCGTTTCCAGGCAGAACGCGTGATTGGTATTGAAAATTTTCACCAGCGTGCCGGCGGTCGGCGCCACCACGATATTGCCGTCAGGCTTGATCGCCAGACCGTCGCCTACCGCTTTACTGGCGAAAGCCTCATCCGGTACCGCATCCAGCGCCACAATCTCGCCGCTCACCGGCGCCAGCAGCGTCGCGAAAACGTGCGATGCGGTCGCTGAAGGCGCAGCGGTGGTCGGGGTTTGGACAGCCTCAGCAGCCGGGGCGGCGGCGGTTGAGGCCGCTACCGGCCCTTTCGCCAACACCTTTTTCATTGCCGAGGCGATCGATTCCGCCTGGGTGCCGACGATAATCTGCACGCTCTGTTTATTCAGGCGGATCACGCCGGACGCGCCCAGACGTTTGGCCAGCCCTTCATTCAGCGCCGCGCTCTCTTTTACATTCAGCCGCAGGCGGGTAATGCAGGCATCGATATTCGTCAGGTTATCGGAGCCGCCTACCGCGCTGATATAGCGGCGCGCCAGCGATTCGGTTTCCGTTTCGCCGTTTGCGCCGCGTTCTACATTGACATCGTAGCCGTCACTCTCGTCGCCGGAGACCGCCAGCTCGCGCCCCGGCGTCATCAGGTTGAACTTTTTAATGGTGAAACGGAACACCAGATAGTAGATAACGAAGAACACCAGACCCTGCGGGATCAGCATGTACCAGTGCGTCGCCAGCGGGTTACGCGACTGCAGCGCCATATCCACCAGGCCGGCGCTAAAGCCGAAACCGGAGATCCAGTGCATGCTGGCGGCGATAAATACCGAGATGCCGGTCAGCGCCGCATGAATGACATACAGTACCGGCGCCACGAACATAAAGGAGAACTCCAGCGGCTCGGTGATACCGGTAAAGAAGGCCGCAAACGCCGCCGCGATCATAATGCCGCCGACTTTGGCGCGGTTTTCCGGGCGGGCGCACTGGTAAATCGCCAGCGCCGCCCCAGGCAGACCAAACATCATAATCGGGAAGAAGCCGGCCTGATACTGTCCGGTGACGCCGACAATCCCTTTCCCGCTGGCGATGGACTGCGCGCCGCCGAGGAAGTTCGGGATATCGTTAATGCCCGCCACGTCAAACCAGAAGACCGAGTTCAGCGCATGGTGCAGGCCAACCGGGATCAGCAAGCGGTTAAAGAAGGCGTAAACGCCGGCGCCGGCCGAGCCGAGCGTCTGAATACGCTCACCGAAATTGACCAGCGCATCGAAAATCACCGGCCAGACATACATCAGAATGAAGGAAACCAGAATCATCAGGAAGGAGACCAGAATCGGCACCAGCCTGCGTCCGCTAAAGAACGACAGCGCTTTCGGCAGCTCTACGTGGCTGAAGCGGTTATACACCTCTGCGGAGAGGATACCGACCAGAATGCCGACAAACTGGTTGTCGATTTTGCCGAAAGCGGCCGGCACCTGATCCAGCGGCATATGCTGGATCATCGCTACCGCTGCCGGCGAGCAGAGGTTAGTGACGACCATAAAGCCGACGAAACCGGAAAGCGCCGCGGCGCCGTCTTTATCTTTTGACATGCCATAGGCGATGCCGATGGCGAACAGCGCCGGCATATGTTCGATAATCGCGCCGCCCGATTTAATCAGCAGCGCCGCCAGCGCATTGCCCGCGCCCCAGCTGTCGGGATCGAGCCAGTAGCCGATGCCCATTAATATCGCGGCGGCCGGCAGCGTAGCCACCGGCACCATCAGCGCCCGCCCTACCTTCTGCAAATAACTGAGAATATTCACTATTTCCCCCTGTGAGAACTAAAAAGGCGTCTGAAGCTGTTACTGTTATTATCACATTCCTCAGATAACCTGACGAAATTTCCTGCTTAACCTGCAGTGTAAAAATAATTTAATTCGCTACGCAAATTAAACGCGCTCTGTCTGTGACTTTTATCACCATAATCTTATTTGCACTTGCCGTACCGCTGGCTATCTCTGCCGACTTATTTTATGATCTAAAATATCAGGACGGCACTCTCCTTTGCTGTCAGGGCAGCCACGCCACCCTACGCTTAGGTTTGTTGTCTGACCGTCCATCACCGGTTTGAAAACTGCTTAAACGAGGAAAACGATGAGACTGATCCCTCTGGCTAATGCCGCTCAGGTCGGCAAATGGGCCGCACGCCATATTGTAAACCGCATCAACGCCTTTAAACCAACGGCGGAACGCCCTTTCGTCCTGGGCTTGCCCACCGGCGGCACGCCGCTGGAAGCATACAAGCATTTAATCGAAATGCATAAAGCGGGCCAGGTTAGCTTCCAACACGTTGTCACCTTCAATATGGATGAATATGTCGGCCTGCCGAAAGAGCATCCGGAAAGCTACCACAGTTTTATGTATCGTAATTTTTTCGATCACGTTGATATTCCACGCGAAAACATTAATCTTCTTAATGGAAATGCTGAGGATATTGACGCAGAATGTCGCCAGTACGAAGAGAAGATCCGCGCTTATGGAAAAATTCATCTCTTTATGGGCGGCGTCGGCAACGACGGTCATATCGCCTTTAACGAACCGGCTTCTTCGCTGGCCTCCCGCACCCGCATTAAAACGCTGACCCACGACACGCGCGTGGCGAACTCGCGCTTCTTTGACGGCGACGTGAATCAGGTGCCGAAATATGCGTTGACGGTGGGCGTCGGTACGCTGCTGGACGCGGAAGAGGTGATGATTCTGGTGACCGGCCATGTGAAGGCGCAGGCACTGCAGGCCGCAGTGGAAGGCAACGTTAACCACATGTGGACCATCAGCTGTCTGCAGCTGCACCCGAAAGCCGTAGTGGTGTGCGATGAGCCTTCCACTATGGAACTGAAGGTGAAAACGGTAAAATATTTCCGCGAAATGGAAGCGGAAAATATGCAGGGTTTATAAACACGCGCTTTAACGATCTGTCTGGCCAGACGGCCGGGCAGATGCCGCCTTAGTCGGGGAGAATATTATGTACGCTTTAGTAAATGGCCGTCTGTTTACCGGCCATGAGATTCTGGATGATCACGCCGTCGTGATTAAAGACGGCCTGATTGAACGCGTCTGCCACCGTAGCGAACTGCCCGCGGAATGCGAGCAGCGCGATGCAGGCGGCGCGCTGGTCTCCCCCGGTTTCATCGATGTTCAGCTGAACGGCTGCGGCGGCGTGCAGTTTAACGACACGCTTGAGGCCCTGAGCCTTGAAACGCTCGCCATCATGCAGAAAGCCAATGAGAAATCGGGCTGCACCAGCTTTCTGCCGACCCTGATCACCAGCTCCGACGAACTGATGATCCGCGCGGTAGAAGTGATGCGCAGCTGGCTGTCGCATCATCAACATCAGGCGCTGGGCCTGCACCTGGAAGGCCCGTGGCTGAACGTGGCGAAAAAAGGCACGCACCGCGCGGAGCTGATCCGCAAGCCGGAGCCGGCGCTGGTGAACTATCTGTGCGACAACGCGGATGTGATCACCAAAGTGACGCTGGCACCGGAAATGGCCGGCCCGGAGGTGATCCGCCAGCTGCGCGACGCCGGCATTATCGTCTCCGCCGGCCACTCTCACGCCACCTATGATGAAGCGCGCCGCGGTTTCGCCGCCGGCATCAGCTTCGCCACCCATCTCTATAACGCCATGCCGACGCTGACCGGACGCGAACCGGGCCTGATCGGCGCGCTGTTTGATTCGCCCGATGTCTACTGCGGCATTATCCCGGATGGCCTGCATGTGCATTACGCCAACGTGCGTAACGCCAAACGCATCAAGGGCGATAAGCTGGTGCTGGTGACCGATGCGACCGCCCCGGCGGGCGCGGCGATTGATCGGTTCATTTTTGCTGGCAAAACAATATACTATCGGGACGGGCTGTGCGTTGACGAAAATGGAACGCTGAGCGGATCGGCGCTGACTATGATTGAAGCGGTGCGTAACTGCGTTGAACATGTCGGCATTTCTCTGGATGAGACGCTGAGAATGGCAACGCTCTATCCAGCCCGCGCGATGGGCGTGGATAAGCAGTTAGGATCGCTTGAAGCTGGAAAAGTAGCGAACCTGACGCTGTTTACGCGCGATTTTCACATTATTAAGACTATCGTTAACGGTAACGACGTCTTCAGCGAGTAATCATTGATGACCACTGGCGGCCAGGCACAAATAGGAAATGTCGATCTCGTAAAGCAATTAAACAGCGCAGCGGTTTACCGCCTTATCGACCAGCAGGGTCCGATATCGCGCATTCAGATTGCAGAACAGAGCCAGCTTGCGCCCGCCAGCGTGACCAAAATTACCCGCCAGTTGATTGAGCGCGGCCTGATCAAAGAGGTGGACCAGCAGGCGTCCACCGGCGGCCGCCGCGCCATCTCCATCACTACAGAAACCCGCGGCTTTCATACTATCGGCGTGCGTCTTGGGCGCAATGACGCCACAGTAACGCTGTATGACTTAAGCGGCAAAGCGCTGGCGGAGGAGCATTATCCACTGCCGGAACGCACCCAGGAGACGCTGGAGCATGCGCTGTTCAATGCTATCGCCCACTTCAGCGCCGCCCACCAGCGCAAGATGCGCGAATTGATCGCCATCGCCGTTATCCTGCCCGGCCTGGTCGATCCGGATAATGGCATTATCCGCTATATGCCGCATATCACGGTCAATAACTGGCCGCTGGTTGCCAGTTTGCGTCAGCGTTTTAAGGTGACCAGCTTTGTCGGTCACGATATCCGCAGCCTGGCGCTGGCGGAACACTATTTTGGTGCAAGCCGCGACTGCGCGGATTCTATTCTGGTGCGCTTACATCGCGGCACCGGCGCCGGCATCATCGCGAACGGTCAAATCTTCCTGGGCAGTAACGGTAACGTCGGCGAGCTGGGCCACATTCAGGTCGACCCGCTGGGCGAGCGCTGTCACTGCGGCAATTTCGGCTGTCTGGAGACCATCGCCGCCAATAGCGCGATCGAAAACCGGGTGCGTCACCTGTTGCAGCAGGGCTACCCCAGCGCGCTTACGCTGGATGACTGTACGATTCAGGCCATCAGCAAAGCGGCGAATCGCGGCGATGCGCTGGCGACGGAGATGATCGAACATGCCGGGCGCTATCTCGGCAAAGCGATCGCCATCGCTATCAACCTGTTTAATCCGCAGAAAATAGTGCTGGCCGGCGAGATCACCGAAGCGGAAAAAGTGCTGTTCCCCGCCATAGAGAGCTGTATCAACGCTCAGGCGCTGAAGGCGTTTCGCAAAAATCTGCCGGTGGTACGCTCCGAACTGAACCACCGCTCGGCGATCGGCGCCTTTGCGCTGGCGAAGCGCGCCATTTTAAACGGCACCTTACTGCAGCGCCTGCTTGAAGAGTGAATGCGTAAACCAGCCCCGAGCGGCTGGTTTTTTTTCGCCTGCCGGCCGCGACGGTTAATTTTTGAGCCACCCCCTCTCTTTTTTGCCGATCCGTCAATTTTTTGCGCTTTTTATTAGATGACATTCAACATTCATCCCAACGCAACAATCTTTTTATCAGTAAAATGGGAAAACACTTGCGTTGTGTGCAGCAAATAGCGCATTTTCTTATACATCACGCAACGACAGGCGTTGCTTACCCCACATTATGCAATGACAACATCGCCGTGAAGGTGAGATCAGGAGTAGGTTATGTGTTCAATCTTTGGTGTACTCGATCTGAAAAGCGACCCTTCAGAGCTGCGTAAAAAAGCGCTGGAGCTGTCACGTTTAATGCGTCATCGCGGCCCGGACTGGTCTGGCGTCTACGCGGACGACCACGCCATCCTGGCGCATGAACGTCTTTCTATCGTCGACGTCAACAACGGCGCGCAGCCTCTCTACAACGCCGCACATACCCACGTTCTGGCCGTTAACGGTGAGATTTACAACCATCAGGCGCTGCGTGCCGAACTGAGCGACCGCTACGATTTCCAGACCGGCTCCGACTGTGAAGTGATCCTCGCGCTCTATCAGGAAAAAGGTGTGGACTTCCTGGATGACTTACAGGGGATGTTCGCCTTCATTCTGTATGACAGCGAAAAGAAAACCTGGCTTATCGGCCGCGACCATATCGGCATTATCCCGCTCTATATGGGCAACGATGAGCATGGCAACCTGTTTGTCGCTTCTGAAATGAAGGCGCTGGTGCCGGTGTGCCGCTCGATTAAAGAATTTCCACCGGGAAGCTATCTCTCCAGCACCGATGGCGAAATTCGCCGCTACTACCAGCGTGACTGGATGGAATATGACAGCGTCGCTGACAAAGTGACTGACGCCGCCGCACTGAAAAACGCGCTGGAAGAGGCGGTGAAAAGCCACCTGATGTCTGACGTGCCGTACGGCGTGCTGCTCTCCGGCGGGCTCGATTCCTCCATCATCTCCGCGGTGACCAAACGTTTTGCGGCGAAGCGCGTGGAAGATCAGGATCAGAGCGACGCCTGGTGGCCACAGCTGCACTCGTTCGCCGTCGGCCTTGAAGGCTCACCCGATCTGAAAGCGGCGAAATCTGTCGCCGACCATCTCGGCACGGTGCATCACGAAATTCACTTCACCGTGCAGGAAGGGCTGGATGCGATCCGGGATGTGATCTATCACATCGAAACCTATGACGTCACCACCATCCGCGCCTCGACGCCGATGTACCTGATGTCGCGCAAAATCAAGGCGATGGGCATCAAGATGGTGCTGTCCGGCGAAGGCGCCGATGAGGTGTTCGGCGGCTACCTCTACTTCCATAAGGCGCCGAACGCCAAAGAGTTTCACGAAGAGAACGTGCGTAAGCTGCTGGCGCTGCATATGTATGACTGCGCGCGCGCCAACAAAGCGATGTCCGCCTGGGGCGTGGAAGCGCGTGTCCCCTTCCTGGATAAGAAGTTCCTTGATGTGGCGATGAGTATCAACCCGCAGGATAAGATGTGCGGCAGCAACGGCAAGATGGAAAAACATATCCTGCGCGAATGCTTCTCCTCTTATCTGCCGGAAAGCGTGGCGTGGCGTCAGAAAGAGCAGTTCTCCGACGGCGTTGGCTACAGCTGGATCGATACGCTGAAAGAAGTGGCGCAGCAGCAGGTCAGCGATCAACAGCTGCAGACCGCGCACTACCGTTTCCCGTATAACACGCCGGCATCGAAAGAGGCTTACCTCTATCGCGAGATTTTCGAAGAGCTGTTCCCGCTGCCGAGCGCGGCGGAATGTGTGCCAGGCGGCCCGTCCGTGGCCTGCTCCTCGGCGAAAGCGATCGAGTGGGACGAAGCGTTCAAAAACATGGACGATCCGTCAGGTCGCGCGGTAGGCGTTCACCAGTCCGCCTATAAATAATTAACGCTTAAGCTGTTGTAAAGGCGGGCCTCTACGGCCCGTTTTTTATTGCATCTGCTGAAGTTACGATCAAGAATTGTCGTTTTTATCGTCATGCTGGTTACAAGCCAGTCAAACGACGCGCGAAAGGCAAAAAACGGCAAAAAACTTGTTGACGCTGTTGAGCGCAATACGCATAATGCGCCCCGCAACGCCGATGAAGGTAACGCGAAAAAAAGATGGCTACGTAGCTCAGCTGGTTAGAGCACAGCACTCATAATGCTGGGGTCACAGGTTCGATTCCCGTCGTAGCCACCATCTTTTTTGCGGGAGTGGCGAAATTGGTAGACGCACCAGATTTAGGTTCTGGCGCCGCAAGGTGTGCGAGTTCAAGTCTCGCCTCCCGCACCATTTCAGTCATCGGCAGCGGATGGGGTATCGCCAAGCGGTAAGGCACCGGTTTTTGATACCGGCATTCCCTGGTTCGAATCCAGGTACCCCAGCCATAAATTCTGATGTAACACAGATACGTGTTCGGATATTGGGATATCGCCAAGCGGTAAGGCACCGGTTTTTGATACCGGCATTCCCTGGTTCGAATCCAGGTATCCCAGCCACATCAGAAAGCAGTAAAATTTGGCTACGTAGCTCAGCTGGTTAGAGCACATCACTCATAATGATGGGGTCACAGGTTCAAATCCCGTCGTAGCCACCATTTTATTGGGGTATCGCCAAGCGGTAAGGCACCGGATTCTGATTCCGGCATTCCGAGGTTCGAATCCTCGTACCCCAGCCAATTACAAACTGTTTATCCCAATTTATTGGGGTGTCGCCAAGCGGTAAGGCACCGGATTCTGATTCCGGCATTCCGGGGTTCGAATCCCTGCACCCCAGCCAAACAGTGTAAAAAAGCCCGCTTCTGCGGGCTTTTTTGCGTCTGCACGTCATGAAAAAAAACGGGCAGGTTTCCCCGCCCGCGCTCTTCTACAGCCCCAGCGCGTAACGCAGCGCCTGACGTTTCAGCAGGCCGCCGCGCTCGGCCGCCATCAGCCCAACATTGCGCAGCAGACGCAGCGGCGGCAGACGATTGCTGAAGGCGAAATAGAACAGATCCATCCCGCTCTGCATCAGCAAATTATCCCGGTGCCGCTGACGCTGATAGCGCTGCAGTACGCGCTCTGAGGACCACTCTTCCGCCCGATCGCGCGCCGCAGTCAGCACATCGATCAGCGCATCGACATCGCGATAGCCGAGGTTGACGCCCTGCCCCGCCAGCGGATTAATGGTATGCGCCGCGTCGCCGACCAGCGCCAGACCCGGCAGCACATAGTGGTTGGCGTGGCGGCGCACCAGTGGGAACGAGGCCGCCTGCTGAACGCGAAACCGGCCCAGACGCGCCGGGAAGCAGCGCGCCACCTCTTTTTGCAGCTGTTCCGACGGCAGCGCCTGCAGCTGACGAATGCGGGACGGCGTGTCATACCAGACCAGCGACGCCCAGCGGCCGTAGAGCGGCAGCAGCGCATGCGGGCCATCGGGCGTGAAGTGCTGCCAGGTGGTCTCTCCCGCCGCATGCTCCAGCTCGACGCTGATCAGCATGCAGGACTGGCTGTAGTTCCAGCCCTGAATGCCGATGCCGGTCAGCTGGCGCACCTGCGAATTTGCGCCGTCGGCGCCGACCACCAGCCGCGCCGATAGCTGCCGCCCATCCTCCAGCTCGACCCGCCAGCCGCCGCTATGCTGCTCCAGCGCGCGCAGTTTCGCCGGGGCGTAAAGCGTTACCGGCTGCTGCTGCAGTCGCTGCCACAGCGCCAGCTGCAGCACGCTGTTTTCCACCATATAGCCCAGCTCCGGCAATCCCAGACTGGCGGCGTCAAACTGTACGCGCGCCGTCTGCCACTCCCAGGTCTCCAGCTTACGGTAAGGGGCGCAGCGCATCCGCTCCACGCCGGCCCAGACATCCAGCGACTTCAACAACGCCACCGAAGCGCAGCCGATAGCGGAGATGCGGATATCAGGCGGCGCGTCCGGATTGAATTCAGGCGGCGTATCACGCTCCAGCACCGCCACCTGAAACCCCTGCTGCGCCAGCCCGCTGGCCAGCGCCGCGCCCACCATGCCGCCGCCCACGACGACGATATCGAAATGCGTTTGATGCATAAATGTATCCTTCTGTGCCCTGCCGTCTCGCTGCGGCAGGTCAGCGAACCTGTCAGATAAAGTGTACCGGAAATCGGGCGAAAAACAGAAAAGCCTCGAGACTGGTCACAACAGCAGCAAAGCATTACAATACGCGCCCTGCAATCCTTCCCGCACTGATAAATGGCACGTTAGATGAGTAAAAAACTGCATATCAAAACCTGGGGCTGTCAGATGAACGAATACGATTCATCGAAAATGGCCGACCTGCTGGATAGTACGCACGGCTACACCCTCACGGACGTGGCGGAAGAGGCTGATATTCTGCTGCTTAATACCTGTTCCATCCGCGAAAAAGCGCAGGAGAAGGTCTTTCATCAGCTGGGCCGCTGGAAGACGCTGAAAGAGCGCAACCCGGAATTAATTATCGGCGTAGGTGGCTGCGTCGCCTCGCAGGAAGGTGACCATATTCGTCAGCGCGCCAGCTATGTCGATATCGTGTTCGGCCCGCAAACCCTCCATCGCCTGCCGGAGATGATCAATACCGTACGTGGCACCAAAAGCCCGGTGGTGGATATCAGCTTCCCGGAAATTGAAAAATTTGACCGCCTGCCGGAGCCGCGTGCGGAAGGCCCGACGGCGTTTGTCTCCATCATGGAAGGCTGCAACAAATACTGCACCTTCTGCGTGGTGCCCTATACGCGTGGCGAAGAGGTTAGCCGTCCCTGCGACGACATCCTGCTGGAGATCGCTCAGCTGGCGGCGCAGGGCGTACGTGAAGTCAACCTGTTGGGCCAGAACGTGAACGCCTATCGCGGCGAAACCTATGACGGCAACATCTGCACCTTTGCGGAGCTGCTGCGCCTGGTCGCCGCTATCGACGGCATCGACCGCATTCGCTTCACCACCAGCCATCCGATCGAATTCACCGATGACATTATCGACGTCTATCGCGATACGCCGGAGCTGGTCAGCTTCCTGCATCTGCCGGTACAGAGCGGCGCCGACCGCATTCTGACGCTGATGAAGCGCGCCCATACCGCGCTGGAATACAAAGCGATCATTCGTAAGCTGAAAGAGGCGCGTCCGAATATTCAGATAAGCTCTGACTTTATCATCGGCTTCCCGGGCGAAACCCAGGACGACTTTGAAAAGACCATGAAGCTTATCGCCGACGTGAACTTCGATATGAGCTTTAGCTTTATCTACTCCGCGCGTCCCGGCACGCCGGCGGCCGATCTGCCGGACGACGTCAGCGAAGAAGAGAAAAAGCAGCGTCTCTATATTCTGCAGGATCGCATCAATCAGCAGGCGATGGCATGGAGTCGCCGTATGCTCGGCACCGTGCAGCGCATTCTGGTGGAAGGCCCGTCGCGTAAGAGCGTGATGGAGCTGTCAGGCCGTACCGAAAATAACCGCGTGGTGAATTTCGAAGGCACCCCGGAGATGATCGGTAAGTTTGTCGATGTCGAGATTGTCGACGTCTACACCAACTCGCTGCGCGGCGTGGTGGTGCGCACCGAAGATCAGATGGGTCTGCGCGTGGTGGAAAGCCCGGAATCGGTGATTGCGCGCACGCGCAAAGAGAACGAAATCGGCGTTGGCCTCTGGCAGCCCTGATGCCGTTATTGCCTGCGGCGGGCGCCTCTGCCCGCCGCACAATTTCACTTCATTACCCTTGCTTTCTGAAAGCCGCGCCCAAATATCCGCTTTATGGCTTGCGCCTTTCTGTCATGACATAAATACTTCAGCTATGGCTTGCCTGTCTGTCAGGCGTAAGTACCCTGTTATTTCTCAACCTGGCCCTGAGCGACCCAAAGGATTAGTTTGAATATCGAAACTCGCGAAATAGTGTTAGAACCGGCGGATAACCACCGCCTGCTAAGCCTGTGCGGCCCGTTTGACGATAACGTTAAGCAGCTGGAGCGCCGGCTAGGCATCGAAATCAGCCGCCGCGACAACAGCTTTAAGCTGGTCGGCCGCGCCATCTGCGTCAACGCCGCGGTGGATATCCTGCGCAACCTCTACGTGGATACTGCGCCGGTACGCGGCGTTATCCCTGATATCGAGCCGGAACAGATTCATCTGGCGATCAAAGAGAGCCGCGTGCTGGAGCAGACGGCGGAAAGCGTGCCGGAATATGGCAAAGCGGTAAACATCAAGACGAAACGCGGCGTCATCAAACCGCGCACGCCAAATCAGGCGCAGTATATTGCCCATATTCTCGATCATGACATCACCTTCGGCGTCGGCCCGGCCGGTACCGGTAAAACCTATCTGGCGGTCGCCGCGGCGGTAGATGCGCTGGAGCGTCAGGAGATACGCCGTATCCTGCTGACGCGTCCGGCGGTCGAAGCAGGCGAAAAGCTGGGCTTCCTGCCGGGCGATTTAAGCCAGAAGGTCGATCCTTACCTGCGTCCGCTGTATGACGCGCTGTTTGAGATGCTGGGCTTTGAGCGCGTTGAGAAACTGATGGAGCGCAACGTCATCGAAGTGGCGCCGTTGGCTTATATGCGCGGCCGCACCCTGAATGACGCGTTTATCATTCTCGATGAGAGTCAGAACACCACCATCGAACAGATGAAAATGTTCCTGACGCGCATCGGTTTTAACTCTAAAGCGGTGATCACCGGCGATATCACGCAGATCGACCTGCCGCGCAACGCCAAATCGGGCCTGCGCCACGCTATCGAAGTGTTGTCGGACGTCGAAGAGATCAGCTTTAACTTCTTCCATAGCGAAGACGTGGTGCGCCACCCGGTGGTCGCCCGTATCGTTACCGCCTATGAGGCGTGGGAAGAAGCGGACCAAAAACGCCGCGATAAGCAGGCGGAAGAGCGCAAGCGCGAAGCGCTGGCGATGCAGGCGGCACAGGAACAGAAATGAGTCAGGTTATTCTCGATTTACAGCTTGCCTGCGAGCAGGCTGAAGGGCTTCCCGGCGAAGCGGATTTTCGTCGCTGGCTGGAGGCGGTGCTGCCGCAGTTTCAGCCAGAAAGCGAAGTCACTATCCGCATCGTCGACGAAGCGGAAAGCAATGAGCTTAACCTCACCTATCGCGGGAAAGATAAGCCGACCAATGTGCTTTCCTTCCCGTTTGAAGCTCCGCCCGGCATAGAGCTGCCGCTGCTGGGCGATCTGGTGATTTGCCGCCAGGTGGTCGAGCAGGAAGCGCAGGAGCAGGAGAAGGCGCCGCAGGCGCACTGGGCGCATATGGTTATCCATGGCAGCCTGCATTTGCTGGGTTATGACCATATTGAAGATGATGAAGCCGAAGAGATGGAATCGCTGGAGACTGAGATAATGCTTGCTCTTGGTTATCCCGATCCGTACATTTCGGAGAAAGAGGCGCCGTAACCGACGCCTGTTGTCAGACCCTGCCGGCGACGCGCTGGCAGGCCGATCCTTATAAAGAGAGCCCCATACCAGAACGCCATGAGCGACGACCATTCACAAAACAGCGACACTCCCAGTAGTAAAAAGGGATTTTTCTCCCTCATTCTCAACCAGCTTTTTCACGGCGAACCCAAGAACCGTGAGGAACTGCTGGAACTTATCCGTGATTCCGAGCAGAACGAGCTGATCGATCAGGATACCCGTGACATGCTGGAAGGCGTCATGGATATCGCTGAACAGCGCGTACGCGATATCATGATCCCGCGCTCCCAGATGATTACCCTGAAGCGTAATCAAAGCCTGGAGGAGTGCCTGCAGGTGATCGTCGAATCCGCCCACTCCCGTTTCCCGGTGATCAGCGAAGATAAAGATCACGTGGAAGGCATTCTGATGGCAAAAGATCTGCTGCCCTTTATGAGCAGCGGCTCCGAACCCTTCAGCATGGAAAAAGTGCTGCGCCCGGCGGTCGTGGTGCCGGAAAGCAAGCGCGTCGACCGCATGCTGAAAGAGTTCCGCTCGCAGCGCTACCATATGGCGATGGTGATTGATGAATTCGGCGGCGTCTCCGGCCTGGTGACCATCGAGGATATCCTTGAGCTGATCGTCGGCGAAATCGAAGATGAGTATGACGATGAAGAAGATCGCGATATCCGTCAGCTGAGCCGCCATACCTATACGGTACGCGCCCTGACGCCGATCGAAGATTTTAACGAGGTCTTCGAGACGCAGTTCAGCGACGAAGAGGTGGACACCATCGGCGGCCTGGTGATGCAGGGCTTCGGCCATCTGCCGGCGCGCGGTGAAAGTATTGAGATTGAAGGCTATCAGTTTAAAGTCGCGATGTCTGACAGCCGTCGTATTATTCAGGTTCATGTAAAAATACCGGAAAATGCGCCGCTGCCTACGCTGGATGAATAATGCATTAATGGCTATCGCCTCCATTCTGGATGAATAACACATTTATGGCTATCGCCTCTGTTTATGCCCGCCAGCAGGTTCGCCTGCTGCTGGCTTTGCTTGCCGGCGCCGCCGGCACGCTCGCTTTCTCCCCCTACGATTTCTGGCCTGCCGCCCTCGTCTCGCTGATGGGGCTGCAGGCGCTCACGCTGCAGCGCACTACGCCGCAGGCCGCCGCGATTGGCTTCGCCTGGGGTTTCGGCCTGTTCGGCAGCGGTATTAACTGGGTTTACGTCAGCATCGCCACCTTCGGCGGCATGCCCGGCCCGGTTAATGTGCTGCTGGTGATCCTGCTGGCCGCTTATCTGGCGCTCTATCCGCTGCTGTTTGCTGCGGTAGTCAACCGCCTTGCGCCGCGCGCCACCCTGTTGAGACTGACTCTGCTGGCGCCGGTGGCCTGGCAGGTCAGCGAATTTCTGCGCGGCTGGATCCTCACCGGCTTTCCCTGGCTGCAGTTCGGCTACAGCCAGATCGATGGCCCGCTAAAAGGGCTGGCGCCGCTGGCCGGCGTCGAATCGGTCACCTTCATGCTGATGATTATCGCCGGTCTGGCAACCTTTGCACTGATGCAGCGCCGCCTGTGGCCGGCGCTGGCGGCGCTGGCGCTGCTGCTGCTGCCGTGGCCGCTGCGCTATATCAGCTGGTATCAGCCGCAGCCGTCGCGCGCGGTGGATGTCGCGCTGGTGCAGGGCAATATTCCCCAGTCGCTGAAGTGGGATCCGGAACAGCTGCGCAATACGCTGCGTATCTACAGTGACAGCAGCCGTCCCTTTATCGGCAAAGCGCCGTTGATTATCTGGCCTGAATCGGCAGTATCAGATCTGGAAGTCAACCAGCAGCCTTTCCTGCACGGGCTGGATAACGCGCTGCGCAGCGGCGACAGCACGCTAATCACCGGTATTGTTGATTCACGACTGGAGCGCAACCGCTACCACGACTACAACTCGGTTATCGTGCTGGGCGGCAGGCAGCCTTACGACTATTACGGCGGCAACCGCTACCAGAAGAACCATCTGGTGCCGTTCGGCGAGTTCGTGCCGCTGGAGGCGCTGCTGCGGCCGCTGGCGCCCTTCTTCGATCTGCCGATGTCCTCTTTCAGCCGCGGCGACTATATTCAGCCGCAGCTGAAGGCGGCGGGCTATAACCTGACGACGGCAATCTGCTATGAGATCGTGCTGGGCCAGCAGGTGCGCGATAACCTCCGTCCCGATACCGATTTCCTGCTGACCGTCTCCAACGACGCCTGGTTCGGCCACTCTATCGGTCCCTGGCAGCATTTCCAGATGGCGCGCATGCGCGCGCTGGAGCTGGGGCGCCCGCTGCTGCGCAGCACCAATAACGGCGTAACCGCCGTGGTTGACGCCGACGGCGCCGTCCAGCAGATAATCCCGCAGTTTACCCGGCAGGTGCTGGAAGCGCGCGTTACGCCAACCACCGGCCTGACGCCGTACGCCCGCACCGGCAACCTCACCGTCTGGCTGCTGACCGTACTGTTTACGCTGGCGTCCATCGTAACGGCGCGCCGTCTACGTCGCTAATGCGCTGACCGCAGGTGAAGCCGCTGCGCTTCACCTGCTCTTCTCCCTTTGCCCACCCGTTTCATCAAACCGACATCTTTACGTTTTAACGTGAATGGCACAGCCTTTGCATTATCAGCTGAGCGAACCCGCGTTTCACCGGCAGTGAACCCGCGCCGCCTGCGTCAATGCACGCTTTTCGATCGTCCTCCGCTCCGCTTTAGGGCAGCGTAAAAGAAATGCATTAATTTGGTGCGGCTGGCTTCGCAAAAAACAAACTTTTTTGTTTCATTGCGTTAACATTCCGCTATGTTAAGAGCTATTCAGACCCGTTCTGGAATGACAAGAGAAGAAAAGCGGCAGGCCATACACAACATTATCCCGGCGCCTGTATCAGGCGACCACACCACAAAGGAGTTGGAACATGCAGATGCGTAAAGCGGCGCTGTCTCTTCTGTTGCTCAGTGCAGCAGCAGGCGCAGCCCAGGCAGAAGAACTCACCGGCACGCTGAAAAAAATCAATGATAACGGCGTTATCGTGGTCGGCCATCGCGAGTCTTCCGTTCCCTTTTCTTACTATGACAACCAGCAAAAAGTGGTCGGCTATTCGCAGGCTTATTCCAACGCTATCGTTGCTGCCATCAAGGCGAAGCTGAACAAACCCGATCTGCAGGTGAAAATGCTGCCGGTCACTTCGCAGAACCGTATCCCGCTGCTGCAGAACGGTACCTATGATTTTGAATGCGGCTCAACCACCAACAACCTTGAGCGCCAGAAACAGGCCGCCTTCTCCGATACCATCTTCGTGATTGGCACGCGTCTGCTGGTGAAGAAAGGCAGCCCGATTAAAGATTTCGCCGATCTGCAAGGCAAAACCGTTGTTGTTACCTCCGGCACCACCTCAGAGGTGCTGCTGCATAAGCTCAATGACGAGAAGAAAATGGATATGCGCATCATCAGCGCGAAAGATCATGGCGACTCATTCCGCACCCTGGAAACCGGCCGCGCCGTGGCCTTTATGATGGATGACGCCCTGCTGGCCGGCGAACGCGCCAAGGCGAAGAAGCCGGCTAACTGGGAGATCGTCGGCACGCCGCAGTCGAAAGAGGCCTACGGCTGTATGCTGCGTAAAGATGATGCGGCGTTTAAGACGCTGGTTGATGACACCATCGCCAAAGCGCAGACCTCCGGCGAGGCGGAAAAATGGTTTGATACCTGGTTTAAACAGCCGATCCCGCCGAAAAATCTTAATCTGAACTTTGCGCTTTCCGACGATATGAAAACGCTGTTCAAGACGCCGAATGATAAAGCCTTAAATTAACAACAACGACAACAGGGCGATACGTCGCCCGCTCGATTGCTGAAAACAGGCTCGGACAGACAGCGCCCGTCGGTCGTTCCCCGACAGGCGTTCCACAGAAGCCTCTCATCAATCTTCAGGGTAGCTTAGCTACCCTTTTTTACCGGAGTTTGTTATGGGTATTAACTGGAACTGGGGCATCTTCTTCGAACAGGCCCCGTTCGGCAACACCACCTATCTCGGCTGGCTGTGGTCAGGTTTGCAAACCACCCTTGCCGTCTCAGCCTGTGCCTGGATCATCGCCTTTTTCGTCGGCTCGTTTTTCGGCATTCTGCGCACCGCGCCCAGCCGCCTGCTTTCCGCAATCGGCACCTGCTATGTGGAACTGTTCCGCAATATTCCGCTGATTGTGCAGTTCTTCTTCTGGTATCTGGTGGCGCCTGAGCTGGTGGGCGAAGAGTTAGGGATGTGGTTTAAATCGGAGCTGGATCCTAACCTGCAATTCTTTCTCTCCTCGACGATCTGTCTCGGGCTGTTTACCGCCGCGCGCGTTTGCGAACAGGTGCGCGCCGCGATCCAATCCCTGCCGCGCGGGCAGCGCAACGCAGGCCTGGCGATGGGGCTGACGCTGCCGCAGACCTACCGGTACGTCCTGCTGCCCAACGCTTACCGCGTTATCGTGCCGCCGATGACCTCCGAGATGCTCAACCTGGTGAAAAACTCTGCCATCGCCTCGACCATCGGCCTGGTCGATATGGCAGCGCAGGCGGGCAAGCTGCTGGACTATTCGGCGCACGCCTATGAATCTTTTACCGCCATTACCCTCGCCTATATCGCGATTAACCTGGTGATTATGCTGGTGATGAGCCTGGTCGAGCGTAAAGTGCGCCTGCCCGGCAATACAGGGAGCAAATAATGTACGAATTTGACTGGAGTTCCATCGTCCCCAGCCTGCCCTATTTGCTCAATGGTCTGGTGATCACCCTTAAAATCACCGTGACGGCGGTGGTATTCGGCATCATCTGGGGCACTCTGCTGGCGGTGATGCGCCTCTCCACCTTTAAGCCGATCAGCTGGTTTGCCCGGCTTTACGTCAACCTGTTCCGCTCCGTACCGCTGGTGATGGTACTGTTATGGTTCTATCTGGTGGTGCCGAGCTTTCTGCAGCAGGTGCTGGGGCTGTCACCGAAAACCGATATTCGCCTGATCTCGGCAATGGTCGCCTTTTCGCTGTTTGAAGCGGCCTACTATGCGGAAATCATTCGCGCCGGCATTCTGAGCGTGTCGCGCGGCCAGGGCAATGCCGGGCTGGCGCTGGGCATGACCCCGTTTCAGACCATGCGGCTGATTATTCTGCCGCAGGCGTTTCGCGCTATGGTGCCGCTGCTGCTGACACAGGGCATCGTCCTGTTTCAGGATACATCGCTGGTTTATGTGCTTAGCCTCGCCGACTTCTTCCGTACCGCCTCCTCTATCGGCGAACGTGACGGCACCCAGGTCGAGATGATCCTGTTCGCCGGTCTGGTCTATTTCGTTATCAGTATTAGTGCTTCAACGCTGGTCAGCTACCTAAAAAGAAAAAGGACGGTATAAATGATTACCCTGAAAAACGTTTCAAAGTGGTATGGTCACTTTCAGGTGCTGACCGATTGCTCAACGCAGGTGCATAAAGGCGAAGTGGTGGTAGTGTGCGGCCCTTCCGGCTCGGGCAAATCGACCCTGATTAAAACCGTTAACGGCCTGGAGCCGATTCAGCAGGGCGCGATTGAGGTCAATGGCATTCAGCTCAGCAACAAGAAAACCAATATGGCGCAGCTGCGTTCCAAAGTGGGCATGGTTTTCCAGCATTTCGAGCTATTCCCCCATCTCAGCATTCTCGAAAACCTGACGCTGGCGCAGATCAAGGTGCTGAAGCGCAACAAAGAGGCGGCACGCGATAAAGGGCTAAAGCTGTTGGATCGCGTCGGCCTTTCGGCGCACGCCAATAAATTTCCCGGCCAGCTCTCCGGCGGCCAGCAGCAGCGCGTAGCGATAGCCCGCGCGCTCTGTATGGATCCGGTGGCGATGCTGTTCGACGAGCCGACCTCGGCGCTCGATCCGGAAATGATTAACGAAGTGCTGGATGTCATGGTGGAGCTGGCGCACGAGGGGATGACCATGATGGTGGTAACCCATGAGATGGGCTTTGCGCGCAAGGTGGCTAACCGGGTGATCTTTATGGATGAAGGCAAGATTATCGAAGATACGCAGAAAGAGGCGTTTTTCGCCAATCCGCAGTCCGACCGCGCCAAAGATTTCCTCGCCAAGATCCTGCATTAAGGCGGCGCGGCCGCCGCGAACCGCCGGCCGCTGACCACGAAAGAAAAGCTGATGGAGAGCCCGCGAAACGTCCCGCGCGATGGAAAGCGCGGGACGCGCCGGCAGCAGACCGTTGCCGGCCTGCTGCCTCCTGCGCCATAAGATACGGCCTGGCACGCGGTCACTCACTGCAGGCGGCTTAAGCCTCTATCATTCAGGGCGTAAACGGCTGACGCTGAAAATGATCGTGCCCGCATTCCGGGCAAAGCGTCAGCGTCTCGGGGGTATAAATGGCGCGGGTAAAGTGGCACTTCTCACACACCAGGTTGCCCAGCCCCACCACTTCGCCGCTCTGATAGACGCCGTGGTGATTTAAATCCTGGAACACTTCACGCCACTCCAGCTGGCTTTTATCGGTAATGTCGGCCAGCTCCTTCCACAAACTTTCGCGCACTACGCGCATAAAGACGCTGTCGGTCAGATCGCTCTCATTCTCCTGATAGCTCCGGGCGAACTCCTCTAAATCGCGCCGCACCGCACGCGTCACGTCATTCACTTCGCTGCGTGTTAACTCGCCGTCCATCATCAGCTGCTGACGGGCCTGTTCCACCATGCCGTCAATGTCCCGCTCTCCCTGCGTCAAGCGCTCGCTCAGGGAAGAGACCAGCTGATGATAATGCTGCGCCACCTTGTTCATATTTTCTCCTGTTATCAGCGGTAAACCTCTGCTTAATTCTAGCGCCAATCGCGGATTTGCTCCGCCCGCGCCGCGTTTCGCTGAAAATTTTGCAGGCAGCCTTCCAGCTTACAGAGAAATGGACCGGCGGCGACCGTCAGGTGTTGTTGCGGCAAAGCCTTATCGGCTATGCTATGCGGATCTTAATCTATACCGTTCAGGCTTCGCGCTATTCATAAAGGACCACAGGCTGCCATGCAAGAGCAATACCGCCCGGAAGAGATAGAATCCCGTGTTCAGCAACACTGGGATGACCAACAGACATTCAAAGTGACCGAAGAAGAAGGCAAAGAGAAATATTACTGCCTCTCGATGCTGCCCTATCCTTCTGGCCGCCTACATATGGGCCATGTGCGCAACTACACCATCGGCGATGTGATCGCCCGCTACCAGCGCATGCTGGGCAAAAACGTGCTGCAGCCGATCGGCTGGGATGCGTTTGGTCTGCCGGCGGAAGGCGCGGCGGTTAAAAACAACACGGCGCCCGCGCCCTGGACCTACGCCAATATCGACTATATGAAGAACCAGCTGAAGCTGCTGGGTTTCGGCTATGACTGGAGCCGCGAGCTGGCCACCTGTCAGCCCGATTACTACCGTTGGGAACAGTGGTTCTTTACCAAACTGTATGAAAAAGGCCTGGTTTATAAAAAAACCTCGGCGGTGAACTGGTGCCCGAACGATCAGACGGTGCTGGCTAACGAACAGGTTATCGACGGCTGCTGCTGGCGCTGCGACACCAAAGTCGAGCGGAAAGAGATCCCGCAGTGGTTTATCAAGATCACCGACTACGCCGACGAGCTGCTGAACGATCTGGACAAGCTGGAGGAGTGGCCGGAACAGGTCAAAACCATGCAGCGCAACTGGATCGGCCGCTCTGAAGGGGTTGAAATCACCTTTGAGGTGGCGGAAAGCGAAGAGAAAGTCACGGTCTACACGACCCGTCCCGACACCTTTATGGGCGCAACCTATGTCGCCGTGGCGGCGGGCCATCCGCTGGCGACCCAGGCGGCGATGAACAATCCGGTGCTGGCCGACTTTATCGCGGAATGCCGCAACACCAAGGTGGCGGAAGCGGATATGGCCACCATGGAGAAAAAAGGCCTGCCGACCGGCCTGTTCGCCATCCACCCGCTGAGCGGCGATAAGGTGCCGGTCTGGGTCGCGAACTTTGTGCTGATGGAATATGGCACCGGCGCAGTCATGGCGGTGCCAGCGCACGACCAGCGCGACTGGGAGTTCGCCACCAAATACGATCTGCCGATCAAGCCGGTAGTGCTGAATCTGGACGGCAGCGAGCCGGACGTCAGCGCCGCCGCGATGACCGAAAAAGGCGCGCTGTTTAACTCCGGCGAGTTTGACGGTCTCGACCATGAAGCGGGCTTCAACGCCATCGCCAATAAGCTGGCGGAAAAAGGCGTCGGCGTGCGCAAAGTCAACTACCGTCTGCGCGACTGGGGTGTTTCCCGTCAGCGCTACTGGGGCGCCCCGATCCCGATGGTGACGCTGGAAGATGGCACCGTCATGCCGACGCCGGAAGATCAGCTGCCGGTAGTGCTGCCGGAAGATGTGGTAATGGACGGTATCACCAGCCCGATTAAAGCGGATCCGGAGTGGGCTAAAACTACGGTCAACGGCCAGCCGGCGCTGCGCGAAACCGATACCTTCGATACCTTTATGGAGTCATCCTGGTACTACGCACGCTATACCTGCCCTGACTATGATAAAGGCATGCTTGATCCGGCTGCAGCGAACTACTGGCTGCCGGTCGACCAGTATATCGGCGGCATCGAACACGCCATTATGCACCTGATGTACTTCCGCTTCTTCCACAAGCTGCTGCGCGACGCGGGCCTGGTCAACTCCGACGAGCCGGCGAAACGCCTGCTGTGTCAGGGCATGGTGCTGGCCGACGCCTTCTACTATCTGGGCGTTAACGGCGAGCGCAACTGGGTCTCTCCGGTTGATGTCACCGTCGAGCGCGACGAGAAAGGCCGCATCGTGAAGGCTGTCGACACCTCAGGCCGCGAAGTGATCTACGCCGGCATGAGCAAAATGTCGAAATCCAAAAACAACGGCATCGACCCGCAGCTGATGGTGGAGCGTTACGGCGCGGATACGGTGCGTCTGTTTATGATGTTCGCCTCCCCGGCGGAAATGACGCTGGAGTGGCAGGAGTCGGGCGTGGAAGGCGCTAATCGCTTCCTGAAGCGCGTCTGGAAACTGGTTTACGACCATAGCCAGAAAGGCGCTGTCGCCGCGCTGGATCTGAACGGCCTGAATGACGATCAGAAAGCGCTGCGCCGCGATCTGCACAAAACCATCGCTAAGGTCTCCGATGATATCGGCCGCCGTCAGACCTTCAACACCGCCATCGCCGCCATTATGGAGCTGATGAACAAACTGGCGCGCGCGCCGCAGGAGAGCGAGCAGGATCGCGCGCTGCTGCAGGAAGCGCTGCTGGCCGTGGTACGTATGCTCTACCCGTTCACCCCGCACGCCAGCTTTACGCTGTGGCAGGCGCTGGGCGGCGAAGGCGACGTCGACAACGCCCCCTGGCCGGTTGCGGATGAATCCGCTATGGTTGAAGACTCCGTGCTGGTGGTCGTGCAGGTTAACGGCAAAGTACGCGGTAAAATTACCGTGGCAGCGGAGGCTACTCAGGAGCAGGTTCAGGCGCGTGCCGCGCAGGAACATCTGGTGGCGAAATACCTGGACGGCGTCACTATCCGTAAAGTGATTTACGTCCCGGGCAAACTGCTTAACCTGGTTGTGGGTTAAGTTCAGGAGGAACTGTGCGACATCCGATTTTTACCTTTTTACTCGGCCTGGCGGTGCTGGTCACCGCCGGGTGCGGTTTCCATCTGCGCAGCACCACTCAGGTTCCGCATGAGTTGCGCACGCTGGTATTACAGAGCAGCGACCCGTACGGTCCGCTGGCGCGCACCGTGCGCCAGCAGCTGCGCCTGAACAATATCACTATTGTAGAAGCGGAAGATGCCGGCACCCGTACCGACCTGCCGACGCTGCGCCTCTCCGGCGAACGCCAGAACCGTGACACCGCCTCGGTGTTTCAGAACGGCGTGACGGCGGAATACTCGATGGTGATGTCGGTCAGCGCGCAGGTCGTGGTGCCGCAGAAGGGGATCTACCCGATCAGCGCCACCGTATATCGTTCTTTCTTCGATAACCCGCTGGCGGCGCTGGCGAAAGATGCTGAGCAGAACATCATTCGCGATGAGATGCGTCAGCGTCTGGCCGAACAGCTGGTGCGTAAACTGCTGACGGTGCATGCCGCTCAGCTGAACGATAAAACGACTCTGCCAGGTCCGGACGTGCTGGCGCCGGGCGAGGATTCACCGGAAGTCTCCTCCTCTTCAGCCACCAGTCTGCAATGATCAGGATTTACCCTGAACAACTGCACGCGCAGCTCCGCGAGGGGCTGCGCGCCTGCTATCTGCTGATTGGCAACGAACCGCTGCTGCTGCAGGAAAGTCATGACGCCATCAAAGCCTGCGCGCAGCAGCAGGGCTTTACCGAACATTTCAACGTTGTGCTGGATAACAGTACCGACTGGGACGCCGTGTTCAGCAACTGCCAGGCGATGAGCCTGTTCGCCAGCCGCCAGACGCTGACGCTAACGCTGCCGGAAAACGGCCCCAACGCGGCGATCGCCGCCCAGCTGGAAAAGCTCAGCACGCTGCTGCACAACGATATTCTGCCGATGATCGTCGGCGCCCGCTTAACCAAAGCCCAGGAAAACAGCGCCTGGTTTAAAGCCTTCAGCGCCCAGGCGGTACTGGTGCCCTGCGCCACGCCAGAGCATGGCCAGCTGCCGCGCTGGGTCGCCACGCGCGCCAAAGCGATGAAACTCGATCTGGACGAAGCGGCCTGCCAGCTGCTCTGCTACTGCTACGAAGGCAATTTGCTGGCGCTGGCACAGGCGCTGGAGCGCCTCTCCCTGCTCTGGCCGGACGGCAAACTGACGCTGCCGCGCGTTGAACAGGCGGTCAGCGATGCCGCGCATTTTACGCCGTTCCACTGGGTCGACGCGCTGCTGGCGGGCAAAAGCAAACGCGCGCTGCACATTTTGCGCCAGCTCGCGGCGGAAGAGAGCGAGCCGGTGATCCTGATCCGCACCCTGCAGCGCGAACTGCTGCTGCTGCTGACCTTGCAGCGTCAGCAGGAAAAAACGCCGCTGCGCGCCCTGTTCGATCAGCATCGCGTCTGGCAGAACCGGCGCCCGCTGTTTAGCGAGGCGCTGCAGCGCCTCTCGCTTTTGCAGATCCGCCAGGCGATTCAGTTGCTGACCCGTCTGGAGATCACGCTAAAACAGGATTATGGCCAGCGTCTCTGGCCGGAACTGGAAACCCTTTCGCTGTTACTCTGCAATAAAGCGCTACCGGCAGAATTAGGGGAATTTTAATGGTTTCACTTCAGGCGCTATTCGGCGGCACGTTCGATCCCATCCACTACGGCCATCTGCAGACGGTTGAGGCGCTGGCGCATCAGGTTGGCCTGCGTCAGGTGACGCTGCTGCCGAACAATGTGCCGCCGCACCGGCCGCAGCCGGAAGCGAGCGCAGCGCAGCGCGTGGCGATGGTAGAGCTGGCGATCGCCGATCGCCCGCTGTTTAATCTCGATACGCGCGAGCTGATGCGGCAAACGCCCTCGTGGACGGTGGAAACGCTGGAGCAGCTGCGCGCGGAACGCGGCGCGCAACAGCCGCTGGCCTTTATCATCGGTCAGGATTCGCTGCTCAGCCTGCACAAGTGGCATCGCTGGGAGGCGCTGCTTGATCTCTGCCATCTGCTGGTCTGCCAGCGCCCCGGCTATCCCGGCACCATGCCGACGCCGGCGCTGCAGCAGTGGCTGACGCAACATCAAACCACTGACGCCGAAGCGCTGCACCGCCAGCCCGCCGGTCTGATCTGGCTGGCGGATACGCCGCTGGTGCCGGTATCGGCCACCGATATTCGTCAGCGTCGTCATCAGGGCATGCCCTGCGATGACTTGCTGCCCGCCGCCGTTATCGACTATATCAATCGTCAGGGCTTATATCGCCCTTGATAAGCGCATGGTATACTGCGCCGCTAAATTTTTCAGGCGCCCGCTTCGGCGCGCCTGACCGTTAACAGAAACAGTTACCCAAGGGGGAACCTTTTGCAAGGTAAAGCACTCCAAGACTTCGTTATTGATAAGATTGATGATCTGAAAGGTCAGGATATCGTTTCTCTCGACGTGCAGGGTAAATCCAGCATCACCGATTGCATGATTATCTGTACCGGCACCTCTTCGCGTCATGTGATGTCCATTGCCGATCACGTGATGGAAGCATCGCGCGCCGCTGGCCTGATCCCGCTCGGCACGGAAGGCAAAACCGCCGCTGACTGGGTCGTGGTCGATCTCGGTGAGGTTATTGTTCACGTCATGCAGGAAGAGAGCCGTCACCTGTATGAGCTGGAAAAGCTCTGGAGCTAAGCCGTGAAGTTGCAGCTTGTCGCCGTAGGCACCAAAATGCCGGACTGGGTTCAAACCGGCTTTATGGAATACCTGCGCCGCTTTCCAAAGGATATGCCGCTGGAGCTGACTGAAGTCACAGCGGGTAAACGCGGTAAGAACGCGGATATCAAACGTATCCTCGAAAAAGAAGGCGAAGCGATGCTGGCGGCGGTAGGCAAAGGCAACCGGATTGTCACGCTGGATATCCCGGGGCAACCCTGGGAAACGCCGCAGCTGGCTCAACAGCTGGAGCGCTGGAAGCAGGATGGCCGCGACGTCAGCCTGCTGATCGGCGGTCCCGAAGGGCTGGCGCCGGCCTGCAAAGCCGCTGCAGAACAAAGCTGGTCGCTTTCCGCGCTGACGCTGCCTCATCCGCTGGTACGCGTGTTGGTCGCAGAAAGCCTGTATCGTGCATGGAGCATCACTGCGAATCATCCTTATCACCGTGAATAATCCGATAAGGCAAACCGGACAACCGAACAGCGGATGAAATCTCAACGCAACTCTTTTCGTGACTACACGGCCGAGCAGACACTTTTCGTACGGCGAGCGCTGCTCGCTTTCGTCGGCATTTTGCTGCTCTCCGGTATTCTGGTCGTCAATCTGTATCACCTGCAGATCCTACGCTTCGAAGATTACAGCACCCGTTCTAATCAAAACCGCATTAAGCTGGTGCCGGTGGCGCCGAGCCGCGGCATTATCTATGACCGCAACGGCGTAGCGCTGGCGCTGAACCGCACTATCTATCAGGCGGAGCTGGTGCCCGAAAAGGTCGATAACCTGAAGCAGACGCTGCAGGATCTGCGGCCGGTACTTGACCTCACCGACGACGATATAGATAACTTCGAAAAAGAGCGCAAGCGTTCGCGGCGCTTCACCTCGATTGCCCTGAAAACCGCCCTTAACGATGTGCAGGTGGCGCGTTTCGCGGTCAATCAGTACCGTTTCCCGGGTGTCGAGGTCAAAGGCTATCAACGGCGCTACTACCCCTATGGTCAGACCCTGACCCATGTGGTCGGCTACGTCTCTAAAATCAACGATCGTGACGTTGCGCGCCTCGATAAAGAGGGCAAATGGCCGAACTACGCCGCTACGCACGATATCGGCAAGCTGGGCATCGAAAACTATTATGAAGATGTGCTGCACGGCAAAACCGGCTATGAAGAGGTGGAAGTCAATAACCGCGGCCGCGTGATCCGTCAGCTGCATGAGCAGTCGCCGCAGGCTGGCCGCGATATCTGGCTGACTATCGATTTGAAGCTGCAGCAGTATATCGAAACCCTGCTGGCGGGCAGCCGCGCCGCCGTGGTGGTAAGCGATCCGCGCACCGGCGAGATTCTGGCGATGGTCTCGACGCCCAGCTACGATCCGAACCTGTTTGTCGACGGCATCTCAAGCAAAGATTACAAAGGGCTGCTGCAGGATGAGAACCGCCCGCTCTATAACCGCGCCATTCAGGCCGCCTACCCGCCCGCCTCGACGGTCAAACCTTACGTTGCCGTTTCGGCGCTCAGCGCAGGGGTGATCAACCGCAATACCAGCCTGTTCGATCCCGGCTGGTGGCAACTGCCCGGCTCGGAAAAGCGCTACCGCGACTGGAAAAAATGGGGCCATGGCCGCCTGAACGTCACCAAATCGCTGGAAGAATCGGCGGATACCTTCTTCTATCAGGTTGCCTACGATATGGGTATCGACCGCCTGTCAGAGTGGATGAATAAGTTCGGCTACGGCGAGCGCACCGGCATCGATTTGCCGCAGGAAAATCCCGGCAACATGCCGACGCGCGAATGGAAAATGAAGCGCTTCAAAAAGCCGTGGTATCAGGGCGATACCATTCCGGTGGGCATCGGTCAGGGCTACTGGACGGCAACGCCGCTGCAGATGAACAAGGCGTTGATGATCCTGATTAACGACGGCGTGATTAAAACCCCGCACCTGCTGCGCGCCACGCGCGAAAATAATCTGCTGGTGCCCTACCGCCAGCCGGCGGCGACGCCTATCGGCGATATTCACTCTGGCTACTGGGAAATCGCTAAAGACGGCATGTACGGTGTCGCAAACCGCGCCAACGGCACCGCCCATAAAAGCTTTGCCGACGCGCCCTATAAAATTGCCGCAAAATCGGGTACCGCGCAGGTTTTCGGTCTGAAAGAGAATGAAACCTATAACGCGCATAAAATCGCTGAACGTCTGCGCGACCATAAGTTGATGACGGCGTTCGCCCCATACGATAAGCCGCGTGTCGCGGTGACGATGATTCTGGAGAACGGCGGCGCCGGTCCGGCGGTAGGGACCGTGATGCGTCAGATTCTCGACCATATTATGTTAGGCGATAACAATACGGCGCTGCCGGAAGCCGCGCCGACACCGCCCGGTTATGAAGGTGAATAACGATGTCCATGAACGATAGTCCCCAGAAAAAATCGATCTGGACCAAGATACATATCGATCCGCTGTTCCTGATCATCATCGCCTGCCTGCTGATTTACAGCGCGTTCGTGATGTGGAGCGCCAGCGGCCAGGACCCCGGCATGATGGAGCGCAAAATCGGCCAGATCTTTATGGGCCTGGCGGTGATGGTGGCGCTGGCGCAGGTGCCGCCGCGCGTTTATGAAGGCTGGGCGCCCTATTTGTATATGGTCTGCGTGGTGCTGCTGGTGGCGGTGGACGCCTTCGGCCATATCAGTAAAGGGGCGCAGCGCTGGCTCGATCTCGGCGTGGTGCGCTTTCAGCCTTCGGAGATCGCCAAAATCGCCGTACCGCTGATGGTGGCACGCTTTATCAACCGCGACGTCTGCCCGCCGACGCTGAAAAACACCGGCATCGCGCTGGTGCTGATCTTTATGCCGACGCTGCTGGTTGCGGCGCAGCCTGACCTCGGCACCTCGATTCTGATTGCCGCCTCCGGCCTGTTCGTGCTGTTTTTATCCGGCATGAGCTGGAAGCTGATCGGCATCGCCGTGCTGCTGGTCGCCGCCTTTATTCCGGTGCTGTGGTTCTTTTTGATGCATGATTATCAGCGCGATCGCGTGATGATGCTGCTCGATCCGGAAAGCGACCCGCTGGGTGCCGGCTACCATATTATTCAGTCAAAAATCGCCATCGGCTCCGGCGGGCTGCGCGGCAAAGGCTGGCTGCACGGCACCCAGTCGCAGCTGGAGTTTCTGCCGGAGCGCCATACCGACTTTATTTTCGCCGTACTGGCGGAGGAGCTGGGGCTGGTGGGTGTGCTGATCCTGTTGGCGCTCTATCTGCTGCTGATTATGCGCGGCCTGATTATCGCCGCCCGGGCGCAAACCACCTTTGGCCGCGTGATGGCCGGTGGCCTGATGCTGATTTTGTTTGTTTACGTTTTCGTTAATATCGGCATGGTAAGTGGTATCTTACCGGTGGTCGGCGTACCGCTGCCGCTGGTGAGCTACGGCGGATCGGCGTTGATTGTATTGATGGCGGGATTCGGCATCGTGATGTCGATCCACACACACCGCAAATTATTGTCTAAAAGCGTTTAAGAGGCTCTCGATGCGTAAGGATTGGCTTTGGGTGGGTGCAGCCTCGCTGCTGTTAGCCGCCTGTACAACAACAGAACAGCAGGCGCCGGCGCCGCAGCAGCCGGCCTATAACGGCCCGGTGGTGGAAATTGGCGGCGTCGAGCCGCGCTACGAGCCGATCAATCCTGCGACCAGTCAGGATTACAGCGTTAACGGCAAAACCTACAAGATTATGCAGGATCCCTCCAACTACAGCGAAACCGGGCTGGCGGCCTGGTATGGCGAAGAGGCCAACGGCACGCGTACCGCCACGGGCGAAGCCTTCGATCCCGAGGCGTTGACCGCCGCGCACCCTACCCTGCCGCTGCCCAGCTATGTGCGTGTGACTAACCTCGCCAATGGCCGTCAGCTGGTGGTGCGCGTCAACGATCGCGGCCCTTATACGCCGGGACGGATCATCGATCTGTCGCGCGCGGCGGGCGACAGGCTGAATATGTCGAATAATACCCGTGTGCGCATCGATTACATTAAGGTCGCGCCTGATGGCAGCCTCTCCGGTCCCGGCACCATCGGCACCGTGGTAGCGAAGCAGAGTTACGCGCTGCCGTCGCGTCCCGATATTGGCGGCGGCATGATGGTCATGGGCGGCGGCGCGGCCGCCTCAGCAGCGGCAGGCGGGCAGACGCAGGATATTCAGCCGGTAGACAACAGCACGCTGACCAGCAATGACCAGATGGGAGCGCCGGTGCGCAGCAGCGGTTTCCTCGGCGCGCCGACGCCGCTGCATGCGGGCGTGCTGGAAGGCAGCGAGCCGGAAACCCCGGCCGCGCCGGCAACGGTGGCTGCCCCGGCGGCCGCTGCCGCCGCGCCTGCCGCCGCCGGCAACTATGTGGTGCAGGTCGGCGCGTTAAGCGACGCCGGACGCGCCAGCCAGTGGGCCGACAAGCTGAAATCGCAGTTCGGCGTGCCGGGCGCTGTCGCGCCCAGCGGGAAGCTCTATCGTGTGCAGCTCGGCCCGTTCGCCTCGCGTCAGCAGGCGGCGGCGCTGCAGCAGCGTCTGCTCAGCGAAGCGAATCAGCAATCCTTTATCACCGCGACCCAGAGCGGCATGTAACGCTTAACGGCAGCCACCTTGCGCTGGCGCTGTGTATTTTGTCAGCGCGAAGTTGGATGCCGGCCAAAACGCCTTTTGCTATAGTAAGGCACTTTTTTCACTAACCTCCACGGATGTTGTTGTCCCTAACATGAATACGCTGAAAACCTGTCACTATTTTAAGCGCCTGGCGGCGGGCACCGTGATTGCCCTGAGCCTGAGTCAGGCCGCACTGGCCGAAGACGTTAATATCAAGACGATGATCCCTGGCGTGCCGGATATCGACGCAGAAGCCTATATCCTTATCGACTACAACTCCGGGAAGGTGCTGGCTGAGAAAAATGCCGACGCGCGTCGCGATCCGGCCAGCCTGACCAAAATGATGACCAGCTACGTTATCGGCCAGGCGATCAAAGCGGGCAAAATCCATCAGGATGATATCGTTACCGTCGGCCAGGATGCCTGGGCGACCGGGAATCCGGTGTTCCGCGGCTCCTCGCTGATGTTCCTGAAGCCGGGCGATCGCGTGCCGGTTTCCCAGCTGACGCGCGGCATCGTGCTGCAGTCCGGCAACGACGCCTGCGTGGCGATGGCGGACTACGTGGCGGGCAGCCAGGATGCGTTTGTCGGTCTGATGAATAACTACGTTAAGGCGCTGGGCCTGCAGAATACCCACTTCCAGACGGTTCACGGCCTGGATGCCGAAGGCCAGTACAGCTCGCCGCGCGATATGGCGCTGATCGGCCAGGCGCTGATCCGCGACGTGCCGGAAGAGTATGCGGTCTATAAAGAGAAAGAGTTCACCTTCAACAATATCCGCCAGACCAACCGCAACGGCCTGCTGTGGGATACCAGCCTGAACGTCGACGGCATTAAAACCGGTCACACGGCTTCCGCCGGCTATAACCTGGTCGCCTCCGCGACGGAAGGCCAGATGCGCCTGATTTCAGCGGTGATGGGCGGCCATACGTTTAAAGGCCGCGAGATCGAAAGTAAAAAACTGCTGACCTGGGGCTTCCGCTTCTTTGAAACCGTCGCGCCGCTGAAGGCGGGCAAAGAGTTCGCCTCTGAGCCGGTATGGTTCGGCAACAGCGATCGCGTTCAGCTGGGCGTCAATAAAGATATGTATCTGACCATTCCGCGCGGCCGGATGAAAGATCTTAAGGCCAGCTACGTGCTGAGCAACACCGAACTGCACGCGCCGCTGCAGAAAAACCAGGTGGTCGGCACCATTAACTTCCAGCTGGATGGCAAAACCATCGAACAGCGCCCGCTGGTGGTGCTGAACGAAGTGCCGGAAGGCGGCTTCTTCAGCCGTATCGTCGATTACATCAAACTGATGTTCCACCACTGGTTCGGCTAACAGACGGCCAGCCATTGATATTGGCGCCCGTTGCCCATATAACCTGAGTATCAGTATACTCCCGCCACGGCGGGAGTCTTTTTTTCGCACCGGAGTCCATATGAAAACCAAACTGAATGAACTGCTCGAATTCCCCTGTTCCTTTACCTACAAAGTCATGGGACTGGCGCAACCGGAGCTGGTCGATCACGTGGTAGAGGTGGTGCAGCGTCACGCGCCGGGCGACTATACCCCCGACGTGAAACCGAGCAGCAAAGGCAACTACCACTCCGTCTCTATTACCATTAACGCGACTCATATCGAGCAAATTGAAACGCTCTATGAAGAGCTGGGTAATATTGAGATCGTACGCATGGTGTTGTAACGCCTTTACCGGCCAGGGCGGGTAGTACTCGCCCACGGCCGGCGTTATACTTCCCTCTTTCTCTGACGCGGAAAGCACGTTTTGCAGCAGCCTCCCCTTATTGTTCGCCAGCTGGGCCTGCGCCCCTGGGAACCCGTCTCTCTTGCAATGCATCAGTTTACTGACCGACGCGACGCCGATACGCCGGACGAGCTGTGGCTGGTGGAACATCACCCGGTTTTCACCCAGGGCCAGGCCGGTAAGGCGGAGCATCTGCTGATGCCCGGTGATATTCCGGTCGTCCAGAGCGATCGCGGCGGCCAGGTTACCTATCACGGCCCCGGTCAGCAGGTCATGTATGTGTTGATCGATCTAAAGCGGCGCAAGCTGGGCGTGCGTCAGCTGGTGACCGCCATCGAGCAGACGGTAGTCGATACGCTGACGCATTATGCTGTCGAGGCCTATGCGCGTCCTGATGCGCCCGGCGTCTATGTCGAGGGGAAAAAAATCTGCTCTCTCGGCCTGCGCATTCGTCAGGGATGCTCATTTCACGGCCTGGCGCTGAATATCGCGATGGATCTGGCGCCCTTTCTGCGCATCAACCCGTGCGGCTACGCCGGGCTGGAGATGACGCAGCTCAGCGCCTGGCGCGCAGGCGTTACGCCCGCAGAGGTGCAGCCGGTATTGGTTGAGCAATTTTTGCATCAGCTGGCGATCCCGTCAGCCAGCTGGCAGCCTGCCGACGGACTCGATCTGTTGTAACCGTGCGTGCGACTTTACAATTTTGCAACGTTTTCGCCGTCCGGCAGGCTGTTTGTCAGGCGCTGAAATGATATAATTTTTGCGATTTTTTCAAATAAAGTTGAAAAAGCAAACGACTCATTGAGTTACGGCCTCTTTTCAAACTGCAATCCAACCTGGAAACTGCACGCTTATGAGTAAACCGATTCAGATGGAACGCGGCGTTAAGTATCGCGACGCAGATAAAATGGCGTTAATCCCGGTGAAGACCGTGGTCACCGAGCGTCAGGAGTTGTTACGCAAGCCGGAGTGGATGAAAATCAAGCTGCCCGCCGATTCCAGCCGTATTCAGGGGATCAAGGCGGCGATGCGTAAAAACGGTCTGCACTCTGTCTGTGAAGAGGCCTCCTGCCCTAACCTTGCGGAATGCTTTAACCATGGCACCGCGACCTTTATGATCCTCGGCGCCATCTGCACCCGTCGCTGCCCGTTCTGCGACGTGGCGCACGGCCGCCCGTTAACGCCCGACAGCAACGAGCCGGCCAAACTGGCGCAGACCATCGCCGATATGGGCCTGCGCTACGTGGTGGTCACCTCCGTAGACCGCGACGATCTGCGTGACGGCGGCGCGCAGCACTTTGCCGACTGCATCAGCGCGATTCGCGAAAAAAATCCAACGATCAGAATCGAAACCCTGGTGCCTGACTTCCGCGGCCGTATGGACCGCGCGCTGGAAATCCTGACCGCCACGCCGCCGGACGTGTTTAACCACAACCTGGAAAACGTGCCGCGCCTGTATCGTCAGGTGCGTCCCGGCGCCAACTATGACTGGTCACTAAAGCTGCTGGAGCGTTTTAAAGAGGCGCACCCGGATATTCCGACCAAGTCTGGTTTGATGGTCGGCCTGGGCGAAACCAATGCCGAAATCGTTGAAGTGATGCGCGATCTACGCCGTCACGGCGTGACGATGCTGACGCTGGGCCAGTATCTGCAGCCGAGCCGTCACCACCTCCCGGTGCAGCGCTACGTCAGCCCGGCGGAGTTTGATGAGATGAAAGAAGAGGCGATGGCGATGGGCTTTACCCATGCTGCCTGCGGACCTTTTGTGCGCTCATCTTATCACGCCGATTTGCAGGCCAAGGGACTGGAAGTGAAGTAACGCTTCGCTCCGTGCCGTTTAAAAAACGCAGCTTCGGCTGCGTTTTTTTATGCCGGTGGCAAAGCCCATACGGCGCGCAGTGAACCGGCATCAGGAAAGGAACAAAGAATAAGGAACCAGCCACAGACTAAGCCTGAACGACGCGAGCGCGGAAAAATGGCACAGAAGCAGAAGCAGAAGCAGAAGCAGAAGCAGAAGCAGAAGCAGAAGCAGAAGCAGAAGCAGAAGCAGAAGCAGAAGCAGAAGCAGAATAGCGCCCATAATAAAAGCCAGCAAGCGCTGGCTTTTTATCTGACAAGCAGGTTACATTTTGTAACCTAACGCCGCAGAGATTACTCTTTGTGGGTAACGCGCTCCGCCGGCATCTCTTCAGCCTTAGCCGGTGCCGCCGTATCCTCATCCTTCATCGCTTTCTTAAAGCCTTTAATGGCGGCGCCTAAATCGCCACCCAGCGAACGGAGTTTATTGGTGCCAAATAACAGTACGATCAACGCACCGATAACCAGCAACTTGGCAATACTGATACCTTCCATAACACCTTCTTACATTAACAGGGAAGACAACTGCCGCTATTAACGCGCAGAACGCTGATTAATACAACAGCGACATGTAACAGATTACTAATTTTTTTCCTTCAGCGCGGCGCGGACGGCGCAGCTTATACCTGCCGGCCGCCTTCAGGTCTCCTGGTTCAGCTCAGGCCGGGCGAAACGACGGTTCTCCAGCACCGGCAGCATACGCCGCGCGCTGGCCAGACGTTCTGCATCCAGCTCGGCGAAGACCAGCGCTTCGCTCTCTGCGGCGCGCGCGATAACCACGCCCAGCGGATCGACAATCAGGCTGCTGCCGATATTGCGCGGGCCGCACTCGCCCACTGCCATCAGATAGCAGGTGTTCTCCAGCGCCCGTGCGGTCGCCAGCACTTCCCAGTGCATCTCTTTTAACGGCCCTCTGACCCAGGCGGAAGGCAGTACCAGCAGATCGGCACCGTCCAGCGCCAGGCGGCGCGCCAGCTCCGGAAAGCGAAGGTCATAGCAGGTCATCATCCCCACCTTCATGGCACCGACATCCACCAGCGGCGGCACGGTATGGCCGGCGGAAACCCGCTGAGACTCCTGCATCGTAAAGGCATCATAAAGGTGCAGCTTATCGTAGCGGGCAACAATCTCGCCGTCCCGTATCGCCAGCTGGGCGTTAATCGCGCGCGCCGGGCCGTCCGGAATATAGAGGGTCAGTATGGTGGTCAACGTCGTGCCGCGGCTTACCGACAACAGCCCGGCAATAAACGGGCCATCGAGCGGCTGCGCCTCGCGCACCGCAAGCCCAGGGTCATGCATATCGGTCGCCAGCACCGCCTCAGGCAGCACCAGCAGCGCAGCGCCCTGCTCCTGCGCCTGATGCATCAGACGGCTGCAGGTGGCGGCATTTTCGCGCCATTCACGGCTTACGGCGAATTGCCCCATCGCGACTTTCATCTTCTCTCCTTCCGGCGGCGCAGGCGGCCTTACAGCGCCCATAGCGGCAGGCATCAGGGAATCAGCTGTTTAATCAGATAGCGCGGCGATTCGAGATAGTTTTCACGCGCGTAAAACTGATTGGCCTTAAGGCGTTTCTCATGGCAGTGAACTTCAAGACGATCGCAGCCGCGATCGCGCGCCAGCTGCTCGGCGTGGCGCAGCAAATGCTGCCCCAGCCCTTTACTGCGCTCGCCTTCCGCAATACAGAAATAGCTGATGCGGGCAAAGTCGCCCTCCAGCGCCAGCTGAGGGATAAAGTGCAGCGACAAAAAGCCCAGCACCGTTTGCCGATCTTCCGCCACCAGCAACACCTCATCGGGATGATCGATTAGTTGCCGCAGGCGCCTGTCCATAAAGCTACCGGTATCACCGTAGCCCAGTTCATTGAGTAGCGAGATAAGAGCAAAGCTGTCTTCAGCCTGAGCCGGGCGAATATTCATGGCGACTCCTTCAGGTGCGCCAGGCGCGTTGGGGTTATCTGTTTTATAGCCGTAGCGCAGGCGTTGAGGCAAGACAATGGTGGTTGCAAAACGTGACGAAAGCTTTTTCTGTGCAGCGACGCAACAATTAATGTTTCCTTAATCTTGCGCTGCCAAACTGAGCAAAAGGGTGATAAGGGGAGGATGATATGAAAGATCTGGTGCCGCAGTGCTTTTCTGAACTTTTTGCGTTAATGCTGAGCTGTGTTTCCCTGATTTTTTTCGTCGCCCTGTATGTCTATCGCTGAATTCAGGCCAAAAAAAACCCGCCTGAAGGCGGGTTTTTAAAATTCTGACTGTTAACTTACAGAGCGATAACGTTAGCAGCAGATGGGCCTTTTGCGCCGTCAGTGATTTCGAACTCTACGCGCTGACCTTCAGCCAGAGTTTTGAAACCATTGCTCTGGATAGCAGAGAAGTGTACGAATACGTCTTTGCTGCCATCTTCCGGAGTAATGAAGCCGAATCCTTTGGACTCATTAAACCACTTAACGTTACCTTTGATCTTGGACATCTATATTACCTTTACATGAAAAATGGACACTAAACTGTGTCGGGGTTAAGTACAGCAATTGCTGCGCCTTTTGTCCAGTGCGTCGTGAAGAAAAAGTGATAAATATCTCTATTTTTTCACGCCCGGCGCTTTTAACGCCGTTGAAAACCGCCCCAGGCCAGCCGCATTGCTGACAGGGCCAGACTATTTATTTCCGTAACTGATTATAAGATAAAGCATTTAACAACCGAAACGGTCTGATTCGCTGTCGCCTGGCCGGAACAGAGAATAAAACGGCTTTTTTCGCTTTTTTTTACCGTCGCGCCTGTTTATCCGCTCACCCGCTACGCTTTTTACCGCTCTCTGCGCTGACAGTTCGACGCGCCGCGAAAAGCGTCCGCTTTTCGCTGCCTGCCGTTAGCGGCCTCCTGCCTCAGCGCAACGATATTGTTGCGGCGGCACGTACGCACCTCACAGAAAAACTTCTGCTTCGCTGTAACAAAACCTTATCTTACTGACGAACGTTATTAAGATTACGTTAACTTTTAGATTTTAAAAATGGCTAAAGGCGGTATGTTTTCGCTGAATTATTGAGATAAATCATGGAATTTGACTTTAGTTAACTAAAGTGTCGCGACAGGACAAAATATAACCATTAAATTGGCTTACTTTTCATTACTTTAGCTTGTTACCATAACCACATTAAACATATAAAGTAAATTTATAGATCTTTCATGTGTTTTTGCTAAGATGATGCTCGCCGCGAAATCAGCAGTAAGGAAGATAAGGATGGTCATGAAAATAAGATGTACCGCCTGTGGTAGTAAACGGTTTCGCTATACTACCGGGGATCGGGAAGGGAAATCTCACCATGGCGCGGTATGTGCTTATTGCTTTAAACCTTTTACCGCTCAGGATGTACTGCCGACAACAGAATTAGACCCTATTACCCGCTGTCTTATTGGACAACGCAGCACAGGTTAGCAGCGTCAACAGGCGGCGCTGCAGCAACGCCGCCTGGTTCGATTAAAACAGGATCTTGAACACACCGGTCAGGGTCAGCAGGCCGACGATAAAGATGATTGCGATAATCCAAAGTATAATTTTCATTCCATTTCTCCCTGTAGGCCGGTTTTCATATCGCGCCGGCCGTTAAGTCAATTGCGCTGCGGCGGGCTGTCACTGAGCGATGCAGCCCGTCGATGACAACCGCAACGGCGCCCGTCATCTCATTATAGTTAAGCTGACGGATTCTGCATTTTGCGAGCTGGATCGCGCCCCTCTCTTTTGCCCCGCCTGACGCATGACTGGTTAAAAAAAGAACACTACACTTATAGCGCGAATCCGTTCGGTGTCTCGCCACCGATGCCCAGCCTGTAACAAGGAGGCCCTATGAGCAGTGTTGATACCAGTATGGGGAGATATTCTCTGAAGGCGAAAAACGCCGGCAATCACATTAAAGGCTCTATCGCCATTAATGATGAAGGCGGCGGCCAGCTCTCTTTACAGGAGTTTGATGAGCATTATCTGGATGATGTGGTGAACAACGTCATCTACCCGGTCACCGGCGGCAACCGCGACATTACGCGGGCGCTGCGCGATGAGATGATCAAAGCCGGCTTCAAACAGCCGCATTAGCAATGTCGGGTCGCTGCGGCGGCCCTTACGCTCTCAGCCTCCTGTTTAACGCTTACGCCCGCTGCAGCCACTCTCATTGTCGTCACCTTAAGCCTTTACGCCCGCAGCAGCCGCCCTGACGTTCTCATTTCGTCACCTTAAGCCTTTACGCCCGCTGCGGCCGCCCTGACGTTCTCATTGTCGTCACCTTAATCCTTTACGCCCGCTGCGGCGCCTTTTTCCATTCTCAGCTTTCTGTTCAACGCTTACGCCCGCGGGCGCCCTTCTTCCCTTTCCTGCACAGCAGTACGGTGGTACGAACAGAGAAAAGGGCGCGGCGGGCGTTGGCGTTGACGTTGGCTTAAATCATTGCCGAAAGCAGCAGGCAGCCCACCAGGCCGCAAACGGAAATAATGGTCTCCAGCGCTGACCAGGAGCGGATGGTTTCGCCGATAGTCAGGTTGAAATACTCTTTAAACAGCCAGAAGCCCGGATCGTTGACGTGCGAGAAAATCACGCTGCCCGCGCCGACGGCGATCACCATCAGCTCCGGGCTGGCGCCGGAGGTGGCGATCAGCGGCGCGACAATGCCCCCGGCGGTAATCGCCGCAACGGTAGCCGATCCCAGCGCAATGCGCAGCACCGCGGCGATCGACCAGGCCATAAAGATCGGCGACACATTGGTTTCATGCATCAGGCCGGCAATATATTTATCCACGCCGCTGTCCACCAGCACCTGCTTAAACGCGCCGCCGCCGCCGATGATCAGCAGCATCATGGCGATGATCTTAATAGAGTCGGTCAGGGTGTTCATCACCTCTTCCATGCTGCGCCCACGGTTCAGGCCGAAGGTGAAGATGCCGATCAGCACAGCGATCAGCGTGGCCATAATCGGGTCGCCGAAGAACTCGGCCCAGGGAAGCAACGCGTGCCCTTTCGGCAGGAACATCTCCGCCACAGCGCGCAGCGCCATCAAAATCACCGGTACCAGCGAGGTCCAGACGCTGACGCCGAAGCCCGGCATCTCCGCTTCGCTAAAGGTTTTCGGGTTATACAGCCCCTCCGGGATCGGCTTATCGATATTCTTCAGGAAGCGCGCATAAACCGGGCCGGCGAGGATCACCGTCGGGATGCCCAACAGGGTGCCGAACAGCAAGGTTTTGCCCATATCGGCGTCAAACAGCGTGGCGATAGCGGTCGGCCCTGGATGCGGCGGCAGAAAGCCGTGGGTAACGGAAAGCGCTGCCGCCATCGGCACGCCGACGTAGAGCAGCGGCACGCGCGCCGAGGCAGCGATGCTGAATACCAGCGGCAGCAGCAGCACAAAACCCACCTCATAGAAGAGCGCAAAGCCGACGGTAAAGCCGGTCAGTACCACTGCCCACTGAATATGGCGCTGGCCGAATTTAGCAATCAGCGTGGTGGCGATACGCTGGGCGCCGCCGCAGTCGGCCAGTAGTTTGCCCAGCATTGCGCCGAAGCCCATAATCAGCGCCAGGCTGCCGAGCGTGCCGCCCACGCCGGTTTTAATCGAAGCGATCACCTTATTGACCGGCATGCCCTGCATCATGCCCACCGCCAGCGCGACCAGGATCAGTGCGATAAATCCATTTAGTTTGAAGCGAATCATCAGCAGAAGCAGCAGAACCACCCCCACCGCAACGATAACTAATGGCATACATTTTCTCCGGTGAATGGCCGCGAAAGGCGCACGGCCTCAATTTTAATTATGAACAGGTCGGCAGCGCGCTGCGCGACAGGGTATAGAGCGCAGAGGATGCGCCTGAGTGTTACCGATAACATGGTAACGGTAACAAATTGTCACCGGAATGAGGGGAGCAGGCAGAATTACTGATTTGCGAAGGTGATCAACTTTTTGCGGCCCGGTTAACGGCCTGTGGCTTTTCGCCGGCACGCTATACGCTGCTACACTCGTCGTCACCTCAATCATAGTGCGGCGGAAATAAATGTGTTAACCAGCCAGACGATCGCCAACCGACAAACTTTTTTTGGCCGCGGCAGCCTGCAACAGCTGCCTTCTCTGCTGCAACAGCAGCCGCAGCCTACCCTGCTGTTTTGCGGCGCCTCCTTTCTTCATGGCCCGCATTACGCCGCGCTGGCTCCGGCGCTGACGCCGCTGCTGATTGGCCATGAAATCGTTGCCCATGAAGCGTCGCCGGACGAGATTGACCGCTGGGTCGCGCGCTGGCGTGGCCAGGCGACGCGCGTGGTCGCCATCGGCGGCGGCAGCGTGCTGGATGCGGCAAAAGCGTTCGCCGCGGTCAGCCAGCATCCGTTAAATACCCTGCGCTATCTGGAGAAGGTTGGCGATACGCCAGTTAGCGGCGCCACATTGCCCGTGATCGCCATTCCCACTACAGCCGGCACCGGCAGCGAGGCGACGCAGAACGCCGTGGTTACCGATAAAGGCGAGGTGAAGGTCAAAGCCTCGCTACGCCACGCCAGTTTTGTACCGCCGGTGGCGATCCTGGATGCCGACCTGCTCGATAACACGCCGGACCAGATTCTGGTCTGCTGCGCCATCGATGCCTTTACCCATCTGTTTGAAGCCTGGCTGTCGGCGAAGGGGACCCTCTTTACCCGTCAAACCGCGCTGAGCGGCATGCGACTTTTTGTTCAGGCCTGGCCGGCATTGAACCGTCAGGACCGCCAGGGCGAAGCGGCGCGTGAAGCGATGCTGATGGCCTCATGGCTCGGCGGGCAGAGCCTGAGCATGGCGGGGCTTGGGGTGATCCACGGTATCGCCGGGGAGCTGGGGGCTATCAAAGATTATCATCATGGCGAAGTGTGCGGTCGCCTGCTGCTGCCCTTTCTCGACCTGCTGGCGAGCAGCGATCACCCGCAGCAGCGGGCGCTGATGGCGGAGTTGGATCTGGCGCTGTTTGGCGCGGCGCATGCTGAACCCGCACGCTATCTGGCGCAGTGGCTGCAGGCGCAGGCGGTCTACCCGTTCTGGCGCGCGCCACCACCGCTGAGCGTGGAAGAAACAGGCTGGATCCTGGCGCGCGCTAACAGCAAAAATTCGCTGGTCGATTATAGCGACGCGCAGATGCGCGAAATGTTGACGCAGGCTTACCGCTGCGACGCGTAACAGAGGTGGTGCGCAGCTACGCGAAATGTTGACGCGCGCTTACCGCTGTGACGCGTAAGCGTAGACCCTGGGCAGATTAGCGCGCTAAAGAGGCGTTCGCGACACACCGCTCAGGCAAAGGGCGCGCGGCCATCCAGCAGTTGCTGAATCACCTCCAGCACGCCCTGCTGGTTATTGGTCGGCGCCTGATAGCGCGCCGCCGCCTTCACCCGCTCCGGCGCATTGGCCATCGCGAAGCCGAAGCCCGCCTGATGCAGCATCTCCAGATCGTTGCCGCCGTCGCCAAACGCCAGGACCTGCTGCGTCCCGATGCCCCAACGCTGCTGCAAAAGCGCCAGCCCGTGCGCCTTATGCAGCCCTGGAATGATCAAATCGGCCGAGCCGTGTCCACTGGTGACCGCGGTCGCCACGCCCGCATGATGGCGTTCGATATCCGTCATCAATATCGGCACATACTCATCAGACAGGTTCAGCGCGAACTTAAACAGGCGATCGTTAATCTCATCCAGATGCGACGCCGCCTGCAGCCGATGACAGTAGCGACGCATCTTATCGATATAGTCGGCGGGCGCATCCGGGAAATACCAGGCGCTGTGATAGCCGCACAGCACGAAATTTAGCCCGGGATAGTTGCCGCGCCGCAGCGTATCGATAATTTTCACCACATCATCGCGGCTAAACTCGCCGACAAAGCGATCTTCTCCCGCCTCGACCACATAAGCACCGTTCTCCGCCACAAAGGCGATTTCATCGGCGATCTCGGGGAAAAAGGAGCGCAGCTGATAGTACTGATTGCCGCTGGCGACGACAAAACGGATGCCGCGCGCCTTGAGTTGCGCATACTGCTGTTGAAAACGCGCGCGGTTATAGTTTTTTCCGTCATCGAGAAAGGTGCCGTCCATATCCACCGCCACCAGCTTAACCTCTGCCATACGCTTCTCTCCCGCTCAGATTACCTGAGCCTCAGCTTAGCTGACGATGCGGACGGGCGCGACCGCCGGCGCGCGCATAAAGGCCGGTTTCAACGCCATTTTGATGCCGCGCGATTGCCGATCGCCTGCGCCTAAACGCCCTGTTCTGCGGTACCGGCGGCCGCTCAGGATTTCGCGCTGATGCCGAGCTTTTTCATGCGTGACAGCAGCGTGGTGCGTTTCAGGCCGAGGCGCGCCGCCGCGCCGCGCGGCCCGGCGACCACGCCGTTGCTCTCCTTCAGCGCCTGAACAATGCGTTCGCGCTCATCCTCATGCGTTGGCGAAGCGGGCGCGGCGCTTGCCGGTACCGACGCGCCGGCAAAGCGTGCCAGCCCGTCGTTCATCTCCGGCAGAGGGAGATCCAGCACCGTGCCACGCGTCATCAGTACCGCGCGCTCAATCACGTTCTCCAGCTCGCGTACGTTGCCCGGCCACGGCATCCGGCTCAGCAAACGCAGCGTCTCCGCCGGGATGCTCTCGATGGTGCGCTGCATGCGCTTGGCGATTTTACAGGTGAGAAATTTCACCAGCTGCGGAATATCCTCCGGCCGCTCGCGCAGCGGCGGGATCACGATGGGAAAAACATTCAGCCGGTAGAAGAGATCGCTGCGGAAAGTTTTCTCCTTCACCATCTGCTGCAGATCGCGATTGGTCGCCGCAATCACCCGCACGTTGACTGAAATCTGCTTGCTGCCGCCGACGCGCTCAAACTCCTGCTCCTGCAGGATGCGCAGCAGCTTCGGCTGCAGCTCCAGCGGGATCTCGCCCACCTCATCGAGGAACAGCGTGCCTTCATCCGCCAGTTCGAAACGCCCCATACGCTGCGAGGTGGCACCGGTAAAAGCCCCCTTCTCATGACCGAACAGGTCGCTCTCCATCAGCCCGGCGGGCATCGCCGCGCAGTTCATTTTCACCATACGCTTATGATGACGATCGCTGAGATGGTGGATCGCCCGGGCGATCAGCTCCTTGCCGGTGCCGGTCTCGCCGAGGATCAGCACCGTGCAGTCGCTTTTCGCCACAATCTGCACCTGCTTTAGCACCTCCGCCATCGCCGCGCTGCGCCCGACGATATCGTAAAAATCGGCGTTGTCGCTGTTGATCTGCTCGGTCAGATAGCGGTTTTCATGCTGCAGCTTCTCTTTCAGGTTTTTGATCTCCTGATAGGCGAGCGCGTTATCCACCGCGATGGCGATGCGTTCGGCGATCTGCTCCAGCACGCGCAGGTTGGCTGCGTTAAAGTTATCAGGCTGCGGCTGCGCCAGTTTCAGGACACCCAGCGTTTTCTGGCCGAAACGCAGCGGCAGCATGCAGAGCGTCTTGTCGCGATCCGGCCACAGCCGTTGAAACAGCGAACCATCCTCACTGTAGGGCGCGCTGGCCGGGCCAACGCTGAGCAGCGTCATCTCGCCGCTTTTCATCACCTGCTCCTCCGGCGATCCGGCCAGCGCCTTGCGCGACTGCTCGCGCCGCGCCTGATGCTCCTGCACGTAAAGCGTGGCGTAAACGTCTGCCCAGGCGCTCTCTTTGCCGGCGTTGCACAGGACAATGCTGATGGCGTTGATATGAAAGAAATGGTGGATCACGCGGGCAATTTCGCCGGTCAGCTCATCAAGATCGAGACGCGACAGCACCGCGTTGGTGATATCCACCAGGATGCTGAAATTATCGCGCTCATGACGCAGCAGCGACTGCTGCAGCCGCATGCTTTCACGCAGCTGCACCTGCTCCACGGCGATGGCCACCAGCATGCAGAACTCATACAGGCCGTTTTGATCCTCTTCGCTAAAGGGCCGCCCGCGCTGCCGAATGAATTCGCAGCCGCCCAGCAGGCGCGAAGAGGCGAGCAGCGGCACCAGACAGTAGTCGCTAAACGGCGGATAGAGCTTCAGCACCGCCAGCTGCGGATAGCGCAGATGCAGCGCGGCGCTGCGCCAGGCCTGCGTCTCCGCGCGATCGCGCAGCGCGCTGACCGGCCCGGTCGCCAGCAGGGTTTCATCTTCATAGCCGATCGGCTGGCGATGAGCGTCGACGCCGTAAAAGCTGACGCGCGCGCCGTCGCCGTTAAACAGCACCAGCGACACCGCATCGGCGATGCCGGCGTGCTGCACCGTCTGGTTCAGGGTTTCGATCAGGGAGGTCATGCTCTGCTGTTGCAGCAGGCTGTAGGTCAGCTCCAGTAAACCTTTCTGCTTTCTGGCGTTCATCGTTGTACTCTGGACAGCATTCTTATTAGCTAACATGAATTACCGACTGGAAGAGGTTAACAGGAAGGGCGATAGCGAAAAGTGTACGCCCTTCAGCGCGCGCGACCCCAGGCGAGATCAACAAATGCGGGGTAAAGGTTCGGCATGAGGCAACATCAGCTGTCGCGTGACGCCCAACAGCCCGCGCAGCGCCACCTGCGGCTCCGGTGTCACCTCGCCAACGGTCGCCGCGTCGCGCCCCAGAGGGTGACTGCGCAGCGCCTTCAGCGTCGTCGCCTCCGCCTGCGGCGAGGTCACCAGCACCACCTTTCCTTCATTAGCGAAATTAATCGGTTCCAGCCCCAGCAGCTCGCAGATGCCGCGCACCGCCGGCCTGACCGGCAGCGCGTTTTCATCAATGACGATGCCGTAGCCGCTTGCCCGGGCGAACTCATGCAGAATGGCGTTAACCCCGCCGCGCGTCGCATCGCGCAGCGCGCGCACCCCGGCAATTGCGTGTAGCGGCGCAATCAACGGTGCCAGCACCGCGCAGTCGCTCTCCACGCCGAGATCCATTCCCAGCCGCTCGCGTAAATTCAGGATGGTCGCACCATGGTCGCCCAGCGTGCCGCTGACGATCACCTTATCGCCGGGTTGCATCGCCGTAGCTGCCCATCTCACCGCCGACGGGATGGCGCCGATACCAGAGGTGTTGATAAAAATTTTATCGGCCGCCCCGCGCTGCACCACTTTGGTATCGCCGGTAACGATAGCGATGCCCGCGTCGCGCGCGGTCTGCGCCATCGCACTGACAATCTCACGCAGCGCGTCGAGCGAAAAACCCTCCTCCAGAATAAAGCCGCAGGAGAGCCAGGCGGGCGTCGCGCCGCAGACCGCCAGATCGTTCGCCGTACCGCACACGGCCAGCTTGCCGATATTGCCGCCGGGAAAGAAAATCGGATCGATAACATAGCTGTCGGTGGTAAAGGCGAGCCGGTCGCCCTGCGCGCAAAGGTCGCTGAGCGCCAGTCGCGCGCCATCCTCCTGCTCGCGCAGCCAGGGGTTATCAAACGCCTGCAGAAACATCTGCTCGATCAGCTGCTGCATGGCGCGGCCGCCGCTGCCGTGGGCCATCGTCACCCCCTGCGCGCGCGGGCTTATCGGGTCCAGGTTCATCCTGCCGTCCTCTCTGTAAGCGGCATCTCCTGATGCCGGTATTGATACCAGGCGGCGCAGGCGCCCTCGGACGATACCATCAGCGCGCCGAAGGCGTTATGCGGCGTACAGCCGTGGCCGAACAGCGGGCAGTGATGCGGTTTGCAGCGCCCGGTCAGCACTTCGCCGCAGCGCGCGCGCGGATCGTCGCTGACCGCGTGCCGCCGCGGATGAAAACGCCGCTCGGCGTCAAAGTCGGCGTACTCCGCCGTCAGGGCGATGCCGGACGCCTCAATCATTCCCAACCCGCGCCACTCGCTGTCGCCGCCGCGTCGGAACACCGCGCGTATCGCCTGCTGCGCCAGCGGATTGCCCGCCGCCGGCACGACGCGGCGATACTGGTTTTCCGTGCGGCAGCGCGCGCTGTTCACCTGCTCCACCAGCATCAACACGCTTTGCAGCATATCAAGCGGCTCAAACCCGCTAATCACCAGCGGCTTACCGAACTGCCGCTGAATAAACCGATAGGGGGCGGCGCCGATCACCATGCTGACATGGCCGGGCGCGAGAAAGGCGTCGATGCGCACATCTTCCCGCTGCAGCAGGCTGCGCAGGGTCGGCATCAGGCTGATATGCTGGCAAAAAACGGTAAAGTTAAGCCGCTTTTCGCGCCGCGCCTGTTGCAGTGTAACGGCGGTCACCGGCATGGTGGTTTCAAAGCCAAGCGCGAAAAATACCACCTGCCGCTGCGGATTCTCCCGCGCCAGCTGCAGCGCATCGAGCGGCGAGTAGATGACCCGCACGTCGGCGCCGCGCTCGCGCGCCTGCAGCAGCGAACCCTGTTTGCCGGGCACGCGCAGCGCATCACCGAAGGTGCAGAAAATCACCCCGGGCTGTGCGGCGATGTCGCAGCAGGCGTCGATGCGCCCCATCGGCAGCACGCAGACCGGGCAGCCCGGCCCGTGAATAAACTCCAGCTGCGGCGGCAGCAGCTTATCCAGACCGAACTTAAAAATGGCGTGCGTATGTCCGCCGCACACCTCCATCACCTGCATCGGCTTTTGCGCGCTAAACGGCAGCCGCGCCGCGCGCTGATGCAGACGCTCAACCAGCTTTTGCGCCAGCTGCGCATCACGAAACTCATCAACAAAACGCATTACCTCTTCTCCCCGGCGCCGAGAAACAGCACCACGTCCGCTTCCACTTCCCCCATCGCCTGCAGCGCCGCCAGCGTCTGCCGCGCTTCCTGCTCATCCAGCCGGCTGAGGGCGAAGCCGACATGGATCAGCACCCAGCCGCCGATCAGGTCCGCGCGGTCACCGCCGCTGACCAGGCTAACGTTCACCTCGCGCCGCATGCCGCAGACGTCCGCCCAGGCACTGTCGGGCTGCGGATGCAGCGCCACGATCTGCCCCGGAATGCCTATGCACATCGCTGCTGCTCCAGCCATGCGAGCCAGCGATCCATGCCTTCGCCGGTGGTAGCCGATAGCAGGATCACGCCGATAGCGGGATTGACCTGACGCGCATTGGCAATGCAGGCCGCCACGTCGAAATCGAGATAGGGCAGCAGATCGATTTTGTTCAGGATCATCAGGCTACTGGCGGCGAACATATGGGGATACTTCAGCGGCTTGTCCTCGCCTTCCGTCACTGACAGCACCGCAACCTTATGGCGCTCGCCGAGGTCGAAGCTGGCCGGGCAGACCAGGTTGCCGACGTTTTCGATAAACAGCAGGCTATGGGCCGGCGGCGCCAGCTGATGCAGCGCCTCGTGAACCATCTGCGCATCGAGGTGGCAGCCTTTGCCGGTATTGACCTGAATCGCCGCCACGCCGGTGGCGCGGATGCGGTCGGCGTCATTGCTGGTTTGCTGGTCGCCCTCGATCACCGCGCAGCTCACCTGCGACGCAAGACGCTTCAGCGTTTGCGTCAGCAGCGTGGTTTTCCCGGCGCCAGGGCTGGAAACCAGGTTTAGCGCCAGCTGTGAGGCGGCGGCGAAATGGGCGCGGTTATGGGCGGCGATATGGTTATTCTTCGCCAGGATATCCATTTCGATATCTACCAGCCGACGCGGCGCAAAGGGAATGCCGTGCTGCTGATTGTGTGCGCTGTCGACGCCTTCAATATGAAGCTCGCCGCTGGCGCAGCCGCAGGTACTACACATAGTTTCTCCCCAGGCGTACAACGCCTATTCGATTTCAATGCGTTTAATTTTCATGCCGTCGTCGGCCGTCACGCGCAGGTTGCGCCCGCCGCACTGCGGGCAGCGCAGCACGCCGGGGCTGAGCAGCGCGATCGCCTGCCGGCAATCGTGACACCAGCTTTCCGCCGCAGGCGTCGTCAGATGCAGCTGACAGCCTTCCGCCAGCGTCTCGCGGCAGGCGATATCAAAACAGAAGCGCAGCGCTTCCGGTTCGACGCAGGAAAACGCGCCCACCTCCAGCCAGACGGCGGTAATGCGCCGGGCGTGATGTTGCTGCGCATGCTGCTGCATCATCTCCACCGCATACTGGCACAGGGTTATTTCATGCATTATTTTCGCCTCACGCAGAGTAGTGAAAATAAGGCTGCAACTTTAATGCCAGCTTTTATTTACCCGCGTCTCCCCCTCGCGCGCGACATGATTAACACCGCACCGACATATCTGACGAAATAGAGTGACATCGACACGCAGCCGCTTTATTCAGCGCGGCAATCTATTCAGTGAAATAAAAATAACCGCATGATTTTTTTAATGCTTATTAAATAAAAAACCTCTCTGGCACGCTTTATGCCAGTAGAGCGTACATTCTGGCTTTTCGTCGTCATATAACACGCCGAAATGTTTTATCTCTTTGCAAAACGGGTAAATACCATGAGTACGCTTAGCGAGCTGTCCAGCAAAGCTGACTATATCGCCAACAGGAATCACCAGCTGAAATCGCAGTGGCACGCCTATCAGAACAGCCTTATACAGGCGGTTAACGCTGAAAATAAGAAGATAAATCATGCGTTTATTTTCGGAGAAGGCGATGATATCCGCTTTACCCTGTTTCATCACTTTACGGTGAAGATCCATCTTAGCGATGACTTTTTCAGCCACGAGATCCTCTACAGCCTGAATATCGCACCGCCCGCCGAGCCGCCGCATTTTATTGTCTTTGCCCAGGCCGCCTTAAGTGACGAAGGGCGCGTCGACGAGGTGATCATTCGTGATAAACAGGCGGTCTTCGATCACTACCTGAATAAGATTTCCGCCCTTTATCAATGTTTGTATGACGCCCTGCACAGCAATCAGCCGATTTATGCGCAACTGGAAAAGTTACCGCGTCGCGCCTGAATAAGGCGCGGCGCCCTGGGTTATGGGTCACGAAAATGATGTCCCGCCGCGCCGCTATTGACGGCCGCGACGGATAACAGAAATGTCGAAATGTCATTTTCCGTGTCGATTTCATCATTTTTGACGAAGCCGCGCCGGCACCGAACGGCACACAGCCGCAGCGGCCCCCTCGCCGCCCACGCGCTCTGTCGCCGCGCCGGATATGAAAGGAGACTTCATGAGCAGTACCCATGCCATGAATCAATATGTGATAGCCGATCCGAAACGCTGCATCGGCTGCAATACCTGTATGGCCAGCTGTTCGCAGGCGCATAAAACAGAGGGGTTACAGGCCGCGCCGCGTTTACAGGTGATGCGTAACCGCCAGGATTCGGCGCCGGTGATGTGCCGCCAGTGCGAAGATGCCCCCTGCGCGCAGGTCTGCCCGGTCAATGCGATAACGCATAACGAGAGCGCCATTCATCTCAACGAAAGCCTGTGCGTCAGCTGCAAGCTGTGCGGCATCGCCTGCCCTTTCGGCGCGATTACCTTCGCCGGCAGCACGCCGCTGGCGATCCCGCCCGGCTGTAACAGCGCCAAAGCGTTGCCCGCGCCCGCCGCGCCTGCGCCGCTCAGCCCTTTTGTCGACTGCGTGCCGGGCGTACGGGCGGTGGCGGTGAAGTGCGATCTCTGCAGCTTCAGCCCGGACGGCCCCGCCTGCATCAAAACCTGCCCGACCCAGGCGATCGCGCTGGTAACGCCCGCGCTGGCGGAGCAGGCCAGCCAGCGCAAACGCCTGAACGCCATCGACGCCTTTTCCGCCGGCATCGTCGCTTTTGCCGCCTCTGACAGGGAGACCCGCTAATGTCAGCCTTGCTTCTTTTCACTCCGCCCACGCTGCTGGCGCTGGCGCTGTTTCTCAGCTTGCTGAGCGGCGTTATCGGCTGGCTGCTCTCGCCGGCCGCACGCCTGAGCAGCCTGATCAGCGGCCTCGGCGGCATGGCCGCCGCGCTGGCCGCGATCGCTGCTGCCGCATTAACCCTGCAAGGCGGCGGCGCCTTTACTACCCGGCTGCCGCTGATGCCCTTTACCGCCGAGTTCAGTTCGCTGAATGCGCTGCTGCTGCTGGCGATCTCGTTGCCGGCGCTGTGCTGTCAGCTTTACGCCTGCGCATGGCTGCACGGTGTCAGGCAGCCGCAGCGCGCGCGCTGCGGCCTGCTTTGCGCGCTGCTGCTGGCGGCGCTAACTGCGGCAAGCATGGCGGCGGACGCCGTCGCGCTGGTGCTGCTGATGGAGCTGGCGGCGCTGGCCGCCTACTTCCTGATCGCCCAGCCGCAGGATGCGAAAAGCCGCCGCGCCGCGCTGAATCAGTTTGTGACGGGCCGCCTCGGCACGCTCTGCCTGATCCTCGCCTTCGCCCTGCTCTGCCGCGTCGGCGGCGGCAGCAGCTTTGATACGCTGCGCCACAGCCTGTTTTCTGCGGGCGTAAAGTCGACGGCCTTTGCGCTGGCGCTGGCGGGCTTTGGGCTTTACGCCGGCATCATCCCGCTGCACGCCTGGGCGCCGCAGTCGCACGCCAGCGCGCCGGCGCACGCTGCCGCGCTCTTTTCCGCCGCGCTGATGAAAGTCGGCATCGTTGGCATCGTGAAAATCGGCCTCGATCTTACCGGCGCGCCGCCGCTCTGGTGGGGCATCGCCCTGCTGCTGCTGGCGCTGCTGACCGCCTTTATCGGCGGCCTCTACGCGCTGATGGAACACGACCTTCGCCGCCTGCTGGCTTATCACTCGCTGGAAAACGTCGGGATTATTCTGCTCGGCGTCGGCGGCGCAATGGTCGGCGTGGCGCTGGCGCAGCCGCTGCTCGCCTCGCTGGCGCTGCTCGCCGGGCTGTTTCATCTGTTCAATCACGGTCTGTTTAAAACCGCGCTGTTTCTCGGCGCCGGCGACATTGAAATGCAGACCGGCATACGGGATATGGAGAAGCTCGGCGGGCTGGCGCGGCGGATGCCGGTAACCGCTGCAGCGATGCTGATCGCGCTGATGGCGATGGCGGCGCTGCCCCCGCTCAATGGCTTCGCCAGCGAATGGTTGCTCTATCAATCGCTGTTCCAGCTCAGCGGCAGCGAAAGCTTTATCGCACGCCTGCTCGGCCCGCTGCTGGCGGTGGGGCTGGCGTTAACCGGGGCGCTGGCGCTGATGTGCATCGCGAAAGTTTTCGGCGTCACCTTCCTCGGCGCGCCGCGCAGCGAAGCCGCCGCTCAGGCGCGGCCCGCGCCGCTGGCGGTCAGGCTCGGCAGCCTGCTGCCGGCGCTGCTCTGCGTAATGGTCGGCGTCGCATCACCGTGGCTTATCGGCCTTTTCTCCGCCGTCAGCGAGGCGGTGCTGAGCAAGCTGGCCGCACCGTCCGTCGCTATTGTGACGCGACATGACGTTCCGGCAACGCTCCCTGCGCCGGTTATCGCCCTGCTACTGCTGACCACGCCGCTGCTGCCGTGGCTGATGGCGCGGCTGCTGCGCGGCCGCCGCCTGCCGGACCGCCGGCGCGGCGACGCCTGGGCCTGCGGCTACGGCCACTCCGCCGGGATGGTGGTAACCGCTACCGGCTTCGCTCAGCCGCTGCGCGTGATGTTTGCGCCGCTCTACCGCCTGCGCCAGCGCGCCACGCCCGCGACGCTGGTCGCCAGGCTGCATCAGGGACGCCCCGGCGCCCTCTGTCGTCATCTGGCCGTTATCGAACTGGCGATCCTGCTGGTCGTGGCCTTTGCCTGAGGAGTGATTATGCCTTTCCCTTCGTTAGTTAATGCCTCGCTCTGGCCGCTGGCGCCGATTCAGGCGGCGCTGCTGCTGGCTATCGCGCCGCTGTTCGCCGGGCTGACCCGCGTTTTGCGCGCCCGCATGCATAACCGGCGCGGCCCCGGCCTGCTGCAGGAGTATCGCGATATCGCCAAGCTGCTGGGCCGACAGAGCGTGGCGCCCGCCGCCTCCGGCCTGGCGTTTCGCGCCATGCCCTGCCTGTTGACCGCAGTACTGCTGGCTATCGCCGCCGCGCTGCCGATGGTCACCCTCGACTCGCCGCTGGGAGCGACGGGCGATCTGATCGCGGTGATCTACCTGTTTGCGCTGGCGCGGTTTGTTTTCGCCATCGCCGGGCTGGACAGCGGCAGTCCGTTTACCGGCATCGGCGCCAGCCGTGAAGCAGTGTTGGGCGTGCTGGTGGAGCCGATCCTGCTGCTCGGCCTGTGGATAGCGGCGCTGACCGCCGGCTCTACCTCGCTCGGCGCGATCGCCGCGCATCTGCAGCAGCAGCCGTTCTTCCTCTCGCTGACGCTGCTGCTTGCCACGCTGGCCTGCGCCTTCGCCACCTGGATCGAAATGGGCAAGCTGCCGTTTGACCTGGCGGAAGCGGAGCAGGAGCTGCAGGAAGGCCCGCTGACCGAATATTCCGGCGCGGCGCTGGCGGTGCTGAAGCTGGGTATCAGCCTGAAACAGCTGGTGGTGCTGCAGCTGTTTCTCGGCCTGTTCTTCCCGTTCGGCCTGGCGCAGCGGCTGACCCCGTCGACGCTGCTGCTGGCGACGGCGCTCTGCCTGCTCAAGCTGCTGGCCGCCGTGCTGCTGGCGGCGCTGCTGGAAAACAGCGTCGCGCGCCTGCGCTTTCTTAAAACCGCCCGCACCACCTGGGCGGGATTTGGGCTGGCGCTGCTGGCGCTGGTCTCCTGGTTGATGGCCGGCTGAGCCGACATTTTTGATTCCGCCCCGGCGGAAAGAGGTATTGCAATGAGTGAAGTAACAACCGCATTAAATCAGCATCCGGTCGGCCAGGGCTATCTGGCGGCGCTGACGAGGCAGTTTCCCGCCGCGCTGGTCGCCAGCGAATGGCAAACCGATACTCAGCTGACGGTGACCGTCAGACTCGACGCCCTGCCGGAAGTGGTGGAGTGGCTTTACTATCAACAGGGCGGCTGGCTGTCGGTGCTGTTTGGCAATGACGAGCGCACGCTGTGCGGCAATTACGCCCTCTACTACGTGCTGTCGATGGAAAAAGGAGTGAAGTGCTGGATCACGGTGCGCGCCGAAGTCAGCCCGCTTTCGCTGGAGTTTCCCTCAGTGACGCCGCGCGTACCGGCGGCGGTCTGGGGCGAGCGCGAAGTACGCGATATGTACGGTCTGCACCCGGTCGGCCTGCCGGATGAGCGCCGCCTGGTGCTGCCGGACGACTGGCCCGACGATCTTTACCCGCTGCGCAAAGATGCGATGGACTATCGCCAGCGTCCGGCGCCCACCACCGATCGGGAGACCTACCCCTTTATTTCCGAAACCCAGGCGGACAATAACATCGTGCCGATCGGGCCGCTACACGTCACGTCTGACGAGCCGGGGCACTTCCGCCTGTTTGTCGATGGCGAAGATATTATCGACGCCGACTATCGCCTGTTCTACGTCCATCGCGGCATGGAGAAGCTGGCGGAAACCCGCATGGGGTATAACGAAGTCACCTTTCTCTCCGACCGCGTGTGCGGCATCTGCGGCTTTACCCACAGCGTCGCCTACACCTCGTCGGTGGAAAACGCGCTGGGCATTGTCGCACCGCCGCGCGCGCAGATGATCCGCTCGATTCTGCTGGAGGTGGAGCGGTTGCACAGCCATCTGCTGAACCTCGGCCTCGCCTGCCATTTTGTCGGCTTCGACGCCGGGTTTATGCAGTTTTTCCGCGTACGCGAACAGTCGATGAAAATGGCGGAGATCCTCACCGGGGCGCGTAAAACCTACGGCATGAACCTGATCGGCGGCATACGGCGCGACATTCTGAAAGAGGACATGATCCAGACCATCGCGCTGGCCGGCGGGATGCGCCGCGAGCTGGATGACCTGGTAGATATTCTGCTCAGCACCCCCAATGCCGAACAGCGCAGCGTCGGCGTTGGCCGGCTCGATCCGCAGGTGGCGCGTGATTTCAGTAACGTCGGCCCGATGGTGCGCGGCAGCGGCCACCGCCGCGATATGCGCCAGGATCACCCTTACGCGGGTTACGCCAGCCTGCCGTTCACGCTGCACAGCGAAAGCGGCAACGATGTCTGGTCGCGCCTGAAGGTGCGCATCCATGAAGTCTATAACGCGCTCGCGATGATTGAATTCGGGCTGCAGAGCCTGCCCTCCGGCCCGCTGGCGGTCGAAGGCTTCCGTTATAGTCCGCACCGCTTCGCCCTCGGCTTTGCCGAAGCGCCGCGCGGCGATGATATTCACTGGAGCATGACCGGCGATAACCAGAAGCTGTTCCGCTGGCGCTGCCGCGCCGCCACCTACGCCAACTGGCCCACGCTGCGCTATATGCTGCGTGGCAATACCGTCTCCGACGCGCCGCTGATTATCGGCAGCCTCGATCCCTGTTACTCCTGCACCGACCGCATGACAGTGGTCGACGTGCGTAAGAAAACCACCGTCGTGGTGCCGTACAAAGAGATCGAGCGCTACGGCATCGAACGTAAAAATTCGCCGCTTTAGGAGTCGTCAGCGATGTTGAAACTGATTAAAAAAGTGATCAAAACCGGCGACGCGACGGTCGCCTATCCGGCAAAACCGATCGATCTGTCGCCGAACTTCCGCGGTAAGCCGCACTACAGCGCGCAGCAGTGCATTGCCTGCGGCGCCTGCGCCAACGCCTGCCCGTCAAACGCGCTGACCATGACTGCCGCCGCGGATGGCGACAGCGTGCGCTGGTCGCTGTTTTTGGGCCGCTGCATTTTCTGCGCCCGCTGCGAGGAGGTCTGCCCGACGGCGGCAATTAAGCTGTCGCCGGCGTTTGAGCTGGCGGTCTGGCAAAAAACGGATCTGTTTGAAACCGCTGATTTCCCCCTTTGCCGCTGCCGCCGCTGCAACCAGCCTTACGCGGTGCAGAAGGAGATCGACTTCGCCCTCAGCCTGCTGCAAGAGAGTGCGGCGCTGAGCGACGCGCAGCTCGCTCAGCGCCGCGCCCAGTATGAAACCTGCCCGACGTGCAAAAAAATGCACGGCCTCTCCTCTTCCGACCGGATCGATATCGGTCGCCACCTTAATGCGGAGGCCCGCTGATGAACCAGACGCCGATCGGCCCGCGTGACGAAAACGGCCTGCCGACGCCGGTCACGCTTGATGAAAGCATCGCGAAACTGAAATCGACGCTGCTCAACCGCATCCGCCGCTCCGCCTACGTCTATCGCGTGGACTGTGGCGGCTGCAACGGCTGCGAGATTGAAATTTTCGCCACCCTGTCGCCGCTGTTCGATAGCGAGCGCTTCGGCATTAAGGTGGTGCCCTCGCCACGCCACGCCGACATTCTGCTGTTTACCGGCGCCGTGACGCGCGCGATGCGCGTGCCGGCGCTGCGCGCCTGGGATGCCGCGCCCGACCCGAAAATCAGCATCTCCTACGGCGCCTGCGGCAACAGCGGCGGCATCTTCCATGATCTCTACTGCGTCTGGGGCGGCACCGACAAAATCGTGCCGGTCGACGTCTATATTCCCGGCTGTCCGCCGACGCCCGCCGCCACCCTTTACGGCTTCGCGCTGGCGCTCGGCCTGCTGGATCAGAAGATCAGCGGCCAGCAGCACGAGGCGGCGGCACAGCCGGCTGCCCTGCTGCATCCCGGCCTGCCGCAGCCGCTGCGCGTGCGGCTCGACCGCGAGGCGCGCCGCATGGCGGGCTATCGCTACGGGCGACAGATCGCCGATCGCTTTATGGCGATTGTCGCCGCCACCGACGCGCCGCAGCCGGCGGCGCAGCGGCTCTCCGCCTGGCTCGATGCGCAGGACGACCCGCGCCTCAATGAAATCGTCAGCCATCTGCAGCAGATCTACCAGCAGGTCGTGCGCGGGGAGGTACATCTGTGAGCGACTTCAGTAATCCGCAGCGCTATGCGCGCCACCAGCCCGCGCCGGCACGGACACCGATAAAAAACCAGGTGGTGTTTTACGCGCTGAGCAGCAAATTCGTCGATGAAAAAAATGCCCGGCGCCGCAGCCCACAGCCGGTGCAGGAGGTGATCTACTACAGCCTGGCGATCGGTCATCACCTTGGGGTGATTGACTGCCTGCAGCCGCGCCTTCGCTGTCCGCTGGCGGGCTACCTGCAGTGGATCGCTTGTCTGCCTGAAGAGAGCGAGGCGCGGCGCAAGCTGGCCGGCGTACAGCGCTTCGGCGAGATCAATATCGACAGCAGCCACACCCACCTTATCGCGCTGGCGCTGCGCGACGCGCAGGCGCAAATGAACGCGGAACAACAGGCGTGGAGCCAGCAGCTTACCGCCCTGCTACAGCAGATGACCCGCGATCCCGCCCTGTATCTGATGGTCAGGAGGTACGATGCCTGATTTACCCTGCAACGCCCTGCTCTGCGTCGGCAACAGCATGATGGGCGACGACGGCGCCGGCCCGCGCCTGGCGGAACGCTGCGCCGAACAGCCGCTGCCGGACTGGACGGTGGTGGACGGCGGCGCGGTGCCGGAAAACGACATCGGCTTTTTACGTCAGCTGCGGCCCGCACAGCTGGTGATTGTCGATGCGACCGACATGGGGCTGCCGCCCGGCGAGATGCGCATCCTTGATGAGCGCGACATCGGCGAAATGTTCATCATGACCACCCACAACCTGCCGCTGACGTTCCTGATGGAGCAGCTGCGCGCGGACATCCCGCAGATCACCTTTATCGGTATTCAGCCGGAGGTGGTGGCCTTCTACTGGCCGATGAGCGCCGCGGTTGAGCAGGCGGTCAGCCATCTGCATCAGCTGCTGGCGACGAGGGAAACCGATTTACCCCTCGCCCGCTATCGCCAGGAAGCCTAAACCTGCGTCGGCATAAGTGTCGATGTGCTGTCGAACGACGACGCGCATCAGCGACAGATCTCGACACCGTCCGCCAGGGTGGAATTAACCTGCTGATTTTACAGTTTAAATAGGTGGGATCCTGGCTGGCACGTTTTATGTATAGCTTAGCGTCGAACGCGTTTGCCCCTTTGAGCAGATGTTCTCTCGCTGCAGAACAAACGGTATTCAGGAGTAAAGGATGAACCGGTTTATCATCGCCGATCCGAAAAAATGCATCGGCTGTCGTACCTGTGAAATTGCCTGCGTGGTGTCGCACAGCGACACGCAGGATAGCGCGCTGCTGAACAGCGCTAACTTTAAGCCGCGCCTGCACGTGATCAAAGGCGTCAATCTCAGCACGCCGGTGATGTGCCGCCAGTGCGAAGATGCCCCGTGCGCCAACGTCTGTCCCAACGGCGCCATCGCCCGCATGGATGATCACATTCAGGTGGTGCAGGAACGCTGTATCGGCTGCAAAACCTGCGTCGTTGCCTGTCCCTACGGCGCCATGGAGGTAGTGACGCGGCCCGTTCTCCGCCAGAACGGCGCGGCGATGCCCGCCACCGCCGATAAAGCCGAAGCGCATAAGTGCGACCTGTGCCACGCGCGCGCAGCAGGCCCGGCCTGTATGGAAGTCTGCCCAACCAACGCGCTGTTCACCCTCGACCGCAACCAGCTGCAGGAAATGAGTGCGGAAAAACGCCGCCGCGCCGCGCTCGATAACAGCTCCCCGCTGCTGTTTTGATCCCGACCAGGAGAAAGAAAACGATGAAAAAAGTAACCACTGTCTGCCCCTACTGCGGAGCCGGATGCAAAATGAACCTGGTGGTGGAGAACAACAAGATTATCCGCGCCGAAGCCGCCAATGGCGTCACCAACCAGGGCGAGCTGTGCCTGAAAGGCTATTACGGCTGGGATTTCCTTAACGATACCAAACTGCTGACACCGCGCCTGACGCAGCCGATGATCCGCCGGCAGAAAGGCGGCCCGTTCGAGGCGGTCAACTGGGAAGAGGCGATTGCCTATACCGCACAGCGCCTGAAAGCGATCAAAGAGCAGTATGGCCCGCGCGCCATTATGCATACCGGATCCTCACGCGGCACCGGCAACGAAACCAATTATGTGATGCAGAAATTCGCCCGCGCGGTGATCGGCACCAATAACGTCGACTGCTGCGCCCGCGTCTGTCATGGCCCCTCCGTCGCCGGTTTGCAGGCGACGCTCGGCAACGGCGCGATGAGCAATTCCATCGGCGATATTGAAAACTCAAAATGTTTGCTGGTGATCGGCTATAACTGCGCCGATTCCCATCCGATCGTCGCGCGTCGCGTGATCAAAGCGAAAGAGAAAGGCGCGCAGCTGATCGTCTGCGATCCACGTCGGATCGAAACCGCACGCATTGCCGATCATCATCTGCAGATCAAAAACGGCTGCAATATGGCGCTGGTCAACGCCTTCGCCCACGTGCTGATTGAAGAGAACCTCTACGATCACGACTACGTCGCCAACTATACCGAAGGCTTTGAGGCCTACCGCCAGCAGGTCGCCGCTTACTCGCCGGAAGCGGTAGCGGAGCAGACCGGCGTTTCCGCTCAGCAGATCCGCCAGGCGATGCGCATCTACGCCGCCGCGCCCTCCGCCACCATTATGTGGGGCATGGGCGTGACGCAGTTTGGCCAGGCGGTGGACGTGGTAAAAGGGCTCGCCAGCCTGGCGCTGCTGACCGGCAATCTGGGGCGCGCCAACGTCGGCGTCGGCCCGGTGCGCGGCCAGAATAACGTGCAGGGCGCCTGCGATATGGGCGTGCTGCCGAACGAATTCCCGGGCTACCAATCCGTGACCGACGCCCGCGTGCGCGCCAAATTCGCTGACGCCTGGCGCATCGATGCCGGTCAGATGGACGACGGGGTCGGCTATCGCATCACCGAGATCCCGCATCTGGCGCTGGAGGGCAAAGTGAAAGCCTATTACATCATGGGCGAAGATCCGCTGCAGACCGAAGCGGACCTGAGCCTGGTGCGCAAAGGGTTCGAGGCGCTCGATTTTATCGTGGTGCAGGATATCTTTATGACCAAAACCGCCGAGCAGGCCGATGTCATCCTGCCGGCGACCTCCTGGGGCGAGCATGGCAGCGTCTTCTCCTGCGCCGACCGCGGCTTTCAGCGTTTTGAGAAAGCGATCGAGCCGCAGTACAACGTTAAGCGCGACTGGGAAATCATCAGCCTGCTGGCGAACCAGCTCGGCTATCCGATGCATTACCGCAACGAGCAGGCAATCTGGGACGAAATGCGCGAACTCTGCCCGCTGTTCTACGGCGCGACCTACGAAAAAATGGGCGAGCTGGGACATGTACAGTGGCCCTGCACCACGCTGGAGAGCCCCGGCACCCCTTATCTCTACGCCGGCAACCGCTTCGATACGCCGTCGGGCAAAGGCCAGCTGTTTGCCGCCCCGTGGCGCGCTCCGGCGGAAGTGCCGGACAACGACTACCCGCTGGTGCTGTGTACCGTGCGTGAAGTCGGCCACTACTCCTGCCGCTCGATGACCGGCAACTGCGCCGCGCTGCAAACGCTGGCCGATGAGCCGGGCTTTGTGCAGATCAACCCGCAGGATGCTGACGCGCGGGGCATTTGTGACCAGCAGCTGGTGTGGGTCGCTTCACGCCGCGGCAAGGTGATCTCGCGCGTCAACGTCAACGAGCGCATCAACGCCGGCGCGGTCTATATGACCTACCAGTGGTGGATCGGTGCCTGCAACGAGCTGACGCAGGATAACCTCGATCCGGTATCGAAAACGCCGGAAACCAAATACTGTGCGGTGAAAATCGCGCCAATCACCGATCAGCGCTGGGCGGAGAGCTATGCGCAGCAGACCTACAGCGAGATGAAAGCGCGCCTGCGCAGCGCGGTCGAGGATGCGATTCCGGTCACCGCGGTTTAAGCGTGATACGCCCCCGCGTTGGGGGCGTGTATCAGGAAAGACTATGTCAGGTTTACAGATTTCTATTCGCGGCAAGGTGCAGGGCGTCGGCTTTCGCCCTGCCGTCTGGCAGCTGGCTGAACGGCTGGCGCTGCGCGGCGAGGTGCGCAACGACGGCGCGGGCGTGGAGATCAGGCTGCTGCAGCCGGTAGATATCGCCGCCTTTATCCGCCAGCTCCGGCGCGATCTGCCGCCGCTGGCGCGTATCGACAGCATCCGCGTGCGCCCCTTTCACTGGCGTGCGCCGCCGCAGGCGTTCACCATTGCGCCCAGCCGTCAGGGGCGAATGATGACGCAGGTCGCGCCCGACGCCGCCACGTGTCCCGCCTGCCTACGCGATATGGCGCGGCCGGATGACCGCCGCTTTGGCTACGCCTTCACCAACTGCACCCACTGCGGCCCGCGCTTCACCCTGATCCGCGCCATGCCCTATGACCGCCCCGCCACCAGCATGGCGCCGTTTGCGCTCTGTCCCGCCTGTGGTCAGGAGTATCAGAACCCGGCCGACCGCCGCTTTCATGCGCAGCCGGTCTGCTGCCCGCACTGCGGTCCGCGCCTCAGCGCGACGCGGGCGGATGGCGTAACGCTGGCGCAGGAGGGTGACGCCATTAAGGCGGCGGCGGCGGCGCTGCGGGCGGGCGAGATCGTGGCAATTAAAGGGCTGGGTGGCTTTCATCTGGCGTGCGACGCCACCCGGCAACAGGCGGTGATACGCTTGCGCCTGCGCAAACGGCGCCCGACGAAACCGCTGGCGGTGATGCTGCCGGATGAGACGTGGCTGGCGCGCTGCGGCGAAGACCAGGACGCGATCCGCGCGCTGCTGCGCTCGCCCGCCGCGCCGATTGTGCTAACGCCCCAGCGCGCCGGTTCGCCGCTCTGTCCCGCCATCGCGCCGGGGCTGGATGAGGTGGGCGTAATGCTGCCGTTTACGCCGCTGCACCATCTGCTGATGCAGGCGGTTGAGCGGCCGCTGGTGATGACTTCAGGCAATATCGCCGGCTGCGCGCCCGTGCTGACCAATGAGCAGGCGCGCAGCCAGCTCGACGGCGTCGCCGATCTCTTTCTGCTGCATAACCGCGACATCGTTCAGCGCGCCGACGATTCGCTGGCGCGCCTGACGCCGCAGGGCGTAGAGATGCTGCGTCGCGCGCGCGGCTATGTGCCGGACGGCCTGCCGCTGCCGCCCGGCTTCGGGCCCCCTCCGCCGCTGCTGGCGCTCGGCGGCGATCTGAAAAACGCCTTCTGTCTGGTGCATGGCGAGCGGGCGATCCTCAGCGGCTACTTCGGCTCGCTGGCCCACGATGATATCGCGCGGCAGCAGCGCCAGGCGATTGACCATTTTCAGCAGCTTTATCAGTGCGCGCCGCGCGTTATCGTCTGCGATGCCCATCCCGGCTATGTCAGCCATCGTCCGGCCGCGCCCGGCGTAATGACGGTAATGCATCACCATGCGCATATCGCCGCCTGTCTGGCGGAGCATCGCTGGCCGCTAACCGGCGGCAAAACGATTGGGCTGGCGCTCGACGGCCTCGGCTACGGTGAAAACGGCGAGCTGTGGGGCGGCGAATGCCTGCTGGCTGATTACCTGACGTGTGAACGGTTCGGCGGCCTGCCCGCCGTGGCGCTGCCGGGCGGCGACCGTGCCGCCCGGCAGCCGTGGCGTAATCTGCTGGCGCAATGGCAAGCGTTTGTGCCCGACTGGCAGCAACGGCCGGAGGCGCAAAGGCTGGCCGCGTTCCCCTGGCAGCCGCTGGCGAAAGCGCTGGCGGCGGGAATTAACGCGCCCCTCGCCTCCTCCTGCGGCCGCCTGTTTGATGCCGTTGCCGCCGCGATCGGCTGCGCGCCCGACCGGCTGAGCTGGGAAGGCGAAGCCGCCTGCCAGCTGGAAGCGCTGGCGCGCCGGGGGCAGTGCCCTCATCCGGTCAGGCTGCCGCTGCTACACAGCGAGAAAGGCGTTCAGCTCGATTTGGCCACCTTCTGGCGTCAGTGGCTGGCGTGGCGGGCGCCGGCGGCGGCGCGCGCCTGGGCATTTCATGACGCGCTGGCGCAGGGGTTCGCCGCGCTGGCGCATGAACTGGCTGAACGCACCGGCATCCGCACCGTCGCGCTCGGCGGCGGCGTGCTGCACAACCAGCTGCTGCGCCAGCGCCTGCATCACCATCTGGCGCCGCTGCAGGTGCTGGCGCCGCTGGCTTATCCGGCGGGCGACGGCGGGCTGGCGCTGGGCCAGGCGCTGATCGCCAGTGCCCGGATCCAGGCTTCTCTTTCACTTTCTTAAACAGGAACCGTCATGATTAACTGCAACTTTTTCCATGCTAACCGGCGCGCCTGCGGGCTGCTTATCACGCTGCTGGCGATAAACCTGCTCGCCTGGGGCTGGGCGCTGGTGGCGTTTCGCCATAGCGCCGCGCTGATCGCCGCCGCGCTGCTGGCCTACAGCTACGGCCTGCGCCATGCCGTCGATGCCGACCATATCGCCGCTATCGATAATGTCACCCGCAAGCTGATGCAGCAGGGGCAAAAGCCGGTGGCCGTCGGCGCCTTTTTTTCGCTGGGTCATTCGACGATTGTGGTGCTGGCCTGCGTGGCGATCGCCGCCACTTCCCTGCTGTTCGGCAGCAAAATCGACTGGCTGCACCATTACGGCAGCACCATCGGCACGCTGGTTTCCGCGCTGTTTTTGCTGCTGATGGCGTTGCTTAATGCGCTGATCCTGCGTGACGTCTGGCGCCGCTTTCAGCAGGTTAAGCGTGGCAAACGCTTTAGCGACGCCGGCCAGCTGCAGGGCGGCATCATGAGCCGCCTGTTCAGCGTGACCTTTAAGCTGGTAAATAAAAGCTGGCAGATGTACCTGGTGGGATTTTTGTTCGGGCTGGGTTTTGACACCGCGACCGAAATTGGCCTGCTGGGCATCTCCAGCGCCGGCGTCTCCTCAGGGATGTCGGTATGGAACATTCTGATCTTCCCTGCCCTGTTCGCCAGCGGCATGGCGCTGATCGACTCGCTGGACAATTTCGTGATGGTCGGCGCCTACGGCTGGGCGTTCGATAAGCCGGTGCGCAAGCTCTATTACAATATGACCATTACCGCCGCCAGTGTGGCGATCGCGCTGTTTATCGGCGGGCTGGAGGCGCTGGGGCTGCTGGCAGACAAGCTAATGCTGCATGGCGCGCTATGGGATCGGGTGGCGGCGCTGAACGAACATATGGGCGTCGTCGGCTATTTCGCGGTGGCGATGTTTATCGCCATCTGGACGCTTTCCGCGCTGAACTACCGCTACCGGCGATATGACCGGCTGACGGCGTAATGGCGCCGCCGCGTGCCACGGGCCCGGTGCTTTATCCGGTCAATCACCGGCTCACCGGCGCAACAGGCGCCGGTTTTCGCACTGCGACTACGGCGGGCAGCGATGCGTCAGCCTCTGCCGCGCGCCAGGTAGTTTTGCATTTCGTCAGGCGGCACCATGCCGCCGCCGGTCGCCCAGACCAGCTGCGTCGCGTTTGCCATCATCGCCGCCGTCAGCTGGTGACGGGCCTGATACTCCCGGCTGGCGCTGATACGCTGCGGCCCGCTCATGCCGGCAAGGGCCGACGGCTCCAGCTGCAGGTTTTCTGTCTGGTCGAGCAGCGCCAGCAGCGCATACATCGACGCGTCGCTCAGCGTATAGCAGCCATCAATCAGCTGTTCCATGGCGCGGCCGACAAAACCGGAAGCACGCCCCACCGCCAGGCCGTCCGCAGCGGTTTTATTATCCAGGCCGATATCCTGCACCGAAACCGCATCATGCAGCCCGCTGCTCATCCCCAATAGCATGCAGGGCGAATGCGTCGGCTCGGCGAAAAAGCAGTGAACATGATCGCCAAAGGCGAGCTTCAGCCCAAAGGCCACGCCGCCGGGCCCGCCGCCGACGCCACACGGCAAATAGACGAACAGCGGATGATCGGCGTCGACCAGGATGCCTTTCTCCCGCAGCTGCGCGGGCAGCCGCAGGCCGGCGACGGCGTAGCCGAGAAACAGCGTGCGCGAGTTTTCATCATCGATAAAAAAACAGGCGGGATCGGAGGCGGCCGCCCGCCGCCCCTGCTCAACGGCGACGCCATAATCCTGCGCATACTCCCTCACCTCGACGCCATGGGCGCGCAGCATCGTTTTTTTCCACTGGCGCGCGTCGGCGGACATATGCACCGTCACGTGGAAACCGAGCTTCGCGCTCATGATGCCGATCGATAATCCCAGGTTGCCGGTGGAGCCGACGGCGATTTTATGCGCGCTGAAAAAGGCGCGGCAGGCTGGCGAGAGCAGAAGGCTGTAATCATCCGTCAGGGTGATCAGCCCCGCCGCCAGCGCCAGCTTCTCGGCGTGGGCCAGCACCTCGTAGATCCCGCCGCGCGCCTTGATCGAGCCGGAGATCGGCAGATGGCTGTCTTTTTTCAGCCACAGACGACCGGAGATTGGCGCACGCGCCGCCAGCTTCGCCTGCATGTCAGGCGCAGGGATCAGCTCCGATTCGATGAGACCGCCGGACGCCGCCGTCTCGGGAAAAGCCGCGGCGATAAGCGGCGCAAACCGCTGCAACCTGGCCTGCGCCTCTTGCACATCGGCCAGTGTCAGCCCGACGCGCTGCAGCCCTTCGCGGGCAGGTTTCACCTGCTCGTTAAACCAGAGCGTTTCCCGCAGGGCTTTCAGATCGTCGATAATGGGTGTGGCAGTGAGTAGATGATGTCTGTCGGTCATTGAGCGCTCCCGGCAAAATTTAGCGACGGAGGAGAAAAGCGGCCGCGTGAACCGCGCGACGCAGGGTAATGATGAACAAGTCTGGCGCACATAAGGGGCGCAAGGCGATGATTTCCCTTCGCCGCCGCGCGGCAGGCGCAGGAAGAATATCATCAACGATGAGGCTTATCAGTGAACCGGACAGGTGGGGGATCCGCCTGTCGGCTCTTTATTGTTAATAATTTCCCTGGTGTTGCGACGCCATTTAATAACAGCCCCACCGGGCTGACAAACGATCGATTCTCAACTTCAGATGAGCATAGCTAACGCAAGGAAAGCGCCCCGGTCGGCCACGGCTTCGGCTATGCCCGCGCTTTCAGCCAGGCGATAAACGCCTCGATCTTCGGCCACTGGCGATTCGACAGGGTGGCAATATAGTAGCGCTGCGCGCACTGCATGGTCATCTCGCCAAAAGGCGCCACCAGCTCGCCGCCATCAAGCCACTGCTGCACCAGGCGCTGGCGCCCCATCGCTACCCCGGCGTGGTTGATCGCCGCGATGATTGCCAGATCAGAGCGATCAAAGCCGATGCCTGGCTCCGGAGGCAGCGCCACGTCAAAATGCGTCGCCCAGCTGTGCCACTCCCCCCGCCCTGAATTACTGCTCCAGGCCTGGCGATCGTGCAGCAGGGTGCAGTGCTGCAGCGCCGCGCTGTCGCCTGTCAGGCGGAAACGCTCTGCATAGGCCGGACTGCAGACCGGTAAAATCGATTCGTCCATCAGAATATGTTGCGCCTCGCGGCTCTGCGCGGAATCATCAAAATAGATCGCCAGATCGATGCCCGATTGCTGGAAATCGATATAGTCATTGCCGGTCAGCACGTTCAGCACAATGGCGGGATAGCGCCGCGCGAAATCGCCCAACGCCGGCACCAGCCAACACTGGGCGATAGAGGGCCGCGAGTAGATCGTCAAAGTGCCTGACAGCTGCTGATTTTTGATATCCAGCAGCTCGCGGTTTAGCGCTTCCAGCGAACGCTTTACCGTCCAGAACAGGCGGCGGCCCTCTTCCGTCAGGATGACCTTACGATGCGACCTGGCGAACAGCTGGATGCCCAGCTCCTCTTCCAGCTGATTGATCTGATGGCTGACCGCGCTGGGGCTTAACGACAGCTCTCCGGCGGCGTGCGCAAATGATTCATGGCGGGCGGCGGCTTCAAAGGTATACATTCGTGACAGCTGCGCGCCGGTCAGCGGTCTGTTTCTGATAATGCGTTCCATAACGGTTTTCCCCTGGCGCACGGTTTATCGACCGGCGATATGCATCGCCTTTTTAAATAAGCCTGGCAGCATTGCAACTTATTGACGGCGATGTATAGCGGCGGATCATCGTTTATGTCGCTGGCGACCTTGAAACAGATTCTTCCGAACGCCGGCCGCTGCGCGCTGAAAAAGAGCAAATGTCCGCTGCGGGACGACCTGAATCCTGTTTCAGGTCGCCTGCGCCGTCAACCGGCGTTACAACAACGTTTTCTTAATATACAGGTGCTGTGATGTTGAAAACGCTCTCTCTTACCCTTTTGCTGTTGGCCTTTATCTCGCCGCTGCAGGCGGCGACCGGCTTTCGTCAGGTGACGCTCAACACTGCCGGCGAACGCCCGCTACAGGTTGCTTTATGGTATCCCGCCGACAGCGACGCGCCGCCGCGCGCGGTGGGCGAAAACGCGGTGTTTTACGGCATTCAGGCGCTGCCCGATGCGCCGGCGGCGGCCGGCGCGCATCCGCTGGCGCTGATCTCCCACGGTTACGGCGGCAGCTGGCGCAACCTTAACTGGCTGGCGGCGGCGTTAACGGCGCAGGGCTATATTGTCGCGGCGCCCGATCACCCCGGCACCACGACAGCGGACAGAAGCCCGGCGGAGGCGGCGCGTCTCTGGCTGCGGCCACACGATCTGTCGCGCGTGCTTGATGCGCTGCTGGCCGATCCAACGCTGGCCGGCGAGGTCGACCGCCGGCGTATTGCAGCCATCGGGCATTCGCTCGGCGGATGGACGGTGATGGCGCTGGCAGGCGCGCATTTCTCTCCGGCACAGCTGCGCAGCGACTGTCTGCAGCCTGTTTCACATAACGTTTGCAGTCTGATCCCCGAGCTGGGGCTGGACCGGCCTGAGGCGGAGAGGCGGTTCGCCGCTTCCCTGGCGGATAGCCGCATCGGAGCCGTGGTGGCGCTGGACGCCGGGCTGACGCGCGGCTTTACCCTCTCCAGCCTTGAGCGGTTATCGGTGCCGGCGCTGATCCTGGCCGCCGGGCATAATATCGCCGACCTGCCCGCCAAAGCGGAGTCCGGCCGCCTGGCTGACGCCCTGCCCGCCGCCGCCGTTCACTATGAAATCGTGCCGGATGCCTCGCACTTCAGCTTTATGCAGCTGTGCAAGGCGGGCGCTGAACGGAAGATCGACCAGGCCTCGCCGGGAGACGGCATTATCTGCCGCGACGGCGGCCAGCGCAGCCGCGTGGCAATCCATCAGGCGCTGGAAAAAACGATTATCGCTTTTCTGGCTGCGACGCTGCCTCAACCCTGAGGCGGTGCGGATCGGCTGGCTGCCCCGCCTTGCGGTATTCGCCGGGGTTAAGGTGACTAAGGCGCAGGAACTCCCGGTTGAAGTTGGATTTGGTGCGAAAGCCGGACTCCAGCATCACTTCTGTGACGCTGAGGCCGGTGGTCAGCAGCAGCTGCTGCGCTTTCGCCACGCGGTAACTGTTGATCAGCTGCGACACATTGCGCCCCTGTAGACGGTTGACCGCCCGGGAGATACGCCGACCCGGAATGAGCGCTTTGCGCGCCAGCCGCTCCAGGGTGAGATCGGGGTCGCAGTAGAGCTGTTTATCCGCCAGCAGTTGCTCTACCTGGCGACAGATCTGTTGGTCGTCGTCATCGTCCGATGCGGCCTGTGCGGGCGTCTCTGCCATCAGCGATGAAGCGGCGGATGCGCGGGATAAAGGCGACGCTGCGGGCGAAGCGGCAGGCGCCAGCAAAGCCGCGGATATGGGCGAAGCGGCAGGCGCCAGCAAAGCCGCAGAGGCGGGCGAACTGCGATCCGCCACGATAATCGCCACCGCCAGCGCCACCATCACCGTCAGCTGCCCGCCGGCGACCGCGGCGGCGGCGTGACGGCCGGCAAACAGCGAGAAATCGAACGCCACCAGCAGATCGATAAGGCCGGATCCGCACAGTATCGCGCCGGCAAACCCTGCCGCCTGCTGCACGGAGACAGTTTCACCCAGGCGGCTTAACGGAAAAACATCAGGCCCGCCGGCGGCCAGGCGAATAAGCGCGCCGCCGTAGCCCAGAAACAGCAGCGCGATATAGCTATCAACGGAGAGGGGGGCAATCGGCCCGAAGCGCAGCAGCGCCGCCGCCGCGGGCGCCAGCATCAGCGCAACGATAAAGCGTCGGCGGCTTTTTTCCGTCAGAACGCTGAAACAGCGCCAGGCGAAAACCGGCATCACCGACGCGACCAGCGGTTGAAGGAGACGCACCGCCTGAAACCCGCTGCTCCAGCGCAACCCCACCAGCACAGCCATCAGCAGGCATAGCGCGATAAAGCCGCAGGCGGGACGTCGCGCCGGGCTGTTGCGTCGCCATAACGTCGCCAGCATCAGCACCAGCATGATGGCCGTGATAAAGGGCAGCGGTAAGGCAGGCATAAGGGGCTTCCGGTCCGGGGGGATAAGGTCGGCCTATCTTAGGGCGGTTTTACGACGATGTCTTTAACCGCGCGTTATCTCCGCGCTGCGCCACGCCCGGCGGTTGCGCCGCCGCCGGCGTTCACCACGGAACGCCCTTTGATGCAGATCATCGTTTTGATGCACTCCCGCTCATCTCAACGCCAAAATTCATCATTTGTCAGGGTGGCGCGATTTTTATCCAATAGAAAGAGAATAATCATACCAGGAAACGATTATGCCGACCCCGTACTGGACCGGCGCGGTGCTGCTCGCCAGCATCGCCATTATTGTTATCGCTATTGTTAAGTGCCGGCTGCACCCGTTTCTTGCGCTGCTGCTGGCGAGCTTTTTTGTCGGCGCGCTGACGGGCATGGATCCGCAGCGGATGGCTACCGCCATCGAAAACGGCATCGGCGGCACGCTCGGCTTTCTGGCGGCGGTGATTGGCCTCGGCAGCCTCCTCGGCAAGCTGATGGAGACCTCCGGCGCGGCAGAGCGCATAGGGCTTGCCCTGCTGAAATGTCGCTGGCTGTCGACTGACGTGGTGATGGTGCTGATGGGCTTGATCTGCGGCATTACCCTGTTTGTCGAGGTGGGCGTGGTGCTGCTGATCCCGCTGGCTTTTTCCATCGCACGCCAAACCCACACCTCGCTGCTGAAGCTGACCGTTCCGCTCTGCACCGCGCTGATGGCGGTTCACTGCGTAGTGCCCCCTCACCCTGCGGCGCTGTTTGTCACTGAGAAGCTGGGCGCGGATGTCGGCCGCGTTATTATGGGCGGGCTGCTGGTCGCCCTTGTCGCTTCTCTGGTCGGCGGCTGCCTGTTTCTGACGCTGGCCGGTAAGCGGTTACCCTTCCGCGCGGTGCCGGCAGCTTTTTCTGACGTGACCGCGCGCGTCAAACAGACGCTGCCGTCGCCCGGCGCCTCGCTGGGCGCCATCTTTCTGCCTGTCGCCCTGATGCTGATGAAAACGCTCTCTCAGATCGCGCTGCCTGCACAAAGCGCCGCGGCGCATCTGCTGGCCTTTTTTGGCAACCCGGTAACCGCCCTGTTTATCGCGGTATTGGTCGCCGGCTATACCCTTGGGCTGCGCCGTAATGAAACAATGACGTCGCTGCTTGGCAAAACGGAAAGCGGCTTTAGCGCTGTCGCCAATATTTTGCTGATTATTGGCGCGGGCGGCGCGTTTAACACCGTCCTGAAAGAGAGCGGCCTGGCGCAATCGCTGGCGCAGATACTCTGCGGCCTGCATATGCATCCTGTCCTGCTCGCCTGGCTGGTGGCGCTGATCCTGCATGCCGCCGTAGGCTCGGCTACCGTCGCCATGATGGGCGCCGCGGGCATCGTCGGCCCGATGCTGCCCCTCTACCCCGGCGTTAGCCCTGAGATTATGGTTATCGCCATCGGCTCCGGGGCGATCGGCTGCACTATCGTCACCGATTCCCTCTTCTGGCTGGTGAAACAGTACTGCGGCGCCACGCTCAGCGAGACCTTCCGTTATTACACCAGCGCCACGCTGATCGCCTCCGTGGCGGCGCTGGGCTGCACTTTCCTGCTCTCCATGTTTCTCTGACGGCCTGCTGCCCGCCGGCTTCCACGGCGATTTATCTTTGGCTTCAGCCGCGAACCGCACGCATTTCACAGCGGATCGGCGGTCGACGCGCCATACTCTACTCGTTGGTCGCGGCACCGACCGGCATCAGGCGGTTTGCGTTGTATAAACCGTCGCGAAAAATTAAACCGATGCAACCACGGTAACGTTTCGACTGAAGCATTGCGCTACCTGCTTCTCTTTATCCTTCATCAGCGTCAGGAAAATATTATGTCAAACAATGAACCTGTTCAGGCCTGCGACCTCGTTATTTTTGGCACCAAAGGCGACCTGGCCCGTCGTAAACTGCTGCCCTCTCTTTACCGGCTGGAGAAATCCCAGAGCCTGCACGCCGAAAGTACCATTACCGGCGTAGGCCGTGCCGACTGGGATCGTCAGGGGTATGTCGACTTTGTCAGAAATGCCCTGGATACGTTCCTGAAGGAGGAAGTGGATGAAGAGGTCTGGGCGCGCTTTGCCGAACGCCTCGATTTTTGCCAGCTCGATGTGAACGACGCGGCAGGCTTTAGCGCGCTGAAAAAGAAGGTCGATCAGCAAAAACGCGTGACCATCAACTATTTCGCTATGCCACCCGCCACCTTCAGCGCGATTTGCGAAGGTCTGGCCGCCGCCTCGCTGCACCAGCCGCCGACGCGTATCGTGATGGAGAAGCCGCTGGGAAATTCGCTTGAAACCTTCAGAGAAATCAACGATGTGGTCAGCCGCTATTTTGATGAAAGCCAGGTCTACCGTATCGACCACTATCTCGGTAAGGAAACCGTGCTTAACCTGCTCGCTCTGCGTTTCTCTAACGCCCTGTTTTTAAATAACTGGGATAACCGCTCGATTGAACACGTTCAGATTACCGTTGCTGAAGAGGTGGGCATCGAAGGCCGTTGGGGTTATTTCGACCGCGCGGGCCAGATGCGCGATATGGTGCAGAGCCACCTGCTGCAGATCCTGACCATGGTAACCATGTCGCCGCCGCCGGATCTCAGCGCCCGCGCTATCCGCGATGAAAAGGTGAAGCTGCTGCGATCGCTGCGCCGCATCGACCGTAGCAATATCCGCGATAAAGTGGTCAGAGGGCAATATACCGGCGGACTGATTAACGATCAGAAAGTGCCGGGCTATCTTGAAGAAGAAGGCGCGGATAAAAAGAGCCAGACGGAGACCTTTGTCTCGGTCAGGGTAGATATCGATAACTGGCGCTGGGCCGGCGTCCCCTTTTATCTGCGCACCGGCAAACGCATGCCGGTGAAGATGTCCGAGATAGTTATCTATTTTAAAAAGCCGCAGCTGAACCTCTTTTCCGCCTCGCATAAAGCGCTGCCGCAAAACAAGCTGACGATCCGTCTGCAGCCCGACGAGGGCATGGATCTTGAAATCCTGAATAAAGTCCCCGGCCTGGATCATAAGCATCATCTGCAGACCACTAAGCTGGATCTGAGCTATTCCGATACCTTTGCCGAGCCGAAACTGGCCGACGCTTATGACCGCCTGCTGCTGGAGTGCATGCGCGGGATCCAGGCGCTGTTCCTCAGCCGCGATGAAGTCGAGGCGGCGTGGGAGTGGGTAGATTCCATTACCCATACCTGGGACACCAACAATACGCCGCTCAGGCCTTATCAGGCCGGTACCTGGGGGCCGCTGGCGTCGGTGGAGAATATTTCGCGCGAAGGGCACGAATGGAATGAGTTTTCGTAAGGCGCGGGCGGCGCGGCGCAAACGGCAGCCGGGTTGAGTGGCATTCCGGATAGCCGCTATCCGGAATCGATGCCTCAGACGCTGTGGCTGCTTTTTTCCCCTTCCGCTTTTCCTTCGCAGGGCGGGCGGCAGGGGATTTAGTTTTGGCGCCCTTCCCTGATTAACCGCTGGCGACAGGCCTCTTTTACCCAGGCGCTAAATTTACCCGTACCGGCCACCGCGTTTATTGCCCTGAGCAGATCATCTTCAATACGAATATTTTTTCTTGTACTGGTTGAGCGCTCAGGATGATTTTTTCCAGCCGTCTTTTGCATTATTCCCACCATTAATTAAAACATCAGGATTAATTAAAAAGATTATAATTGATAATCCACGCAGGCCTGAACGTTTCACGTCAGAAACCTCTGTCATAATAGCGGCTAATTATTGCCATCGCGTCGCCCACCCTGAATTTCAGCCGCCTGTTTTTCAAGAAACCGCTGCCACGATCTTTCCGTTTTATCAAAGAATTCCGTCAGATAATCAATACAGGTTTTTACCTTAACGGGAAGCATGTCTTTGGCGGTATAGAGCGCATAAACGGGCCTGGGGGCAGTATGGTACAAGGGGAAAAGCACCTCTGTCTCCCCGGCAATAATGTCCTGCATGACCCAAATTACAGGCACGAAAGCGATGCCGTCGCCCTCACGCAGCCAGTTAATCAGCGCCAGCGGATCGTTAGTGGAGTAGCGCCCTTTGGGCGCAAGGCGCACCGTGCCGCCGTCTGGCGCAACCAGCTCAAACGTATTGTCCGGCTGGATGCTGTATTCAAGCCAGTCGAATTTGATTAAATCCGCCGGGTGCGCAGGCGCGCCGTTTTTCTCCAGATAACGGCGGGCAGCGCAAACCACCATCGGCATAGTGCCGATACGGCGACTGTAGAGGCCGGAGCTTTCCAGGTCGCCGAAACGCACGATCACATCCAGCCCGTTCGATATCAGATCGGGCGCCGGGATGCCGGTAACCAGGTTGACACTAAGCCCTGGAAACGCTTTTAACAGCGCTGAACTCATCTGCGTCATGACATATTGCGCCATAGTGGGAGAACAGCCGACCCGTAGCGTGCCGCCCGGATTATGGTTAAAGGCGAACATCGCCTCGTGCGCCTGCCGGGCCTCCTCCAGCGTGCGGCAGCATCCCCGATAGAAGACCTTGCCAGCGTCGGTCAGCGCCAGGCTGCGCGTGGTGCGGTTAAGCAACTTAACCTGCAATTCTTCTTCCAGCTTCGCGATGATGACGCTAACGGAAGAAACGCTCAGATGAAGCTGCTGCGCGGCCTTTGTCAGCGATCCGGTCTCGGCCACTTTAACAAAGATGCCCATGCTGCGTAAGCTTTCCATTATTTACTCTTTTTAAAAAGTCTATTGGCTAACATTCGATAAAACTCTTTATTCGCTTCGTTTATCATAGATATTAACGGCTGACAGAATCAGTCTATTAACCCTTAAACAGGGCGATTATTATCATTTTAAGTCAACGATTATTCATTTTGCCCAGGCCATGTCAGCCTCGTTCAACGAGGGTGCCGCTCAGGATGATAATAAAAAGCAGAGACGAAGAGAACAGGAAAGTGAACGCAACAAAAACCATCCGAAGAATTAAAATAACATCCGCCCTGATGTAATTCATTTCTTACCGGCAATGTCACCCGTTTCACCCTTTTTCACCACCGCACATTAACGTTGTACAAGAGTGGCATATTGCCCCAAGGCCGTATCAGGAATAAAGCATGGTTGAATCTATACGCTTCCCGCTAAAGCTGGCGTTTGCTCTGGTGTCGGCGCTGGTGCTGGGTTTTTATTTTAATCTGGCGATGCCCCGCTGGGCGGTCATGACCGCCGGCATCGTCGCAGGCGGATCCGCTTTTGCCGCAGGCGGCGATCCTTATGCCGGCGCACTTCGCCTGCGCGGCGTGCTGCGTATTGTCGGCACCTTTTTCGGCAGCGCCGCGGCGCTTTTGTTAATTATTGCCTTTGCCCAGGCGCCGGCGATATTGCTGCTGCTGGCCTGCGTTTGGGCCGGCTTTTGCGTGTGGCTTTCAACGCTGGCGCGCCTGGAGAACGCCAGCGCGATGGCAACGGCCAGCTATACGGCGCTAACCGTTATCGTCACCGTGTATGCCAGCCATAATCTGACGCTGGCGCCGCTGTATGCGATCGAGCGCTGTATGGAGATCGTACTTGGCATTATTTGCGCCATCGTGGCGGATATCCTCTTTTCTCCGCGCTCAATAAAAAGCGTGATCGATAAAGAAGCCTCATCGCTGTTAGTGGCGCATTATCAGCTGCTAAAGCTGGCTCTGTTCAACGCCGGTCGGCAGGAGATCGATAAAAAACTGCATGAGGTGGTACGCCGTGCCGCCGCGTTGAAAAATATGCAGACCAATCTCAGGCTGGAATCGAAACGCTGGGAGAGTGCCAGCCGTCGTCTCTCTATGCTGCACGCGCTTTCGCTTTCGCTGGTGACGCAGGCGACAGATATCTTTTTGATGCAAAAAATCTCCGCTATCCCGGTGCCCGCGGAGAGCAGGACACTGCTGCATAAAGAGGCGCAGGATATCGCCGCGCTGCAAGCCTGCCTTAAAGAGATAAGAGGCGAGTTGGGCGCGCATCACAGCAGCGCCAGATTCGAGCCGCTGATGCGCTGGACCGGGACGGCCACGCAATACTTGCTGCTGCTTAAGGGGCTGAAAAGCAACGTCCGAATTAACGCTATTGAAAATAACATCCTCAGCGCTGAAAAAATCTCCCCGGTGCGTTCTCTGGAAAGCTATCCGGCGCTCATGAACGGCCTGCGCACCTTTGTTGCAACGGGAACGGCCGCGCTATTCTGGCTTTATACCGGCTGGACCTCCGGCAGCAGCTGCATGATATTGCTCGGCGTTGTCACTGCGCTTGCCATGCGCTCACCCAATCCGCTCGCCGTGGCGAAAGATTTCGTTTACGGCATGGCCGCCGCCGCCCCCATCGCCTTTCTGTTATATACGGTCATTATTCCCGCGACGCAGCAAAGCCTGCTGTTGCTTTGCTGCGTACTCGGCGGCGTGGCGTTTATCTGCGGCATCCTGCTGCAGCGCAGGCAGCTGGGCACTATGGGCGCCTTTGCCGGCATTCTCAACGCGGTGACGTTAGAAAACCCAATGCTGTTTAATATGCACCTCTTTATCGATAACGTTCTCGGCCAGGTTATCGGCAGCTGCCTTGCGATGATGGTGATCCTGCTTATCCCTGATAAATCGAAGGCGCGCACCGGGAATAACATTATGAATACGCTGATGTATTCAGTATTAACAGTGATGAAGCCCGGTTTTAAACACCGCTTTAATAACCACCTGCCCGCGCTTTTTCATCAGCTCGGTTTACTGCAAAGTTTATTTCCCGGCGACGATGATAAGTTCAGGATGTCGCTGGCGTTGATTATCAGCCACCAGCGGCTACGTGCCCTTGAGCTGCCACGCGCGCCTGAACTCTGGCCTGAATATCAACGCATTAAACGCACCGCCGATGATATCAGGCATGCCGGCAGCAACCGTGAGCGCAAACAGAAGCTGGATGAGCTGCTTGCGCATTTGAAGGGCTATCAGGAAAAGCTGGTAACCTTAGAGATGCCGAAGCCGGCGGCGCAAAGCGTGGAAAGGCTGGTGCTGTTGCTTGATAACTACCATCACGCCTTCAACCAGGCTTAATTGCAGATCCTGCGTCGTCGCCTGGCGCGCAGGGCCTGACATCCTGAATGGCTGACGGGCGAAGATTCATGACGTCCTTTCTCCTCCGCATGCAGCGTCAACGTTGCAACGCGGGAAGCGGTAACGGCTACCGTCTGTTGGGGATGAGCGGAAAGCGGGCCTTTCCGGGTTATTACCGTCCAGCCATCAGCATAAAGCGCTTGCCTTTAGAAAGCCGTTAGAAGGTTTTCATCTTTTTTGCGGGACGTATTCGGATGAACAGGCTGATGCAGTCAGCAAAATGGCAGTGATTGAACAAGCGGCGGGAAAGCATAGAAATGGTGCGTCGATATGCTCACCTCGCCCCTCATCATTTAACGGAGCATGCGCGCAAAATTGACTCACTTTTGGGTGACAACGACACAAATACGACACAAGGAGGAAATCAGTAGGTTTGCGGATTGTGTAACTGTTTGATATTGAATGGCACGCCCTACAGGATTCGAACCTGTGACCTACGGCTTAGAAGGCCGGTGCTCTATCCAGCTGAGCTAAGGGCGCTTTGGTGAATTGGCTCGAATTATACGGCGCAAAGGCAGCGAGTCAACGTTTTTACGGCTGGCGCGCGCGCTTCGCCGAAGATGTAACCAGCCAGCGCGATTCAGGGACTGACAGCGGCGCGCGCTTCTGACAAAATACGCCGCATTCCCCGATTCACTCAAACAGATGGATTCCTTCCCTGATGGCAGCAAAAATTATTGACGGTAAAACGATTGCGCAGCAGGTGCGCCTTGAGGTTGCTGAAAAAGTGAAACAGCGGCTGGCGAACGGAAAGCGTGCGCCGGGCCTGGCGGTAGTGCTGGTCGGCGAAGATCCCGCCTCGCAGATCTATGTCGGCAGCAAGCGTCGCGCCTGCGAAGAGGTCGGGTTTCTCTCCCGCTCTTACGATCTGCCGGCAACCACCAGCGAAAGTGCGCTGCTTGAACTGATCGACACGCTGAACAACGACAGCGAAATCGACGGGATTTTGGTGCAGCTGCCGCTGCCGGCAGGCATTGATAACGTCAAGGTGCTGGAGCGTATCGCGCCGGATAAAGATGTTGACGGCTTCCACCCTTATAATGTCGGCCGCCTCTGCCAGCGCGCGCCGCTGCTGCGCCCCTGCACACCGCGCGGCATCATTACGCTGCTGGAGCGGTATAATATCGATACCTACGGCCTGAACGCGGTCGTGGTCGGCGCCTCAAATATCGTTGGCCGCCCGATGAGCCTTGAACTGCTGCTGGCCGGCTGTACCACCACCGTAACGCATCGCTTTACCAAAGATCTGCGTCATCATATCGAACATGCCGATCTGCTGGTGGTGGCGGTCGGTAAGCCGGGCTTTATTCCCGGCGCGTGGATCAAGCCCGGCGCGATTGTTATCGACGTAGGGATTAATCGTCTGGAAAGCGGCAAAGTGGTGGGCGACGTGGAGTTTGACGCCGCCGCCGAACGCGCCGCCTGGATTACGCCGGTGCCGGGCGGCGTTGGACCGATGACGGTCGCGACGCTGATCCAAAATACGCTGCAGGCGTGCGAAGAGTATCACGACAAAGGAGCCGCATAATGGCCACATTTTCTTTAGGTAAACATGCGCACGTCGACCTGTGCGATCTGCTGAAGCTGGAAGGCTGGGTAGAAAGCGGCGCAATGGCGAAAAACCTTATCGCCGATGGTCTGGTAACGGTGGATGGTCAGGTTGAAACGCGTAAGCGCTGCAAGATCGTCGCCGGTCAGACGGTGGAGTTTGAAGGGCAGCGTGTGAAGGTCACGGCCTGATGCGACCACAGCCGGCTTAGCCGGCTGTTTTTTTATCTGACGCGCATCCGCCTTTCGGCCAGCTGCGGTTAGCGCGCCTGCTGCCTAAGCTCGCTCTTCTCCGCGTCGCTCAGCGCAGGCTGCTGCGCCTGGTCGCTTTCCGACGCTTTCACCGCCGCCTCCAGTACCGCCATGACCGCCAGGGCCTGCTGCGGCGGTACCGGGTTTGCCTGCTGGCCGTTCAGCGCGTTGGCAATCTGTATATAGTACTGGCGCTGATCGCCCGCCGGAGTCGGCAGCTGGCGCGGCGCCTCCTCTGTGCTGTACAGCACCATGGCGTCGTCGTCCGCGCCCCAGCCTGCGCTGCCGGGCGTCACGCCCGCCAGCAGCTGGCTCTCCTGACGATCGGCATGCGCTTTGATCAGGCTGCCTTTGTCGCCATGCACGCTAAAGCGCGATACGCCGCCGGCCACCAGCATGCTGCAGTGCAGGATAACCCGGTGGGTCGGATAGTTCAGCACCACATGCGCCCAGTCATTCACTTCCGCCTGTTCACGCAGCGTGGCGATATTGCCCTGCACACTCTCCGGCAGGCCGAACAGTTGCAGCGCCTGGTCGATCAGATGCGGCCCTAAATCGAACCACAGGCCGCTGCCCGGCACGTTCTGCTCGCGCCAGCGTACGCGCACCTGCGGACGGAAGCGGTCAATATGGGATTCAAACTGCGCCACTTTGCCCACCAGTCCCTGCTCTATTGCCTGACGTACGCCAAGATAGTCGCTGTCCCAACGGCGGTTATGGAAGACCGACAGCAGCTGCCCTTTCTCCGCGGCCAGGGCGATCAGCTCGCGTGCTTCCTGCATATCCAGCGTAAACGGCTTATCTACTACCACATGCTTGCCCGCTTCCAGCGCTTCTCTGGCCAGCGGCGCGTGTGTGGTGTTGGGCGAGGCGATCACCACCAGATCGATATTCGGGTCGGCAAACGCCTGTTGCGCATCGGCAATCACCCGCATACCGGGGAAATCGGCCTGCACTTTGGCGGCGTCGCTGGAAACGATAGCGTAGAGGTTCAGCCCCGCCGTGGCGGAAAGCAGCGGCGCGTGAAAGGTTTTTCCGGCGAAGCCGTAGCCAACCAGCGCCACATTGATCATTGCGTTGTCACTCATAGTGTTCTCCTTCGGCGATAACTGAAACGTCGGTGGACGGCATAGCGGGCAGCGCACTCCAGGGACGATCGATAAACAGACGTTGCATATCCGCTAAATCCGCCACGCGATGCGGCTGACAGCGGTCCAGCTTTAAATGGTCGACAACCAGCCAGCGCCGGGCGCTGAAGGCCAGCATGGCGCGTTTGATTTCAGCGTCTGCTTCCTGGCTGGCGCTGATGCCCAGACGCGCGTCGACCGCACAGGCACCGAGAATGGCGATATCGGCGCGGTAGCGCTGCAGCGTCGCCAGCGTGGCGGCGCCGGCGAACAGGCGCTGATCGTTATCCCACTGCCCGCCGAGCAGAATCAGCTCAATCCCGGGCCGGTCGCTCAATGCGCAGGCGATATCCAGCGAGGCGGTGATAACGCGCGCGGGAACGGCAAGCTCGGCGGCGACCGCCAAAACGGTGCTGCCGGCGTCCAGCATCAGCGTACTGCCCGCTGGGATCTGGCGCGCCACCGCCCTGCCCAGCCGCTGCTTGGTGGCGTTCAGCACGCCGCTGCGTGCCTGGCGCGACATCGCGGGCACATCCAGCGCGATAGCGCCGCCATGGTTTTTCTGCGCCAGCCCCTGCTGCTCAAGATCGTTAAGATCGCGGCGTACGGTGTCCACCGATACCCGCAGGGCGCGGGCCAGCTCCGCCACGCCCGACTGTCCCTGCTCGCTTAACAGTGCCAACAGCGCTTTTTGACGCGCAACTTTATGCATAATGATCCTCCGTCACAGCAATATACTGCAAAAAACGGCAAATAACAGCAAGCGCAGGATCAAAAGGATCTTTCTGATATATGTCTCAGCATGAAGGGGCCGGGATACGCGGCGTCAGGCGGAACATGCGTTGCTGACGATAATGAAGGATAAAAAAAAGGCCGGTCAACGCCGGCCCAGAGAGAGTGTGAGACGAAGCGCGTTACTTGCGGCGCCAGGTGGTGCCCTGCGGGCCATCTTCCAGCACGATGCCTAACGCGTTCAGCTTGTCGCGCGCAACATCCGCCTGCGCCCAGTCTTTCGCCTGACGCGCATCGTTACGCATTTTAATCAGCGCTTCGATCTCGGCCACTTCGTCGTTATCCTGCTCCCCGCCCTGCAGGAACAGCTCCGGATCCTGCGTCAGCAGCCCCAGCACGCCGGCCAGTTCGCGCAGACGCGCCGCCAGCCCGTCCGCCGCGGCTTTATCTTCCGCTTTCAGGCGGTTGACGTCACGCGCCAGATCGAACAGCACCGAATAGGCTTCCGGCGTGTTGAAGTCATCATCCATCGCTTCACGGAAGCGCGCGACAAAGGCTTCGCCGCCTGCCGGTTCGGCACTGGCGTCGGTATGGCGCAGTGCGGTGTAAAGGCGCTCCAGCGCGGCGCGCGCCTGCTTCAGGTTCTCTTCGCCGTAATTCAGCTGGCTGCGATAGTGGCCGGACATCAGGAAGTAACGCACCGTCTCGGCGTCAAAATGCTGCAGCACGTCGCGAATGGTGAAGAAGTTGCCCAGCGATTTGGACATCTTTTCGCGATCGACCATCACCATGCCGGAGTGCATCCAGTAGTTGACGTAAGGACCGTCATGGGCGCAGGTGGACTGCGCGATCTCATTTTCATGGTGCGGGAACATCAGGTCGGATCCGCCACCGTGAATATCGAAATGCTCGCCCAGCTGCTTGCAGTTCATGGCGGAGCATTCAATATGCCAGCCCGGACGTCCGGCGCCCCACGGCGACGGCCAGCTCGGCTCGTCCGCTTTCGACATCTTCCACAGCACGAAATCCATCGGGTTGCGTTTGACGTCGGCCACTTCCACGCGCGCCCCCGCCTGCAGCTGCTCCAGATCCTGGCGCGACAGGCAGCCATATTGCGCATCGCTGTCGACGGCGAACATGACGTCGCCGTTGCTCGCCACATAGGCGTGTCCGCGCGCGATCAGCTTCTCCACCAGCTCGATGATTTCGCTGATATGGCGCGTGGCGCGCGGCTCGAGATCGGGCGGCAAAATATTCAGCGCGCTGAAATCGGCATGCATCTCGGCGATCATGCGGTTGGTCAGCGCCTCTACGGTTTCGTGATTTTCGTTGGCGCGCTTGATGATCTTGTCATCAATATCGGTGATATTGCGCACATATTTCAGCTGGTAGCCGCTGTAGCGCAGATAGCGCGCCACGATATCGAAGGCGACGAAGGTTCGGCCGTGACCGATGTGGCTCAGGTCATAAACGGTAATACCGCACACGTACATGCCCACTTCGCCGGCATGGATCGGTTTAAATTCCTCTTTTTGACGCGTCAGGGTATTAAAAATTTTCAGCATTGAACTTTCCGTATAAGCGTGTGCGGATAAACGAAACTAAGAAGGTCTATTTTTCACGTAAGCGCTACGCAATGCAAGAAAGGACGCAGGCGCGCAGCGCCAAAAGCGCGCCGGGAGGCCCGATAAAGCCCCTTTGCGCTTACTGACGCCGCCCCGGAATTTATGTTATAAGGAGCGTCTGTTAAAACTGGCCCGCGCAGGCGGGCGCAGTATCTTAAGAACTCCAACCTTTACAGGACGAGATTATGGTTACTTTCCAGACCAATCATGGCGACATCGTGATCAAAACCTTTGATGACAAAGCGCCGGCGACCGTGCAGAACTTCCTGGATTATTGCCGTGAAGGTTTCTACGACAACACCATTTTTCACCGCGTGATCAACGGCTTTATGATTCAGGGCGGCGGCTTTGAGCCAGGCATGAAACAGAAAGCGACCAAAGCGGAGATCCGCAACGAAGCCAATAACGGCCTGAAAAACACCCGCGGCACGCTGGCGATGGCGCGAACTTCCGCTCCGCATTCCGCTACCGCGCAGTTCTTCATCAACGTTGCCGACAACGACTTCCTGAACTTCCGTGACGAAAGCCTGCAGGGCTGGGGCTACTGCGTGTTCGCTGAAGTTGTCGAAGGTATGGACGTGGTTGATAAGATCAAAGCCGTTTCCACCGGCCGCAGCGGCATGCACCAGGATGTGCCGAAAGAAGACGTGATCGTGCAGAAAGTTATCGTTAGCGAGTAATGTCACGCACGCTGTTTATCGCAGATCTGCATCTGTGTCAGGAAGAACCGGCAATCACTGCCGGTTTTCTGCATTTTTTGCAGCGCGAAGCGCAAAGCGCCGACGCGCTCTACATTCTCGGCGACCTGTTTGAAGCCTGGATCGGCGATGACGATCCCAATCCGCTGCATCAGCAGATCGCCGAAGCGTTGCGCGCGCTGCCGTTGCCGGTCTTTTTCATTCACGGCAACCGCGATTTCCTGCTCGGCCAGCGTTATGCCCGCGTCAGCGGCATGACGCTGCTGCCGGAGGAACAGGTGCTGCATCTCTACGGCCGTCCGGTACTGATTATGCATGGCGACACGCTCTGCACCGACGATGAAGGCTATCAGCGCTTTCGCCGCAAGGTGCATCAGCGCTGGCTGCAAAAGCTGTTTCTCGCCCTGCCGCTGCGGCTACGTCAGCGTATCGCGCTGCGCATGCGCGATGGCAGCAAAAACGCCAACGGCCAGAAATCGATGGCGATTATGGACGTCAACGCGCAGGCGGTCAGCGAGGCGATGCAGCGTCATCAGGTGCAGTGGCTGATCCACGGCCATACTCATCGCCCGGCGGTACACCGGCTAACGGTGAATGGCCAGCCCGCCGAGCGTTTAGTGCTGGGCGCATGGCATAGCGCCGGTTCGATGATTGAAGTCACGCCGCAGGCGATTAACCTGATCCACTTCCCTTTCTAGCGCGGGAAACCTCCCGCTCTGGTGCCGCTTATTGGCCGACGCAACCGTTTTCCTTGCCGCTAAGACATGCTATTCTCTGTGCCCTTCCCGACCGCGTGGCAACCACGCCGGTGACCTTCGCATAATCACAGGAGTCAGATCCGCATGTCTCTTAACGCCGCCCCGACCCGCATCGCCATTGTCATGGGTTCCAAAAGTGACTGGGCCACTATGCAGTTCGCTGCGGAAATCCTTACCGCTCTGGCCGTTCCCTTTGATGTAGAAATCGTTTCCGCTCACCGCACGCCGGATAAGCTGTTCAGCTTTGCCGAAGGCGCGGCGGAGAACGGCTATCAGGTGATTATCGCAGGCGCCGGCGGTGCGGCCCATCTGCCGGGCATGCTGGCGGCGAAAACGCTGCTGCCTGTGCTGGGCGTGCCGGTGCAGAGCGCCGCGCTGAGCGGCGTCGACAGCCTCTACTCGATCGTGCAGATGCCGCGCGGCATTCCGGTCGGCACGCTGGCGATCGGCAAGGCGGGCGCCGCCAACGCCGCCCTGCTGGCCGCACAGATTTTGGCGATCCATGACGGCGAGCTGGCGACGCGCCTGACCGCCTGGCGTCAGGCGCAGACCGACGAGGTGTTGAATAATCCGGATCCGCGGGAGGAAGCATGAAGCCGGTTTGCGTATTAGGAAATGGCCAGCTGGGGCGTATGCTGCGTCAGGCGGGCGAGCCGCTGGGGATCGCTGTCTATCCGGTCGGGCTGGATGCCGAGCCGGAAGCGCTGCCGATTCAGCAGAGCGTGATTACCGCTGAGATTGAACGCTGGCCGGAAACCGCCCTGACGCGGGAGCTGGCACGTCACCCGGCCTTTGTTAACCGCGAGATTTTTCCGCTGCTCGCCGACCGCTTAACCCAGAAACAACTGCTCGATCGGCTGGGCCTGGCGACGGCGCCGTGGCAATTACTCGCCTCGGCGCAGGAGTGGCCGCAGGTGTTCGCCCGCCTGGGCGAGCTGGCGATCGTCAAGCGCCGCACCGGCGGCTATGACGGGCGTGGCCAGTGGCGTCTGCGCGCGACGGAGACCGGCGCGCTGCCCGATGCGTGTTACGGCGAGTGTATCGTTGAGCAGGGCATCAATTTTTCCGGCGAGGTGTCGCTGGTCGGCGCGCGCGGACATAACGGCGCAACGGTGTTTTATCCACTGACGCACAACCTGCATCAGGAAGGCATTTTGCGCACCAGCGTGGCGCTGCCGCAGCCGGACAAGGCGCAGCAGCAGCAGGCGGAACGGATGCTGAGCGCCATTCTCCATGAGCTGAACTATGTCGGCGTGATGGCGATGGAGTGCTTTGTGACACCGGAGGGGCTGCTGATCAACGAACTGGCGCCGCGCGTGCATAACAGCGGCCACTGGACGCAAAACGGCGCCTCTGTCAGCCAGTTTGAGTTGCATCTGCGTGCCATTCTTGATCTGCCGCTGCCTTCGCCGGTGGTCAGTACGCCGTCGGTGATGATTAATCTGATCGGTACCGACCTGAACCTGCAATGGTTAAGCGAGCCGCTGGCCCATCTGCACTGGTATGAAAAAGAGGTGCGCCCGGGCCGCAAGGTCGGCCATCTGAACCTCAGCGATGTGGACGGCGAACGTATTGCCGCCGCGCTGACGGCGCTGACGCCAATGCTGCCGCCGGAGTACGCCAGCGGTATCGCCTGGGCGCAGGAAATTTTGCGCTGAGCCGATGCACTGCCCGTCCCGGGCAGTGCCCCTTTTATCCTCTGCTAACGGCCCGCACCGGGCCGTTGCTGTCAGAAGCTGCGGAACAGCGCTTTGCCACGCAGCAGTCGAATGCCCAGCCAGCCGCCGCACAGTGAAAGCAGCAGCGCCCCGCTCAGCGGCAGCACGATCCAGAGCCGGTAATCGGGCTGCCACGGAAAATCGAACACTTTGCGCTGCAGCCCCCACAGCGCTGCCTCCGCCCCTAGCGCCGCCGCACCGCCGGCCACTATGCCCAGCAGCGCGAACTCACACCACAGCGTCGCGCGCAGCAGCCTTTTGCCCGCGCCCAGAGTGCGGTAGACCACCAGCTCCTGGCGACGTTGCCGCATTCCTACCTGAATCTGCGCCAGCAGCAGCAGAACGCCGCAGGCGGTTACCAGCACCACCATGATCTCCAGCGCCTGGCTGACCTGAGTCAGTATCTGGCCGATCTGGCGCATCATCGCGCCGATATCGAGCAGACTCAGCGTAGGAAACGCGCGGTTCAGCTGCGCCAGCAGCTCAGGGTGGCCGTCGAGCCGGAAACTGGTAAGCCAGGTCTGCGGCTGTTCATCCAGCGCGCCAGGCGGGAAAATAAAGAAGAAATTAGGCCGCAAGCTTTCCCAGTCCACCTTGCGCAGACTGCTGATTTTGGCGCTGAACTGCTGGGTATCGCCGGTAAAGGTCAGCGTATCGCCGAGGGCTACGCCGAGCCGGTCGGCCAGCTCCACTTCCATGGAGACCTCGCCGGTGCGCGGCGGCCACGTGCCGGCGACGATCGGATTATGCTCAGGCCGGTGCGACAGCGTGGTCAGATTCAGCTCGCGGTTAAGCGCGCTGTCGCGGCGCGGATCGGCCGCCTGATGGTTGATCTCCGTCAGGCGTACCCGGGCGATGGGATAAAAGGTACCGGGCTGGATCTGGTGCTGCACCAGGAAGCGCTGCACATCCGCTACCTGCTCGCGGCTGATATTCAGCAGGAAATAGTTGGGGCTGTCGGCCGGCAGCTGTTGCTGCCAGCGGTCAAGCAAGTCGCCGCGCAGCACCAGCAACAGCGCCAACAGCATAAAGGAGAGCGAAAAGGCGGCCAGCTGGCTCAGTGTCGCCCAGGGCTGACGCAGCAGACGGTTCACCGCCAGCCGCAGCGCCAGCCGGCGCAGCGTCAGACGGCCCAGCAGCCAGAGAGCCCCCCACCCCAGCGCGGCCAAAAGCAGCGCCAGCAGCACAATGCCGCCCAGCAGCGCCCAGAGCAGTTTACTGTTGCCCACCAGTAGCACCAGCAGCGCGACCACCACCAGTGCCATCGTGGGCAGATAGTAGCGCAGCGGCCAGACCGGCGCGATGGCGTCCTGCCGCAGCACGCGCAGCGGCTGTGTCGCCAGCAGCAGACGATAGGGGCGCAGCCCCACCAGCAGCGAGATCACAAACAGCGCCCCCAGCGCCCAGATCCAGGGCCAGATCCCGGCCGCCGGCAGTTCGCCGGGCAGCACCGGACGCAGCATCCGTAGCAACAGCGCTTCAAACCCGATGCCCAGCGCGCTGCCGGCCAGCGCGGCCAGCAGCAGCACCGCCAGCCACTGGCCGACGATCAGCCGCCGCAGCGCCCCGCCACCGGCGCCCAGCGTCTTCAGCACCGCCACCAGATCGTAGCGGCTGCGGCAGTAGTGGCTCATCGCTACCGCCACCGCTGCGACGGAGAGCAGCAGGGTCAGCAGCGCCGACAGCAGCAGAAACTGCTGGGCGCGCTGCATTGAACGCCCCAGCGCATCCTCGGAGTTTTCCACGCTGAGCCAGCGCTGATCGCTTTTCAGCTGCGGCGTGATCCAGCGGTCATAGCGGCTGAGCGCATCGGCCTCGCCGGCGAACTTATAACGCCAGGCCACCCGACTGCCGGGCTGGATGGCGCCGGTTTTCTCCACGTCCGCCAGGTTCATCAGCAGGCGCGGCGCGGTCTGAAAAGGATTAAAGCCGGCGTCCGGCTCCTGTAAAACCGCGCCGGCGACGCGTAAACGGGCATCGCCCACCTCCAGCTCGTCGCCGGGCTTCACCGCCAGCAGCGCCATCAGCCGCGGCGCCAGCAGCACGCTGCCCGGCTCGGGCTTCAGGCCGGCCGGTTCGGTGCGCAATTCGCCAAACATCGGATAGCTGACGTCCACCGCCTTGATCGCCGCCAGCTGCGGATTGTCGCCGGCAAAAGTCATGGTCATAAAGGTCAGCTGCGCGGAGAGTTTCAGCCCCTGCCGCCGCGCTTCTTCCAGCCATGCCTGCGGCGCGCTGTGGCTGCTGCGCAGCGTGCGATCGCCCGCCATAAACTCGCGGCTCTGCTGGGTAAGGCCTTTTTCCATACGGTCGCCGAGGGTGCCCAACGCCAGCACACAGGCTACCGACAGCGTCAGCGCCAGCCAGACGATCAGCAGCGAGGGCGAACGCCACTCGCGCCAGAACCAGCGCCAAATCATGCTTCCTCCCACAGTTTGCCGTCGCGGACGCGCAGCCGACGATCGCAGCGCGCCGCCAGCTGCGCGTCGTGCGTGACGAGGATCAGCGTGGTGGCGCTGTCGCGGTTCATCGAAAACAGCAGATCGGCGATGCGGTCGCCGGTTTGACGATCGAGGTTGCCGGTCGGCTCATCGGCGAACAGCACGTCGGGACGGCCGCTGAAGGCGCGCGCCAGCGCCACGCGCTGCTGCTCGCCGCCGGAGAGCTGCGTCGGCAGGTGGTGGAGCCGTTTGCCGAGCCCGAGCTGCGCCAGCAGGGTTTGCGCCTGCTCGCGGCTCTGCCGGTCCGATTCGCCGCGCAGCAGCGCCGGCAGCTGCACGTTCTCCAGCGCGCTCAGCGTCGGCACCAGCATAAAAGACTGAAAGACAAAACCGACATGGCGCGCGCGCAGCGCGGCGCGCTGCTCCTCATTCATCTGCGGCAGCGACTGGCCGCAGAGCCGCACTTCGCCGCTGCTGCCGTCATCCAGCCCGGCCAGAATGCCCAGCAGCGTCGATTTACCGGATCCGGACTCGCCAATCAGGGCAATGCTCTCCCCCGGTTTGACAACCAGGTCAACTCCGGTAAGGATGAACAACTGATGCTCCCCTTCACCGACGGATTTAGTAAGATGATGAACTTCAACAATGTTTTCCGCTGGCATTATCCCTTCCTGTTGTTGTTACTGTTGCTGGCACGCGTTGCGTCGGCCGATACCCTGCTGGTGCTGGGCGACAGCCTGAGCGCCGGCTATCGCATGTCTGCCGGCGAAGCGTGGCCCGCGCGGCTGGATAAAAAGTGGCAGCAGCAGCCACAGGTGGTGAACGGCAGCATCAGCGGCGATACCGCGGCGCAGGGCCTGGCGCGCCTGCCGGCGCTGCTACAGCAGCATAAGCCGCGCTGGGTTTTGATCGAGCTGGGCGGTAATGATGGGCTGCGCGGCTTCCCGCCGCAAAATATTGAACAGGATTTGCGCAAAATCATCACGGCGGTGCAGGCCGCCAATGCCGAACCGCTGCTGATGCAGATTCGTCTGCCGGCGAACTATGGCCGCCGCTATACCGAAGCCTTCAGTAATATCTATCCCAAACTGGCGCAGCAGTACAAGGTGCCGCTGGTGCCCTTTTTTATGGAGCAGGTCTATCTTCAGCCCCGCTGGATGCAGCAGGACGGCATTCATCCGGCGCCCGATGCGCAAGATTTTATTACCGAGCTGATGGATAAGGCGCTGACGCCTTTAGTTAAACATGAGTCCTGAAGGGCAACGAAGCCAGAGACGTAAAGTTATGCAAAAAAACGTGTTAATCACCGGCTGCTCCAGCGGCATCGGCCTGGTGGCCGCCAACGATCTGTTGATGCGCGGCTATCGCGTGCTGGCCGCCTGCCGCAAAGAGGCGGACGTAGCGCGCATGGAAGAACTGGGTTTTTGCGGCATCCAGCTTGATTTGGATGATGAGCAGAGCGTCGTCCGCGCCGCCGAACAGGTGATTGCCCTAACCGGCAACCGGCTCTATGCACTGTTTAATAATGCCGGCTACGGCGTTTACGGCCCACTGGAGAGCCTGTCACGCCGGCAGCTGGAGCAGCAGTTCGCCAGCAATCTGTTTGGCACCCACCAGCTGACGATGCTGCTGCTGCCCGCGCTGCGCGCCAGCGGCGAAGCGCGCATCATCAATACCAGTTCGGTGATGGGGCTGATCTCGACCCCCGGGCGCGGCGCCTACGCCGCCAGCAAATATGCACTGGAGGCCTGGGCCGACGCCCTGCGCATGGAGCTGCACGGTAGCGGCATACGCGTCAGCCTGATCGAACCCGGCCCTATCCATACCCGCTTTACGGATAACGTCAATCAGACGCAGCGCGATAAACCGGTGCGCAACCCCGGCATTGCGGCGCGCTTTACCCTGCCGCCGGAAGCGATTCTGCCGAAGCTGCGTCACGCGCTGGAGAGCCGCTCGCCGCGCCTGCGCTATCCTGTGACGCTGGTCGCGCATGCGATGAGCTGGCTGCGACGCTTTCTGCCAGGCTGGATGCTGGATCGCATTTTACGCGGCGACTCGCGCGACAAGGCAAATTCTGCTTGAAGCCGGGCGCGCCGCCCCAATATCGTAACAAAGTCATCAGACAAAGAGACGCATACATGTCACTACACGCTTCGATTATCGATATCAACGAATCCAATCTGCAGCAGGCGCTGGAACAATCCATGACGGTGCCGGTGCTGTTCTATTTCTGGTCCGATCGTAGCCAGCACTGCCAGCAGTTGACGCCGGTGCTGGAACGGCTGGCGCAGGAGTATGCGGGCCAGTTCGTGCTGGCGAAGCTCGACTGCGATAATGAGCCGATGGTGGCCTCGCAGTTCGGCCTGCGTGCTATCCCTACCGTTTATCTGTTCCAGAACGGCCAGCCGGTAGACGGCTTCCAGGGGCCGCAGCCGGAAGAGGCGATCCGCACGCTGCTGGAGAAAGTGCTGCCGCGCGAAGAAGAGCTGAAAGCGCAGCAGGCGATGGAGCTGGTGCAGCAGGGTAAAACGCTGGATGCACTACCGCTGTTGAAAGAGGCCTGGCAGCTCAGCAAACAGTCGAGCGAAATCGGCTTTTTGCTGGCCGAAGTGCTGATCAGCCTTAACCGCAGCGACGAAGCGGAAGCGGTGCTGAAAGTGGTGCCGTTGCAGGATCAGGATACCCGCTATCAGGGGCTGATGGCGCAGATCGATCTGCTGAAGCAGGCGGCCGACACGCCGGAAATCCAGCAGCTGCAGCAGCAGCTGGAGAGCGATCCGGACAACGCCGATCTCGCCAGCAAACTGGCGCTGCAGCTGCATCAGGTGGGCCGTAACGAAGAGGCGCTGGAGCTGCTTTACACCCATCTGAGGAAAGATCTCAACGCGGCGGATGGACAGGCGCGCAAGATGCTGCAGGAAATCCTCGCGGCGCTGGGCACTGGCGACGCGCTGGCGGCCAAATATCGTCGCCTGTTATACTCCCTGCTCTACTAATCCGCTAATACGGGCCAGGGAAACGGCCCGTCTTACGACAGTCCGGAGGTTATATGTTCGCCGTTATTCCCGTTCTTATCGTTGTCGCGCTGATTGTCGTCTGGGCAGGCGTGAAAATTGTCCCGCAGGGCTACCAGTGGACCGTCGAGCGCTTTGGCCGCTATACCAAAACGCTGCAGCCGGGCCTCAATCTTGTGGTGCCCTTTATGGATCGCATCGGCCGCAAAATCAATATGATGGAGCAAGTGCTGGATGTGCCCTCCCAGGAAGTGATTTCCAAAGATAACGCCAACGTTACCATCGATGCCGTCTGTTTTATTCAGGTGGTGGATCCGGCGCGCGCCGCCTATGAGGTGAGCAACCTGGCGCAGGCGATTATCAACCTGACGATGACCAATATCCGCACGGTGCTGGGCTCGATGGAGCTGGACGAGATGCTGTCGCAGCGCGACAGCATCAATACCCGCTTGCTGCATATCGTTGATGAGGCGACCAACCCGTGGGGCGTGAAGGTGACGCGCATCGAAATCCGCGATGTGCGTCCGCCGCAGGAGCTGATTGCGGCGATGAACGCCCAGATGAAGGCGGAGCGCACCAAGCGCGCCGATATTCTGGCGGCGGAAGGCATCCGTCAGGCGGCGATTTTACGCGCCGAGGGTGAGAAGCAGTCGGAGATCCTTAAGGCGGAGGGCGAGCGCCAGGCGGCGTTTTTACAGGCGGAGGCGCGCGAGCGCGCCGCGGAAGCGGAAGCGCGCGCCACTACCATGGTCTCAGAAGCGATCGCCGCCGGCAACGTGCAGGCGGTGAACTACTTTGTGGCGCAGAAATATACCGACGCGCTGCAAAAAATTGGCTCGGCTGATAACAGTAAAGTGGTATTGATGCCGCTGGATGCCACCAGCATTATGGGTTCTATTGCCGGCATCAGCGAGCTGCTGAATGAAACCCGGCCTGCGCGGGGCGACAGATGATGCTGGCCGCCCTCGTCAATCATCCGCACTGGTTCTGGCTGACGCTGGGCGGGCTGCTGCTGATCGCCGAAATGCTCGGCACCAGCGGCTACCTGCTGTGGAGCGGCATCGCCGCGTTAACGGTGGGGCTGGTGCGCTGGGCGCTGCCTTTCTCCTGGGAGACGCAGGGCGTGCTGTTCGCGCTGCTGACGCTGGCCGCCGCCTTTCTCTGGTATCGCTGGCTGGCACACCGCCAGCAGCGACAGCCGGATATGCATTTAAATCAGCGCGCGCAGCAGATGAGAGGCGTGTCGCTGACGCTGTCGGAAGGGCTGGTGAACGGTCTGGGGCATGTACGCATTGGCGACGGCAGCTGGCGTGTGCAGGCTGAAAGCGACCTGCCTGCCGGCACGCGGGTGGTCGTCACCGGCGTGGAGGGGGTAACCTTGCGCATCGTGCCGCAGGAGGCGCCGCGTTAGCGCGCGGCGCGATGGCAGCAACCGGCCAGGTTATTGATAATCGGGCAGTCCGCACTCTCGTCGCCGGGACAACTTTCCGCCAGCGCCAGCAAGCGCTCCCGCATGAGATTCAGCTCAAGAATATGCGCCTCAATCTCTTTAACCTTCTGTAGCGTGCGCGCTTTTACATCTGCGCTGTGACGCGCCGGATCGTTGAACAGATGCACCAGCTCCCGACACTCATCAAGATTGAAACCGACCTGACGCGCCTGGCGCAACAGCGTTAACTCCTCCAGATGGCGCGCGGTGTAGCTGCGATACCCGTTCTCGCTGCGCAGCGGCGGCGTGACCAGCCCCTTCTCTTCATAAAAACGGATTGCCTTGCTGGTTAAGCCGGTTTTTTTCGCTACATCGCTAATGTTCATGCATCCCCTTCGGTTGATTATGGAGAGCCTGCGCTTCCCGCCCTGACAGCCTGAGTCCGTCACCCTTCATTTATAACGCTATTCGCCAGTGACCGAAACTGAAACCCGCGCTTCGCGACTGAATGGCCTCACAGCAAGCGCGAGTGGCAGAAAATATTTTATAAGAGATTGTCGGGTTTTTATTTATTTTCTGTGCGGCGGCTTAACCTGTTTATGACGGGCAGCGATAATTCTTTCCATTTTTCACCAGAACTCAACCTGCCCCGGACATTATTTTTTACCGAATGAAAGTGATATGGATCAAATTAGCCCGATGAATAAAAAATATAGAATACGCTGCTTTTTCACCCATTAATAAAACAGGAAAAACTATGTCTGATATGATCTTCTGCCGCAGCTGCGGCAAGCAAATTCACAGCAGCGCGCAGGCCTGCCCCGGCTGCGGCGCAACCCAGAGCGCGCCAGGCAGTGGTAAGAGCCGCATCTCCGCCGCTCTGCTCGCCTTTTTCCTTGGTGGATTCGGCGCCCATAAATTCTATTTAGGAAAAACCGGACAGGGCATTTTATATCTCCTCTTTTTCTGGACGTTTATTCCCTCGATTATCGCTTTTATTGAATTCATTATTTACCTCTGTTCTTCCGATGAACACTTTGCACGTAAATATGGCTGATAAAAAAGGTTAAATAAAAGTATTAATCACTGGCAAAGCGGCGGCAATAGAAGTGACGCCGTTGTCGCGAAAAAGCACTGGCAAAGTAGCTCGCTGCAATAAAACCGCGCCGTTGTCGCGAAAAAGCGCTGGCAAAATAGCTCGCTGCAACAAAACCGCGCCGTTGTTGCCAAAAAACACTGGCAAAGTAGCACACTGCAATAAAACTGCGCCGTTGTTGCCAAAAAGCACTGAAATAACGGTGCGGTGTAATATAGCCCGCACCGTTGTTGCGAAAAAGCGCTGGCAAGGCGGTACTGTGCGCTATAAGCCGCGCCGTTGTTGCAAACACCATAGCCCGCCGGTGATGGCAGCGCCCCTCCCTTCGTCTGTTCTCGCCGTAGGCAGAAGCCGTTTAACTGAGGACTGCCGGCGCTTGCGCACCCCGGGGCGAGGCCGTTTAATTCCTGTCCCCGTCCCTGTTCCGTGTCTCTGTCCCTGTTCCGTGTCCTTGTCCTGTGCCCCTGTCGATATCCATCTGCATGTCACTTATCATATATCCCGTTTCACGTATCCCGTTTCGCGCCAGCAAAAGCGGCGTTCGCTATTGCGCCGGCCACCTCGCACTGAGGAAACTTGACCTTACCCTTGAGGGAAGGTTTACCCTTATGGTTCCAGTCATTGATTCTGCCCAGGCAGAAAGGAGATGTTTTATGTCACATACCACTCTGTTAACGCTGGACGGCCTTTCCTGCGGCCACTGCGTTAAACGCGTTAAAGAAGCGCTGGAGCAGCGCGAAGATGTGCAACAGGCTGAAGTATCGCTGAATGAAGCGCGCGTAACCGGCGACGCCTCGGCGGAAGCCCTGATCGCCACCGTGGAACAGGCGGGCTATCAGGCCAGCAGCCAGGAAGGCGCGCGCCCAAAGGCTGAACCGCTGACAGAATCAGACCCGACGCCGGAAGCGCTGACAGCGGAGATCTCCACGCTTCCGGCAGAAAACAGCCCGGCGGGGAATGCCCCGCTTTCAACGAAAGCGCGTGTGGAAGATCCCCCGCGTCCGGCAGAAAACAGCTCAATACCTCCTGCCCCGCTTTCGGCGGAAAACAGCCTGGCAGGGAATGCCCCGCCTTCAACGAAAACACGCGAGAAAGATCTCCCTCCTCCGGCAGAAAACAGCTCAACACCCCCTACTCCGCTTTCGCCGGAAAACAGCCCGGTGCAACATTCTCCGCTTCCGGCGCAGGCTGATGCGGCCGCGGAAAATTATCAGCTACTGATTGACGGAATGAGCTGCGCCAGCTGCGTCAGCCGGGTGGAAAAAGCGCTGGCGCAGGTGGAAGGCGTGCAGCAGGCGCGCGTCAACCTTGCCGAGCGCAGCGCGCTGGTGATCGGCTCGCCGCAGCCGGAAGCGCTGGTTTCCGCCGTGGTTAACGCCGGCTACGGCGCGGAAGTGATTGGCGATGAAAGCGAACGCCGCGAGAAGCAACAGCTTAGCGCCCGTCAGGCAATGCGCCGCTTTAGCTGGCAGTCGGCGCTGGCGCTGGCGCTGGGCGTACCGCTGATGATCTACGGCCTGTTTGGCGACAACATGATGCTGACCGCCAGCAACCGCAGCGGCTGGCTGACGGTCGGCATTCTGACGCTGTTGGTCATGGTGATTGCCGGCGGCCACTTCTATCGCAGCGCCTGGCGCAGCCTGCGCAATGGCTCGGCGACCATGGATACGCTGGTGGCGCTCGGCACCCTCACTGCCTGGCTCTACTCCATCAGCGTCAATCTGTGGCCCGATTTCTTTCCCGCCGCCGCGCGCCACCTTTACTATGAAGCCAGCGCGATGATTATCGGCCTGATTAACCTCGGTCATGCGCTGGAGCAGCGCGCGCGTCAGCGCTCCTCAAAAGCGCTGGAGCGCCTGCTGGACTTAACTCCGGCAACGGCGCGTGTGGTAACGGCAAACGGCGAAAAAACCGTGCCGCTCACCGAGGTGCAGCTGGGCATGATATTACGTCTGACAGCGGGCGATCGCGTACCGGTTGACGGCGTGATTAGCGAAGGCGAAGCCTGGATGGAAGAGTCGATGCTGACTGGCGAACCGCTGCCGCAGTATAAAACGCAGGGCGAAGCGATCCATGCCGGCACCCTGGTACAGGATGGCACCCTGCTGTTTCGCGCCAGCGCGATCGGCAAAAACACCACGTTGTCGCGCATTATTCAGCTGGTACGCCAGGCGCAAAGCAGCAAGCCGGCGATTGGTCAGCTGGCCGATCGTATCTCAGCGGTATTTGTGCCGGCAGTGGTGTTGATCGCCCTGTTCAGCGCCGCCGTCTGGTATCTCTTCGGGCCGCAACCGTCGCTGGTCTACATGCTGGTGATCGCCACTACCGTGCTGATTATCGCTTGCCCCTGCGCGCTGGGCCTCGCCACGCCGATGTCGATCATCGCCGGCGTCGGCCGTGCGGCGGAGTTCGGCGTACTGGTGCGTGACGCCGATGCCCTGCAGCGCGCCAGTGAACTGGATACGCTGGTATTCGATAAAACCGGTACCCTGACGCAGGGCGCACCGCAGGTGACGCAGATCGTCGCCTTTGAAGGCTTCAGCGAGACGCAGGTGCTGCGCTGGGCGGCGGCGCTGGAGCAGGGGTCGAACCATCCGCTGGCGAAGGCGATACGCGAGCGCGCCGGCGAAGGCGCGCTGCCGGAAAGCAGCCTGTTCCGTAGCCTGCGCGGCCTCGGCCTCAGCGCAACGCTGGAGAACAAACCGATGCTGCTCGGCAATGCGGCGCTGCTGGCGCAGCAACAGGTAAACACCGCCCCGGCCGCCGCGCTGGCCGATGAGCTGGCGGCCAAAGGCGCGACACCGGTGTTTCTCGCCGTCGAGGGCCGGCTGGCGGGGCTGCTGGCGATCCGCGATCCGCTGCGTGACGAAAGCGTCAGCGCGCTGCAGCGCCTGCACGGGCTGGGTTACCGCCTGATAATGCTGACCGGCGATAATGAAAAAACCGCGCGCGCCATTGCGCAGGAGGCGGGGCTGGATGAAGTGATCGCCGGCGTTCTGCCGGATGGCAAGGCGGAGGCGATCCGCCGTCTGCAGCAGGCGGGCCACAAAGTCGCAATGATCGGCGACGGCATCAATGACGCCCCGGCGCTGGCGCAGGCCGATGTCGGCATCGCCATGGGCGGCGGCAGCGATGTGGCGATTGAAACCGCCGCCATTACCCTGATGCGTCACGATCTGCACAGTGTGGTTGATGCGCTGGCCATCGCCAAAGCGACGCTGCGCAACATGAAACAGAACCTGCTCGGCGCGTTTATTTACAACTCGCTGGGGATCCCGATCGCCGCCGGCGTGCTTTGGCCGCTGACCGGCACGCTGTTAAGCCCGGTGATCGCCGGTGCCGCTATGGCGCTCTCCTCCATCACCGTGGTCAGCAATGCCAACCGGCTGTTGCGCTATCGGCCCCCGGCTGAATAATACGCTTACGCTTTCGCCTGTTCATCGGCAGATGAAACCGCTAGCATGGCGTGTTTATAGGTGGAATCGGGTGGAAGAATGGATAACTGGCTCTATAGCCTGAAGGCGCTGTATCACCGGCTGCTGCCGACGTCCTACCGCTGGCCGGCGACCGACGTCTGGCTGCCGGGCAACCGGCAGTTGCATCTGGTGGGCAGTATCCATATGGGCACGCGTAATATGATGCCGCTGCCGCCCGGCCTGCTGAGCCGCCTGGAAAAAGCGGACGCCCTGATTGTCGAGGCGGATATTACCGGCAGCGCGTCGCCATTCAGCTACAGCGAACCGCAGCCGCCGCTGGCGGAGCGGCTGGACGCGGCGACCCTGCAGCGCCTGGCGCGCCTGTGCGACGAGTTTCAGCTCGGCCTGGAGCAGCTCGATCCTCTTCCCGCCTGGCAGGTTGCGTTGATGCTGCAGGCGCACCAGGCGCAGCGGCTCGGTCTGCGCCCTGATTACGGTATCGATTATCAGCTGCTGCAGTCGGCCCATGCGCAGGGACGCCGGGTGATCGAGCTGGAGGGCGCCGGCGAGCAGCTCGACCTGCTGAAGGCGCTGCCGGAAAATGGCCGCTCGCTGCTGGCCGATACGCTGGAACACTGGCACACCAACGCCCGACTGTTACAGACCATGATCAGCTGGTGGCTGGAGAAGCCGCCGCAGCCAAGCCGGGCGGCGCTGCCGAACACCTTCAGCAACGAACTGAACGATGTGTTGATGAGCCAGCGCAACCAGCGCTGGAACACGCAGCTGCGCGCGCTGCCGCCGGGCCGTTACGTGGTGGCAGTCGGCGCGCTGCATCTGTATGGCGAGAATAATTTACCGGCGCTGCTGAGGCGTAAATAAAAAAAAGGCCAATATTGCTATCGGCCCGTCAAAGAGGAATGTGTTTATGATTTTAGTTATTCATCAGCAAATGCATCGCTGACGCGAGGGCAATTTTCCTCTAAAGCCTGCGATTTCACCAGCGCTATTTTTCACCAATTTGTAAGTTTTCACTGTCAGGAATAGGCGATGACCCCTGCGATAAAACTACTGGAAAAGCAAAAGATCCCTTTTACGCTGCATCCTTACGAGCATGACAGCCATGAAACCAACTTCGGCGACGAGGCGGTGCGCAAGCTCAATCTGGATGCGCAGCAGGTATATAAAACGCTGCTGGTGGCGCTAAATGGCGACGCCAAACACCTCGCCGTTGCGGTAACGCCGGTCGCCAGCCAGCTTGATTTAAAAAAAGTGGCGAAGGCGCTGGGGGCAAAAAAAGCGGAGATGGCCGATCCACAGCTGGCGCAGCGCGTTACCGGCTATCTGATTGGCGGCATCAGCCCGCTGGGGCAGAAAAAGCGGCTGCCGACAGTGATCGATGCGCAGGCCGCCCGCTTCCCGACCATTTTTATCTCCGGCGGTAAACGCGGGCTGGATATTGAGCTGGCCGCCAGCGATCTGGCCGCGCTGCTGGAGGCGACGCTGGCCGATATCGCCCGTCGCGATTAGGCGCGCTGCGCGCAGAGCCGATCGATCATCCAGCGCCCCGCCGGCCCCGGCGGCGTGCGGGTCGACCATACCGCGTCCACCGCGATGCTCTGCGGCCAGCCTGCCACCGGCAGCGCCTGCAGAATACCGTGGCCAAACTGCTCCACCAGCCAGCGCGGCAGGATAGACCAGCCGAACCCCTGCTCCGCCATCTCTAACAGCAGCAGATAAGAGGGCGCGGACCATACCGGCCCGCTCGCCCGGCTCTCCCTGCCGATCCAGGTATTCAGCTGCAGCCGTCGGATGCGGTCCAGCTCCGCCTGGCTGACTTGCGCCTGCGCCGCCAGCGGATGATCGCGATGAATAAATACTTCCATCTGCGGCTGCACCTGCAAACGCGACGCGGCGATCGTGGCGGGCAGCCGCGACTGCACGCGTATCACGCCCAGATGAATGCGCCCGCTTTGCAGCAGATCGATAACGTCCTCATCCTCGGCGATCATGCATTCAAATTCGATATGGGGATAGCGCGTGGCAAACTGCCTCAGCAGCTGTTCATGGTGGTCAGCCTGCCAGAAATCGGAGATCGCCATGCTGAGCCGCGGTTCAATGTTGTCTGACAGCCTGACCGCCAGTTCATCCAGCCGCTGGCTGGCGGCGAGGATCTCCTCTACCTGCCGCAGCGCCCGCGTGCCAGCTTCGGTTAATACCGGCTCCCGGCCTTCGCGGTGAAACAGCTTAAAGCCCAGATCCGCCTCCAGGTTGGCGATGGCGGCGCTGACGGTAGACTGGCTTTTTCCCAGCACGCGCGCCGCGGCGGAAAAAGATCCCTTCTCAACCGCCTGCACAAAAGCCTGTAATGATTCCGGTAAATAACGCATCGTTCTATCGCTTTTATCGATGGGAGTTCATTTTATTTTAGCTGAAGCAGGCCGGAAAATATGCCCCCTTAAACTAAGGAGACATTATGCAAACCCGTTCGCTGAAAGAACGCCTGCTGCATGCCACAGGCTTTGAGGCGTTAGCTATTTTGATCGTGTCGCCGCTGGCGGCGACATTGATGAATAAGCCCCTGTTCCAGATGGGCGCGGTGGCGCTGGCGCTTTCCACCACCGCCATGGTGTGGAATATCATCTACAACGCGCTGTTTGACCGCCTGTTTCCGCTGGGAAAAGTTAAACGCGGTCTGGGGCTGCGTATCGTTCATGCGCTCTGCTTTGAAGGCGGATTTATTTTGATTGGCCTGCCGATAGCGGCGACCCTGCTGGGCACCGGCCTGTGGCAGGCGTTTATGCTGGAGGTCGGCTTCTTCCTGTTCTTTCTGCCCTATACCGTGGTCTATAACTGGCTATGGGATCGCGCGCGGGAAAAATGGCAGGCGCGTCAGGCCTGCCAGCACGGTTAACTGGCCGGCCCGACGCCTAATCCGCATCGGGCCGGGCCGCTTTACGCTTTGCCGGTCAGCCAGGCAAGGATCATCTGCGGATAGCTGCGGCGATGGGATTCCTGCTTCTGCCGCGCCTCTTTTTCCGCCGCGCTGAGATGCACGATCTCGCCGTGCGGCGCGTACTCTTCCGCCTTCAGCGGCGAATGTTTTTCAATATACTGCTTCAGCACTTCCGCATCGACAAAGCCGGTATTCACAAAACCCGGCAGCGTATTGACCACCGGATAGCCATCGCCGCCGTTGGCATTAAAGCTCAGCACCGCCATGCGGTAGGTTTTCTCCGCCTGCAGCGGCTCGCCGTTGATTTTGATCTCACTGACCCCCTCGCCGTCCGCCACCAGGCTGACGTTGGCGAACTGCGCGTAGGCGCCGGAATCGACCTGCTTATTTGCCACCACGGCGAGATATTTTTCCACCTCGCGCCCGGTCATCTCAACCTGACACACCGTATTGCCGAACGGCTGCACTTTCAGCACATCCTTATAGCTGATCGGCCCTGCTGCGATAGAGTCGCGCACGCCGCCACCGCTCATCACGGCAAAGTCCGCTTTGGTGCGCTCGATCTGCGCCGCCAGGATCAGGCGCGCCAGGTTGGTCTGCACAAAGCGCACCTTGCTGCGGTCGCCCTCAAGGCGCGCGTCGACGCTGCCGACCTGCACGTTAAGCTGCGCCTCGCCTTTTTTCTGGAACGGCGTGAGCAGTTTCATCATCGCGCTATTGGGGGTAATTTCCGCCTGATAGTTGATCCACTCTTCTTTACCGTCGCTGTTTTTCACTTTGTGCTTCAGGTTCACCGGGATCAGCTGATAGTTCTCCAGCGTCAGCACGCCATCCTTAAAGCTGAAATCGGCGCGGCCGACATATTTTCCCCACTCATGCGCCTGCACAATCCAGGTCCCGTTCTGCCGATCGGGCACGCAGGGCGACCCCGGCACGTAATCGACCTGCTTCTGGTTATCCTGCGCCATGCAGACCGGATCCTGCGAGTGGCCGCCGACAATCAGATCGATATAGCCCGGCGGCAGCGCGCGCGCCATCTCCACGTCACCCGGCGCGTTGGAGCCGTGTTGACCGTTATCGTAATGCCCCATATGGGTGGCGGCGATAATCACGTCCGGCTTTTCGCCAGCGCGCAGCGTCTCCACCACTTTTTTCGCCTCGGCGGCGGGCGGGCGGAACACGATATCGGTCAGGTATTCAGGATTACCGATTTTCGCCGTGTCGTCGGTGGTCAGGCCGATCACCGCGATTTTCAGTCCCATACGGTTAAACAACGCATAGGGCTGAAACAGGCGTTCACCGCTGCTTTTTTGATAGATATTGGCGGAAAGCAGCGGGAATTTGGCCCACTTCTGCTGCTGGCGCAGCACCGACAGCGGATTATCGAACTCATGGTTGCCGATGGCCATCGCATCGTATCCCACCAGATTCATGCCGCGGAAATCGGGCTCTGCATCCTGCAGATCGGATTCAGGCACGCCGGTGTTGATATCGCCGCCGGAGAGGATCAGCACGCCGCCGCCGTGCGCCTGCACGTCATAGCGGATGCTGTCCACCAGCGTTTTTTGCGCCGCCAGGCCATACTCGCCCTGCTCGTTTTGCCAAAAGCGCCCATGATGGTCATTGGTATGTAACACGGTGAACTTATAAACGCGCCCCTTTTCCCAGGCCAGCGCCGGTGAGGAGAGCATGCTAAGCGAGACTATCCCGCCTATGATAAAGGTATTGATAAAGCGCAACGTCATTCTCCTTGTTGACAGGCATCTGGCTGCCCTGCCCGCTCGCCGGGCGCGCCGCCATGATAATCAACGACGGCGAACGCAGGCCGCCGTCGGAATAACGCTAGTTATGCCTGAAGGCTGGCGCGGCCGCAATCTTCTGCGCAGCAGCGCGCGAAAGTTTTTTAGGCCGACGAAATATTACGTGGAAAACAGCGGCTATTTTTGCTTTTTCATCCCATACATCGCTTTTATTACCCTTGTGTGAGAAAGAAGTGCTTTTTAGCAGACTGTTTTTGCAAAAAGATGACGATTATCAACAGTGTTCATCAAGGTTGTAGCGTCATAAGTAAAAAAAATGGCCCACACCCGCAATTTTTTAGATTTCCTGCACTTTTTTCACTTTATCCCCCTTTATTCTCCCCCGGACGCCCCCATTTTGTTTTACACTGGTTACAACCGGACACAGTTGCACACAGAAGGAGACAGCATGCACCACAGCACCCCGCTGATTACCACTATTGTCGGAGGCCTTGTCCTCGCCTTTCTCCTGGGAATGCTCGCCAGCCGCCTGCGCATTTCCCCTCTGGTGGGCTATTTGGTTGCAGGCGTTCTGGCGGGCCCCTTTACCCCGGGGTTCGTCGCCGATACCAAGCTGGCGCCTGAACTGGCGGAGCTGGGCGTTATTCTGCTGATGTTCGGCGTGGGTCTGCATTTCTCCCTGAAAGATTTGATGGCGGTGAAAACCATCGCCATTCCCGGCGCTATCGCGCAGATTACCGTCGCCACGCTGCTGGGTATTGGGTTGAGTACCACGCTCGGCTGGGACTGGATGACCGGGCTGGTGTTCGGGCTCTGCCTCTCTACCGCCAGTACCGTGGTGCTGCTGCGCGCGCTGGAGGAGCGGCAGCTGATCGACAGCCAGCGTGGCCAGATCGCTATCGGCTGGCTGATCGTCGAGGATCTGGTGATGGTGCTGACGCTGGTGCTGCTGCCCGCGATTGCCGGCATGCTGGAGAAAGGCAACGCCAGCCTGTCGCTGCTGGCGTGGGATCTGCTGTGGACCATCGGCAAGGTCGCCGCCTTTATGGTGCTGATGATGGTGGTCGGCCGCCGCGTCGTGCCGTGGATTCTGGCACGCAGCGCCGCCACCGGCTCGCGCGAGCTGTTCACCCTGGCGGTGCTGGCGCTGGCGCTGGGTATCGCCTTCGGCGCGGTGGAGTTCTTCGATGTCTCCTTTGCGCTGGGGGCCTTCTTTGCCGGCATGGTGCTGAACGAATCGGAGCTGAGCCATCGCGCCGCGCACGATACGCTACCGCTGCGCGATGCCTTCGCGGTACTGTTTTTCGTTTCGGTCGGCATGCTGTTCGATCCAATGATCATTATCCAGCAGCCGCTGGCGGTGCTGGGCACGCTGGCAATTATCGTGCTGGGCAAATCGCTGGCAGCCTGGCTGCTGGTGACGCTGCTTGGTCATTCGCGCCGTACCGCGCTGACCATTTCCGTCAGCCTGGCGCAAATCGGCGAGTTCGCCTTTATCCTCGCCGGCCTCGGCATCGCGCTGAACTTGCTTAGCGAGGAGGGCCGCAATCTGGTGCTGGCGGGCGCGATCCTGTCAATTATGCTTAACCCGATCCTGTTTACCCTGCTGGAGCGCTATCTCGATAAGCATGAAAACTTCGAGGAGCAGAGCATGGAAGAGGCAACGGAAGAAGAGAAACAGATCCCGGTCAATATCTGCAATCATGCGGTGATTGTCGGTTATGGACGGGTGGGCAGCCTGGTGAGCCAGCTGCTGATCGACGCGGAGATCCCGATTGTGGTGGTGGAGAATGCGCGCACGCGCGTCGAAGCGCTGCGCGAACAGGGGATCCGGGCGGTATTAGGCAATGCGGCGCGTGTCGAAACCATGGAGCTGGCGCGTCTGGACTGCGCCCGCTGGCTGCTGATGAGCATTCCCAACGGCTACGAGGCGGGCGAGATTATCGCCGCGGCGCGCGAAAAACATCCGCATCTGGAGATTATCGCCCGCGCGCACTATGACGACGAGGTTCACTACATCCTTGAACGCGGCGCGGACAATGTAATTATGGGCGAGCGGGAAATTGCCAACAGTATGCTGGCGATGCTGAAAGCGGGACTGGACGCGACGCCGACCATGCTGACGCCGCAACACCCGAACTGATCTTGCTGCGCGGCGGGCCACGCCGCGCACGCTTTCCGCTTAACGCTCCCAGTACGCCTCTTCCAGACTGTCTTCCCGCTCAGGCAGCCCGCGCGTCAGACGCGGCGAATGCTGATTCAGCACCTGATAGCTGACGCGGTTGGCATATTTGCAGACCTGCGCCAGCGACGAGTAGGTTAAGTAACTGCGCTGATGCTTGCTGGAGTTGGGCACGTTGTTGCGGTGATAGCTGTTGGCGGTAATATCGTGCAGCAGCGCCGCCAGCGCGCCATCCCCTGCCCCGTTGGTATTCATGATCTTCTCCGGCCCGCCCATATAGGGGGCGATATGCGAATAGATGCGCAGCGGCTGCTGGCAATCCTGATAACGCATGGCGCGGCTGAATTCATACTGGTTAAATTCCGCGATGGCGCCCGGCAGCAGCGGATGGTTAGTCTGGCGCTTCGCGCCCTCTTCGGTGTAACCCGCCATATAGAGACCGTTGGGGCCGGCGGTGCATAGTACCAAATCCACCCACTCCAGCGCTTTATCGGCCGCCTGCAGCGGATCGGCGTAGCCGGTCAGCTCCAGCCCCTCTTCTTCATTCATCGCCAGAATAGCGACATGTTCGCGCAGGAAGTCGCGCCAGAATTGCGGGTTTTCGGCGATCACATGTTTGGTGCCCAGCGTCAGCACCACCGGCACGTTGTACTGCTTCGCCCAGGCGACCGCCTGCATGGTCGCCTCCGGCATCGGTTCGCCCGGCTTGCAGCGCACCAGATAGGAGGTCAGCACCAGCGCGGAGGCGCCGGCGATCACCGCTTCCGGAATACTTTCCGGACGCAGCTGGTTCATCATGCCGGGACTGATGGCGAAAGTGCGCTCGCCGTTATCGCCGATCAGCGTAAAGCAGCGGCCGATAGCGCCGTCGACGCCCTGCAGGTAGTTAAGGTCGGTGCGGCTGGAGGTGTTGCAGAGATAGCGATAGGCGTAGCCGCCGATCTGCACGTTGTTGCACATCACGCCAAGCAGCACCGAGCGGTCGTCCGCCAGTACCGAGTAGTTGTGCATGGTATTGCCGATGGTACCGCCGGCGAACTGATGGGTGATCAGATTGTCGCGCATCAGCTCTGCGTAGAGCGCGTCCGCCACTTCATCCTCAATCACCAGCGAATGGCCAACGCTAAGTCCGTAGCGCGCCACAAAGGCGTTATCGACTTTTGCTTCGATATCCACCAGCGTCTGATCGATGCCGACCACCCAGCTGGTGCCGGTTTCGCTTTCGGGCTGAACGGGCTGGATAAGCGGATCGCGCGCGCTGACGGGAAAATAGTGTTTGGATTTGCGTTGGCCGGGAAATTTCATGGTTGTTGGCTTCAGAATAAAACAGGCGGAGAATGATATCACACTCCCCGCCGTTACTCAGCGATGCGCTTTTACCAGCGCCAGCATCATGGCGATATGCTCTTCGTCGTCATTGAGCGCCGGAATATATTCAAACTTTTCGCCGCCGGCATGCAGGAAAAATTCACGGTTCTGCTCGTTGATCTCTTCCAGCGTTTCCAGACAGTCGGAGGAAAAGCCCGGACTCATGATCTGAATGTGGCGCACGCCCTTCGCCGGCAGGCCGCGCATGGTTTCATCGGTATAGGGCGTCAGCCAGGGCTCACGGCCGAAGCGCGACTGGAAAGTCATCATCACTTCGTTTTCGCTCAGGCCCAGCGCGCGCGTCAGCGCGTCGGTGGTGTCGCGGCAGCGCTGCGGATAGTCATCGCCTTCATTGGCGAAGCGCTGCGGAATGCCGTGGAACGACATCACCAGCAGATCGGGCTTGCCATTTTTCGCGAAAGAGCGCTCAACCGACGCCTTCAGCGCGGCGATATAGGCCGGATGCTCGGCATAGTCGCGGATAAAATGCACGTCCGGCATCGAACGGTAGCCGGCAAAGACGCTGCTCAACCCATCCCAGACCGCCGCCACGGTGGAGCAGGAGAACTGCGGATAGAGCGGCAGCACAATCAGGCGTGTTACGCCCTGCGCCATCAGGCTGTCCACCGCGCTCTTCAGGCTGGGGTTGCCGTAGCTCATGCCCAGCTCAACCGGAATATCCAGCTGCGCCGCCAGCGCCTCGCGCTGACGCTTGCTGTAAACCAGCAGCGGCGATCCGCCTTCCATCCAGACGGAGGCATAGAGTTTAGAGACGCGCGGTGAGCGGATCGGCAGAATAATGCCGTTGAGGATCGGCCACCACAGCCAGCGCGGCGTATCGACGACGCGCTTGTCGCTGAGGAACTGTTTCAGGTAGCGTTTTACCGCCGGCGTGGTTGGCGCATCTGGCGTGCCCAGGTTGACCAGCAAGACGCCGGGTTTATCTTGCCTCATCGTATATCCCTGTTATCTAAATGGATTAACTTGTTTTCGCCCTGTATCTTACCTTGGCTGGCGCGGATTCGCTCGCCGGTAAAACCTTTCCCTGCAAGAGAAGAAAGCGCTAAGCGGCAAAGTATAGGGGAAAGCGAGGAAAGAAGCGTAGCGCAAGCGCGTCGGCGAGGAAAGGAAAGCAAAAAAACGCGCCAGGCGTATCGGGAGAAACGCCTGGCGAGGAGCGTACAGAAGATCTGTCAGCCCAGAATCTTCGCCAGCTCGGCGCTGACTTCGGTCACTTTGCGCGTGCCGTCGATTTTATGATACTGGGTGTTGCCCGCCTGCGCTTCCTGCTGATAGTAGGCTACCAGCGGCTCGGTCATCTCGTGGTATTCCACCAGACGCTTGCGCACGGTCTCTTCCTGATCGTCTTTACGCGTGGTCAGCTCTTCGCCGGTCACGTCATCTTTGCCTTCCACCTTCGGCGGATTAAAGGTGACGTGATAGACGCGGCCTGATGGCGCATGCACGCGGCGGCCGACAATGCGCTCGACGATCAGCTCGTCCGGCACGTCGAACTCCAGCACGCAATCAATTTTGATGCCGGCGTCTTTCATCGCATCCGCCTGCGGAATGGTACGCGGGAAGCCGTCCAGCAGGAAACCGTTACGGCAATCTTCCTGCGCAATGCGCTCTTTCACCAGCGCGATGACCAGCTCATCGGTCACCAGCTTGCCGTCGTCCATGATGGCTTTCGCCTGTTTGCCCAGTTCCGTGCCGGCTTTTACCGCCGCACGCAACATATCGCCCGTGGAGATTTGCGGAATACCGTATTTCTCCATAATGAACTGAGCCTGAGTGCCCTTACCTGCGCCCGGAGCGCCGAGCAGAATAATACGCATTGCGTAAATCCCCTTGCGAATTGCTTTGATCTACTGAGAAGGCCAAGAACATACCATTAAGCCCCGGTCATCACAAGGAAACGGGGCGGGAAGCGGCTCTGGCGAGAAAGAATGCGAACTCTGCGGCTATCATCAACCGGATCGTCCATAGGATCCAGCCCGGCATCGGATAATCGCCATTTTTCAGACAGAGCGCAGCCGTAAAAAAGCCGGCGCAGAGGCCGGCTCAGGGCAGGCTATCGCAATCAGGCCAGCAGCAGCTGGTTCATGCGGCGGATAAACTGGTTAGGATCTTCCAGCGTGCCGCGCTCGGCGAACAGCGCCTGATCCAACAGCAGCTCGACCCATTCAGCGAAGCGCGCTTCATCCTGGGTATCCGCCGCGCGTTTCACCAGCGCGTGGTCCGGGTTGAGTTCGAAGATGTACTTCACGTCCGGCACCGCCTGTCCGGCTGCGGCGAACAGCTTAGCCATCTGGGTACTCATTTCATTGGCGTCGGTAGTGACGATCGCCGGCGTGTCGGTCAGACGATGCGTCAGGCGCACCTCTTTCACGCGTTCGCCCAGCAGCGTTTTCACGCGATCGACAAACGGCTCCAGCGCTTTTTCCGCTTCTTTCTGCGCGTCGTTCTCTTCGTCAGCCAGTTTTTCCAGCGTTTCATCCGCTTTGCTGACCGACTGGAAAGCTTTGCCATCGAATTCAGGCAGGTAGCTCATCATCCATTCATCAATGCGATCGGAGAGCAGCAGCACCTCAATGCCTTTCTTGCGGAACAGCTCCAGGTGCGGGCTGCTTTTCGCCGCGGCGTAGCTGTCGGCGGTGATGTAGTAAATCTTATCCTGCCCGTCCACCATACGGCTGACGTACTCTTCCAGCGAAACGGTCTGCGCCGCCCCTTCGCTGCTGGTGGTGGCGAAACGCAGCAGTTTAGCGATCGCCTGCTGGTTGGCGTGATCTTCCGCCGGTCCCTCTTTCAGCACCAGGCCGAATTCGCGCCAGAACTGCTGATATTTCTCCGCGTCATCTTTCGCCAGCTTGTCCAGCATCTGCAGAACGCGTTTGGTCAGCGCGCTGCGCAGGTTCTGGGTGATACGGTTGTCCTGCAGAATTTCGCGCGACACGTTCAGCGGCAGATCGTTGGAGTCGATCAGGCCGCGCACGAAGCGCAGGTAGTTCGGCATAAACTGCTCGGCGTCATCCATGATAAAGACGCGCTGAACATAGAGTTTCAGGCCATGCTTGTGATCGCGATTCCACATATCCCAGGGCGCGCGCGCCGGAATGTAAAGCAGGCTGGTGTACTCCTGCTTGCCTTCCACACGGTTGTGGCTCCAGGCCAGCGGATCGCTGAAGTCATGCGCGATATGCTTGTAGAATTCGTTGTACTCTTCATCGGTGACCTCCGCTTTGTTGCGGGTCCACAACGCCTGCGCCTTGTTGATTTTTTCCCAGCTGGTGGTGTCGCTCTCTTCATCTTTGGTTTCGATCTCCACCGGCAGCGCGATGTGATCGGAATATTTGCTGATGATGTTGCGCACGCGCCAGCTGTCGAGAAACTCATCCTCGCCTTCACGCAGGTGCAGCGTGATTTCGGTGCCGCGATCCGCTTTGGTCAGATCGTCGATGGTGTATTCGCCTTCGCCGGCGGATTCCCAGAACACGCCCTCTTCCGGCGCGGCGCCGGCGGCGCGGGTGCGCACCGTCACCTTATCGGCAACGATAAATGCGGAGTAGAAGCCGACGCCGAACTGGCCGATCAGCTGGCTGTCTTTCGCCTGGTCGGAGCCAAGCGATTCCAGGAAAGCTTTGGTGCCTGATTTGGCGATGGTGCCGAGGTTCTCAATCACCTCATCGCGACGCATACCGATGCCGTTATCGCTCAGCGTCAGCGTGCGGTTTTCCTTATCGACTGAGACCCTTACGCGCAGTTCGCCGTCGCCTTCATACAGATCGGGCGTGGAGAGCGCGCGGAAACGCAACTTATCCGCCGCATCGGAGGCATTGGAAATCAGCTCGCGCAGGAAAATCTCTTTATTCGAATAGAGGGAATGGATCATCAGGTGCAGAAGCTGTTTGACCTCTGACTGGAAACCACGCGTCTCTTGTCCTTTCATGGTTTGGCTACCTCAACTGAAACAGGTTTATCGAACGTTGAGGAAGAGATGGGGATGGGAAAAAGCTTTTCAAGCTGGCACAACGGAATGTGCCAGCAAGTGGTCAGTATTTAATCTTGTGCCGTCCGGCCAGCGAGTGCGACAGCGTGGTGCCATCCACCATTTCCAGTTCGCCGCCGACCGGCACGCCGTGGGCGATGCGGCTGGCGTCAACGCCGTACTGCGCGCACAGCCCGGCGATATAGTTGGCGGTCGCTTCGCCTTCCACCGTGGGGTTGGTGGCGAGGATCAGCTCCTGAATGGTCTCTTTCTCCAGGCGCTGCTCCAGCCGATCGAGCCCGATATCCTGCGGGCCGATGCCGTCCAGCGGAGAAAGGTGCCCCATCAGCACAAAATAACGCCCGGCGAACTGCCCGGTTTGCTCAATGGCGTGAATATCCGCCGGACTCTCCACCACGCAAATCTGCCCATTTTGCTGGCGACGCGGGTTCGCGCAGATGGTGCAGATTTCCTGCTCGGTAAAGGTGCGGCAATCCGCGCAGTGACCAATTTCCGACATAGCGCGCGTCAGCGCCTGAGCCAGGCGCATGCCTCCGCTGCGATCGCGCTGCAATAGCTGAAACGCCATACGCTGCGCCGATTTCGGGCCGACGCCCGGTAAGCAGCGCAACGCTTCCATTAGCGACTCCAGCAAAGGGCTGGTCTGCATCAGAACGGCATCTTAAAGCCCGGCGGCAGCTGCATGCCGGAGGAGACGGAGGCCATTTTTTCCTGCTGCGCTTCGGCAATGCGGCGCGCCGCATCGTTGAACGCCGCCGCAACCAGGTCTTCCAGCATATCTTTGTCATCTTCCAGCAGACTCGGATCCACCTCTACGCGACGGCAGTTGTGCGCGCCGTTGATGGTCACTTTTACCAGGCCCGCGCCAGATTCGCCGGTCACTTCCATTTCAGCGATCTCTTGTTGTACCTGCTGCATTTTGTCCTGCATCTGCTGGGCCTGTTTCATCAGGTTACCCAAACCGCCTTTACCAAACATACTCTTCTCTCTTTGCTCGGGCCGCGTAAGCCATCAGGTTTATGCGGCGATTCAAACGGGACGAATACTCTCCTCATCCAGATCGGCGTCGAAAAAGCGACGCAGAGTCTGTATGTGGCTATCCGCGATGATGGACTGGCGCGCCTGCGCCAGCTTTTCTTCATAGATCTTCTGTCGCCATTCCAGCGGCGTCAACACCGCTGGATTATCATCTTCAATAATAGACAGTTCTACCGGCTTGCCGCTGGACTGGCTTAACGCGTCGGTCAGCACCTGCTGCGCCGAGGCGGAATTAAGATGACGCTGGCTGCTGCGCAGATGGAGACAAATGCCCTGCGCCGTCTCCTCTTTCCAGGCGTTGAGCGCCAGCTGCTGCACCAGCTTCGGCAGCGTCAGCGTGGCGATCTCCGCCGCCCAGGCATCGCGCTGCAGCGCCTCTTCCGCCAGCCGCGCCGCCAGCTCAGGCGTCTTTTCATGCTCCAGCGCCGAGCGCAGCGCTTTCGGCGTGGCCACCTGCGGCGCTTCCGTCTCGATGGCGACATTCTGCGCCTTCCAGCGGTAGGCCTCTTTCTTGACCGGCGCCGCGTTTTCCGCCGCAGGTCGTTTGCTGGCTCGCTCGGTTACCTGAGCGAGACGTTCCAGCGCCGAGCCTGCCGGCCGCGCACTGTGCGCTGCCGGCTCACTCTTTTTTAGTTTGTTCGCCCCCTGCTGGCGCAACAGCTGTGTACGCGCCTGAAGGAGCTGGCTGGTCGCGTCGGGCAGAGGCACATCCGGGGCGGCGCCGGCCGCGGCGGGCGACGGCGCCGGTTTCGGCGTCTCCGGCGCGGCGAACGCGGCGGCGGAGGCCGACGGCGGCACCTGTACGTTCGGCTGCGGCGTCATCACCGGGCGCGTGACCGGCTCGGCGATCTCGACCTGCGGATGGAACGCCAGCGCGCGCAGCAAAGTCATCTCCACGCCCATACGGCGATCGGGCGCCAGCGGCAGCTCTTTGCGTCCCATCAGGATGGTCTGGTAATAGAGCTGCACGTCGGCCGGCGGCACGATGCGCGCCAGCTCGCGCAGGCGATGTTCAACCCCTGCGTATTCGTCGCTCAACGCGGAAGGCAGCAGCTGGATCATGGCGATGCGGTGCAGCAAACGCAGCATCTCCACCAGCAGCGCTTCCCACTCCACGCCGCGGCTTGCCGCCTGCTGCAGTAACGCCATGGTCTGCTGACCGTCGGCGGCGGCCAATGCTTCAATCAGCGCCAGCGGCTGGTCGTCATCCAGCGTGCCGAGCATCGCGGCGACGCTTTCCGTCGTCACCTGACCCTGACCGGTGGCTATCGCCTGATCGGTGAGGCTGAGCGCGTCGCGCATGCTGCCGTCGGCGGCACGCGCCAGCAGCTGCAGCGCCCGCAGCTCGGCGTTGACATTCTCCTGCTGCAGCACATATTCCAGCTGCTGACGAATCTGATCGACGTCCAGCGCTTTAAGATGGAACTGCAGACAGCGGGAAAGGATGGTGACCGGCAATTTTTGCGGATCGGTGGTCGCCAGCAGAAATTTAACGTGCGCGGGCGGCTCTTCGAGGGTTTTTAACAGCGCGTTGAAGCTGTGGCGCGACAGCATATGCACTTCATCGATCAGGTAGACCTTGAAGCGGCCGCGCGCCGGCGCGTACTGCACGTTGTCCAGCAGATCGCGCGTGTCTTCGACTTTGGTGCGCGACGCGGCATCGATTTCAATCAGATCGACAAAACGGCCCTGCTCGATTTCGCGACAGTTATCGCACACGCCGCACGGGGTGGCGGTAATGCCGGTTTCGCAATTGAGCCCTTTGGCCAACAGACGCGCAATGGTGGTCTTTCCGACGCCGCGGGTGCCGGAAAAAAGATAAGCGTGGTGGATTCGTCCCAGCGACAGGCCGTTCGCCAGCGCAGTTAATACATGCTCTTGACCAACGACATCGGAAAACGCTTGTGGACGCCACTTTCGGGCCAGAACCTGATAACTCATTCGTTCACGGGATGTGTTGAAAACCAGTGGGACATGCTAACACAGCCCCGCCGCTACGGCGAGGCTGAAGGCGGGAAACTCAGTGGCCCGGGAAAGAGACCAGGCTGTAGCAGTCGATGCCCAGCGCGTTGAGGCGGGCTTCGCCGTTGAGGTCGTACAGGTTGATGACGAACGCCGCATCCTTTACTTCGCCGCCGGCGCGGCGGATCAGTTTGACCGTGGCTTCGATGGTGCCGCCGGTCGCCAGCAGATCGTCCACCACCAGCACTACGTCGCCTGGCTTGATGGCGTCACGATGCAGCTCAAGCTGGTCGCTGCCATATTCGAGATCGTAGGTTTCGCTCCAGGTTTCGCGCGGCAATTTGCCCGGCTTGCGCACCGGCACGAAGCCGACGCCCAGACCCAGCGCTACCGGCGCCCCAAACAGAAATCCGCGCGCTTCGGTGCCCACCACTTTGGTGATGCCGCGATCGCGGAAACGCGCAATAAACAGATCGATGGTTGTTGCGAAAGCTTGCGGATCTTCCAGCAGACTGGTGACATCACGAAACAGGATACCCGGCTTCGGATAATCCGGAACGCTTTTAATACTGTCTTTAAGAAACTCAAGCTGCTGCGCAGTCGCGGTCATAATGTTATGCCTGGTGAATACTAAACTGACTCGCGCAGCTTCGCCTTACGCTGACGGACAGCGCCGCAGACGGAAAGGAATGAAATAAGGGAAGCCGCGCACGAAAACGAACAAATCTAAGCAAACTGCAGGATAAATGCAACACCGATTGCCATCCTGACAGTGTAAGTGTTTGAAAAGCGTTAAGGTAAATCTGAAAAGGCTGCTCAGCGACCGCCCTTTTCCTCTGCGCTGACCACCGGCATGCGCCACATAAACAGCAGCAGCGCGGCCAGCATGCAGAGCAGCATCACCCTTAGCCAGAACAGCTTCACCAGCCAAAGGGAGAGAGCGAAAGTGGCGACAGTCATCAGCATGGCGCGCCCTTTGACGCCCGGCGGCAGCGCGCGATGCTGCTGCCAGTGACGCAGGTATTTGCCGAACCAGGAGCGCCACAGCAGCCAGTGATGAAAGCGCGGCGACGAGCGCGCGAAGCACCATGCGGCAAGCAGTATGAAAGGGGTGGTCGGCAATAGCGGTAGCACCACGCCCAGCGCCCCCAGCACAATAGCCAACCAGCCAATAATCAGTAATATAATGCGCTGCATGAAATATCCTGCTAAAGAGCTAACCGGATCACTTTATCACAGCCGGAGAGCTGTTCCGCAGCCGTTAAGCGGCTATTTTATCAATAGCAATTTCGCAGATTCGCAATCGCTTTTTAAGGACATAAGTATGGGACTGTTATCCTGGCTGGTTATCGGCGTGCTGGTGGGTTTGATGGCGGGGAAATTTCTCGCCGTGCGCGGCGGCTGGCTGCCGACGCTGATTCTGGCGACCATCGGTGCCCTGGTCGGCGGCTATATTAGCGTCTATTTTAACTGGGGAACCCTGGCCTGCCTGCATCCGCGCGCGTTGCTGTTAGCACTGGCCGGCGCGCTGATGCTGGTTGGCGTGGCGCGTATTATTCGTCATTAAGGAGCAAAGGATGTCACTGGAAAGCGCGCCGGATGAGGTTAAGCTGGCGGTTGATCTGATCATGCTACTGGAGCAGAGCGACATGGCGCCAGAAACGGTGCTGGCGGCGCTGGAGATAGTGCGCCGCGACTATGAAAATAAACAGCAGGCGCTCGCCGCCTCCTGAACCATCAGGCGGGGCTGGCCGCCGGCTGGCTCAGGCTGGGGCTATGCTTAAGCATATCGATCAGCGTTTCCACCAGCATCGGCGCATCCTGCTCAATATCGAAGCTGTCGGGCATAAACAGCCAGTTCTCCATGATGCCGGTAACGTAGCCGCGCATAATGATCGCCGCGCGGCGTAAATTCAGCTCCGCCGGCAGCTGCCCGGCGCTGATGCAGTTACCCAGCGCCTCTTCAATCTTCTCATAGCATTCCAGATAGAGATTTTGCTGCATGATTTGCAGCGGCAGCATCTCACCCACGAACTCGCATTTATGGAAAATAATTTCCAGCAGAGAGCGCCGCCGCTGGTCACGCGCGGTCGCCTCAAAGACGTAACGCAGCATGGCGCGCATCAGGGAAAGTGGATCGTCGGAGTATTTTGACTGATACTCTTGCTCAACGTCCTCCAGGCCAGACTCAGACTGCGCCCAAATCTCATTCAGCAGATCGGTCTTGTTTTTAAAATGCCAGTAGATAGCGCCCCGCGTTACGCCGGCCGCCGTAGCGATATCGGCCAGGGAGGTTGCCGAAACGCCGAACTCAGAGAAACGCGCGATCGCGGCATCGAGAATTTGATGACGTGTTTCAAGGGCTTGCTGTTTGGTTTTTCGTGCCATAGTGAGTGCTTTTACCAAGCGGCAGATTTACATACATTTGCGAATGTATGTACCATAGCATGACCCTAATTTAAACGCAGCAATGGCTCAACGGTTTGTGATCCATTGACCAATCGATATCGAACAATCGAGGTTGATTTATGAAAAATAACAGAGGGTTAACGCCTCTGGCGGCCGTCCTGATGCTCTCAGGCAGCTTTGCGCTAACAGGATGTGATAATAAGTCCGAGCAGGCTGGTCAACAGCAACAGGCGCCTGAAGTCGGCGTAGTAACATTAAAAAGCGAACCGTTGAAAATTACGACTGAGCTGCCAGGCAGGACATCCGCCTATCGCGTGGCGGAAGTGCGTCCGCAGGTTTCCGGCATTATTCTGAAACGCAACTTCGTTGAAGGCAGCGATATTAAAGCAGGCGAATCGCTTTATCAGATCGATCCGGCGCCTTATCAGGCCGCCTACAACAGCGCCAAAGGCGATTTAGCCCAGGCGCAAGCCAACGCGCAGATTGCCGCCGTAACGGTGAAACGCTATCAGCCGCTGCTGGGCACCAAATATATTAGCCAGCAGGATTACGATCAGGCGGTCGCTACCCAGAGCCAGACGGCCGCGGCGGTAGCGGTAGCGAAAGCGAGCCTGGAAACGGCGCGCATCAATCTCGCCTACACCAAAGTGACCTCCCCGATCAGCGGCCGTATCGGCAAATCTTCCGTAACCGAAGGCGCGCTGGTGCAGACCGGCCAGACCACGGCGCTGGCGACCGTACAGCAGCTTGATCCGATGTACGTCGACGTGACGCAGTCGAGCGAAGAGTATCTGCGCCTGCGTCAGGAGCTGGAGTCTGGCCAGCTGAAGCAGACCGATGGCAAAGCGAACGTCACGCTGATGATGCCGGATGGTAGCGAATATAAGCAGCCGGGCACACTGGAATTTTCCGATGTAACTGTCGATGAAACTACCGGTTCCATTACGCTGCGCGCGGTGTTCCCGAACCCTAACCATGCGTTGCTGCCGGGCATGTTCGTGCGCGCGCGTCTGGAAGAAGGCACCAACCCGAACGCGATTCTGGTGCCGCAGCAGGCGGTGACCCGTACGCCGACCGGTCAGGCGACGGTGATGGTGGTCGATCAGAACAACAAGGTAGCGGCGCGCAATGTCACGGCACAACAGGCGATTGGCGATAAGTGGCTGGTCACGCAGGGCGTGCAGGCTGGCGATCGCGTGATTTCTGTTGGACTGCAGCGTGCGAAGCCTGGCGCGCAGGTAACGCCGCAGGAAGTGACAGAGGATGCGAAAGCTCAGCAACCCTCGCAGCCGCAGTCGCAGTCTGAACAACCTCAGTCTTAAACAGGAGCCACTGATTCATGGCTAAGTTCTTTATCGATCGCCCCATTTTTGCGTGGGTAATCGCCATCATTATCATGCTGGCGGGTGCGCTATCGATTCTTAAGCTGCCGATTGAGCAATATCCTAATGTTGCTCCTGTAGCGGTACAGATCAGCGCAAACTATCCGGGCGCCGACGCAAAAACGCTGCAGGATTCGGTGACTCAGGTTATCGAGCAGAATATGAACGGTATCGACGGACTGATGTATATGTCCTCGAACAGCGATTCGTCCGGCTCGCTGCAGCTGACGCTCTCTTTCCAGTCGGGCACCGACGCGGATATCGCCCAGGTGCAGGTGCAGAACAAACTGCAGCTGGCGATGCCGCTTCTGCCGCAGGAAGTCCAGCAGCAGGGTATCCAGGTGGAGAAATCCTCCAGCAGCTTCCTGATGGTGGCCGGCTTCGTTAGCGAAGATGGCAGCATGACGCAGAACGATATCGCGGACTTCGTCTCCTCCAACATCAAGGATCCCATCAGCCGTACCACTGGCGTGGGTGACACCCAGCTGTTTGGCGCGCAGTATGCGATGCGTATCTGGATGGACCCGCATAAGCTGAATAACTATCAGCTGACGCCGGTCGACGTCGTGAACGCCATCTCTACGCAGAACGCCCAGGTGGCCGCCGGTCAGCTTGGCGGTACGCCGCCGGTGAAAGGCCAGCAGCTTAACGCCTCGATCATCGCGCAAACGCGTCTGACCTCCACGGAAGAGTTCGGCAAAATTCTGCTGAAAGTGAACCCGGACGGCTCGCAGGTACGTCTGCGTGACGTTGCCACGATTGAGCTGGGCGGGGAAAACTATGAAATTATTGCGCGCTTCAATGGTCAGCCCGCCTCCGGTCTGGGGATTAAGCTGGCTACCGGCGCTAACGCGCTGGATACCGCGGATGCAGTAAAAGCTGAGCTGAATCGTCTTTCGCCGACCTTCCCGGCCGGCCTGAAGGTGGTCTACCCGTACGACACCACGCCGTTCGTCAAAATCTCCATCTTCGAGGTGGTGAAAACGCTGTTTGAAGCGATCGTGCTGGTGTTCCTGGTCATGTACCTGTTCCTGCAGAACTTCCGCGCCACGCTGATCCCGACCATTGCGGTGCCGGTGGTGCTGCTGGGTACCTTCGCCATCATCAACGCCTTTGGCTATTCAATAAACACCCTGACGATGTTCGGCATGGTGCTGGCCATCGGTCTGTTGGTGGATGACGCCATCGTGGTGGTGGAGAACGTCGAGCGCGTCATGGCGGAAGAAGGGTTGCCGCCGAAGGAAGCGACGCGCAAATCAATGGATCAGATCCAGGGCGCTCTGGTGGGCATCGCGCTGGTGCTGTCAGCGGTATTTATCCCGATGGCCTTCTTCGGCGGATCAACCGGGGTTATCTATCGTCAGTTCTCTATCACCATTGTTTCCGCGATGGTGCTGTCGGTTATTGTCGCCCTGATCCTGACGCCGGCGCTCTGCGCCACGCTGCTTAAGCCGATTAAAAAAGGCGATCATGGCAAAACTACCGGTTTCTTCGGCTGGTTTAACCGTCTGTTCGATAAAAGCACTAACCACTACGTCGACAGTGTGGGCCATATTGTTCGCAGTACGGGCCGCTACCTGCTGATCTATCTGTTTATCGTGGTCGGCATGGCAGTGCTGTTTATGCGCCTTCCCACGTCGTTCCTGCCGGAAGAGGACCAGGGTCTGCTGTTGACCCAGGCGCAGCTGCCGGCCGGCGCGACGCAGGAGCGTACGCAGAAGGTGCTTGATGAGGTCAGCAACTACTACCTGACCAAAGAGAAAGCTAACGTGCAGTCGGTATTTACGGTTAACGGCTTCGGTTTCGCCGGCCGCGGCCAGAACACCGGTATCGCCTTCGTCAGCCTGAAACCGTGGGATGAACGTAGCGGAGCGGATAACAAGGTGCCGGCGATTGCGGGCCGTGCCATGCAGGCGCTGGGCTCAATCAAGGACGCCATGGTCATTCCGTTCAACCTGCCGGCGATTATCGAACTGGGTAACGCCACCGGTTTCGACTTCGAACTGATTGACCAGGCTAACCTGGGTCACGATAAGCTGACGCAGGCGCGTAACCAGCTGTTGGGCATGGTGGCGCAGCATCCCGATACCGTGGTGGGCGTACGCCCTAACGGCCTGGAAGATACGCCGCAGTATAAGCTGACGGTGGATCAGGAAAAGGCTCAGGCGCTGGGCGTCTCTATCTCTGATATCAACACCACGCTGGGCGCCGCATGGGGCGGTTCCTATGTAAACGACTTTATCGATCGCGGCCGTGTGAAAAAGGTCTATGTGATGGGTAAAGCCGATTCACGTATGCTGCCGGACGATATCAATAAATGGTACGTGCGCGCTTCCAACGGCGATATGGTGCCCTTCTCCGCCTTCTCGACGGCGCGCTGGCAGTATGGTTCGCCGCGTCTGGAGCGTTATAACGGCCTGCCTTCCATGGAGATCCTGGGACAGGCGGCGCCGGGACGCAGCTCCGGCGATGCGATGGCGTTGATGGAGCAGTTGGCTTCTCAGCTGCCGCAGGGTATCGGCTATGACTGGACGGGCATGTCCTATCAGGAACGCCTCTCCGGTAACCAGGCGCCTGCGCTCTACGCTATCTCGCTGATTGTGGTGTTCCTGTGTCTGGCCGCGCTCTATGAGAGCTGGTCGATTCCGTTCGCCGTTATGCTGGTGGTGCCGTTGGGCGTAATCGGCGCGCTGCTGTTCACCACGCTGCGCGGCCTGAGCAACGACGTCTACTTCGTGGTTGGCCTGTTGACCACCATTGGCCTGTCGGCGAAGAACGCCATACTGATCGTCGAATTCGCCAAGGATTTGATGGAGAAAGAGGGCAAAGGCCTGATCGAAGCGACGCTGGATGCAACGCGTATGCGTCTGCGCCCCATCCTGATGACCTCGCTGGCCTTTATTCTGGGCGTACTGCCGCTGGCTATCAGTACCGGCGCCGGCTCCGGCGCGCAGAATGCGGTGGGCACTGGCGTCATGGGCGGCATGGTGACCGCAACCGTGCTGGCGATCTTCTTCGTGCCGGTCTTCTTTGTGGTGGTTCGCCGCCGCTTCAGCAAGCATAAAGAAGAGCTGGAACAGGGTCATCCTGTAGAACATCAGCACTGAGTGACATAGATTGATGCTGAGGCCACCGCAAGGTGGCCTCTTTTTTTGCCTGAATGTTGCGGGCGCTCGCCTGTATTATCTGCTGCAGACCCGTATCTGCTGCAGATCCGCTATTGCCTGGCGCGCGATGCTGCCAGCGCGCGCCTGCGTTATCTGTTGCAGGTCCGCCATTTTCCTGCCGCGTAACGATCCGCGTTATCTGTTGCAGACCCGCTATTGCCTGGCGCTCTCTCCATTTCTTGCGCCTTCCCCCTTCCCTTCTCATCTCTTGCTATCCCTTCCCTTCCCATCTCTTGCTATCCCTTCCCTTTCCATCTCTTGCTATCCCTTCCCTTTCCATCTCTTGCTATCCCTTCCCTTGCTCTCCCCTTCTCGCCTGCCGCCGATACGCTACGTCACCCGGCCTTTTACAGAGCCGTTGCAATGCCACCACAGAAAGCGCATAATAATTGTTATGATATAACATATCAAAAGGAGATCATGATGAAACCAGGTATTCATCCTCATTACCGTACCGTCGTGTTTCACGACACCAGCGTCGATCACTATTTCAAAACCGGTTCAACCATTAAAACCGATCGAACCATTGAGATTGATGGCGAAACCTTTCCCTACGTCGCGCTGGATGTCTCTTCCGCTTCGCATCCGCACTATACGGGCAAGCAGAAAGATTACAGCCGCGAAGGCAGCACGGCGCGCTTTAACCAGCGCTACGGCCGTTTTCTTGGCAAGGGCAACTAAGGAGGAGTCATGCAGGTACTGAGTTCGCTGCGCGCGGCAAAAACGCGCCACAAAGATTGCAAAGTTGTACGCCGACACGGCCGCATCTATGTTATTTGTAAAAGTAATCCGCGTTTTAAAGCCGTCCAGGGCGGAAAGAAAAAACGCTAACCTCCGACAGGGCCGTAGCCACGACGGCCCTTGTCGCTGTCACCTTTCCTTCTTCATCGCTTTTCACCGTCCCGTTCTTAATTCGCCCTTTTTTCTGCAGGGATATTGCACAGGCATTTATTGATGGCGGCGAAAATTGTATCCGTTTATGTCGCCCGGACCGCCGGCAAGATGGGTTTATCAGTGACTAAATCCAGAAAATTCAAACAACTATTCCTGGCGACTGGACGGCAGGAACGATCCTGCTAAACTTTTCTGAATCAGAGAGATAGGCAGGGCTTTAATTAATATTGCTTGCTGTATGTCATACTCATTGCTTAAGCAAAGATAAACTCTTCGGAGGAAAAGTGCGTAAAATTATACCCTGCGATATTTTGCAAGCTGAAGAAGATCCGCTAAAATTAAAAGATATTATTCACCAGAATATTCCCAAAATAGAAAAGTTGTTAACTGGCGACCTGCAGTGGTTTTCACAAAATGCGCTTTTAGTTCCCGGTACGATAAAGATTATTTCTGTAACGCCGCAAACTCCCGGTCGATATAAAATGCTTTATCAGTTCGACTGGAATGTATTCAATCCCTGTCTTGACATTAATCAGACAGAAACCCGTCAGGATGCCGTTGAATTCGCGGTAATTCCCGGCGCGCTGGCCTTCGATTTCATTGATAATACGCGTCCTTCCACTGCTGAAGAGTTCTGATTCAGTAATACCTAATCTGAAAAGAGCAAACGTACGTTATATTTATCTTGTCTGATTAACAAACGGCTCTTAATATTAAACGTAAAGTACGCTGCTTTTTTCGCTGTTTCACATGCAGACAATGGTCGATGTATGGAGGGAAAAAAGATGGACGAATATTCACCGAAACGGCATGATATTGCCCAGCTCAATTTCTTGTGTGAAAATCTGTACGACGAAAGTATGGCCACGCTGGGTGACAGCCACCATGGCTGGGTCAACGATCCTACATCTGCGACCAACTTACAGCTGAATGAGCTGATTGAACATATTGCTTCATTCACTATGAATTACAAAATAAAACATGCTGAAGATGAGGATCTCATCGTCCAGATCGATGACTACCTCGACGATACCTTTATGTTATTCAGTAATTACGGCATTAATGTTCAGGATCTGCAACGTTGGCAACGTTCCGCCCGACGTTTGTTTAATCTTTTCGCGGAAGAGTGCGCTCAGCTTCCTTTACAGCCAAGCCATTCATTTTAAGCAACCGATCATTTTATTACGGTTAAACCATGACAGAAAAAATTATGACCAAAACTGACTATCTGATGCGCTTAAGACGTTGCAGATCAATCGATACGCTTGAGCGGGTGATCGAAAAGAATAAATATGAATTGCCTGATGATGAACTGGCTGTTTTTTATTCTGCGGCCGATCATCGGCTGGCGGAATTAACCATGAATAAGCTGTACGATAAAGTACCGGTTTCGGTGTGGAAATACGTTCGTTGAATCACTGCCGGGAGGGAGCGGAAATGGTGGGGGCCCTGCCAGCTACATCCCGGCACACGCGTCACCTGCTGCGGCTGCTTCCTTCCGGACCTGACCGAGTTCACAAGTTAGCGTTGCGGGAGAACCAACAGGGCCCCCATTGACGCGCTCTGGTTACAGAGCGCAGGCATTATCAATGATGCCTGGCGTAAATGCAAGCCGACGCCCGGCGACCGTTGTTTTATTAAACAATCCCCGCCCTTTTCCGCTCAAACAGGCCTTTTTCCCCTCCGCTGCAGGCTAATCGTTCCCTCTTTGTCCGCTTTTTGCCAGGATAACGCGCATCGCTAAAGCGGGAACTCTTTATGGAAACTGACTCATTTAAACAGCGCGTATTACAGGTTATCGCCGCCATTCCGGCCGGCAGCGTCACCACCTATGGCGACGTAGCGCGACTGGCTGGCTCGCCACGCGCCGCCAGACAGGTCGGCGGCTTGCTAAAGCGCCTGCCTGCCGACAGCCGGCTGCCGTGGCATCGTATTATTAACCGATATGGCCAGATCTCCCTGCAGGGAGACGATCTGCTGCGTCAGCGCGACGCGCTGGAGGCGGAAGGCATTGAAATCAGCGATGACGGCCAGGTCGATTTAGCGCGCTATCGCTGGAAGGAGTAGCGGGCCAGCCAGGCTGGCCCGAAAAGCGAGGCTTAGTACTGGGTCGGCGCCGGAACCGATGAAGAAGGGGTAACCTGCGTCGGCGAAGTAGAAGGCACGGTAGTGACCGCGCCGCCGCTGCTCTGGGTCGGCATCGCCACTGACGGCACCGGCACCAGGGTCAGATCGACTTTCGTGCCGCCGCTGTTGATCGCCGGTTTAATCGAATCAGTCATAAAGACCACCTTGTTATCGATGGTAATCGCCGCGCTCAGGAGAATACGCGCGTCGGGCTGAATGTCGGCCGGATTAAACGGCAGAATATAGTGGAATGGCGCCTGCTTGCCTTCGGTGCGCACAACACGCTGGGCCAGCACTTTCGCCGGTGCATTAGCCAGCGAGGCGTCGGACAGCGTGACCGTCAGGGCGGCGTCCGGCGGCAGCGCGACTTTCTGCCGGATATAGATCGAACCGCTCACGTTCGGCTGGGCGATCACCGGCTGGCCGGTGGCTTCAGCGCCTGGGGTGGGAACGGGAATATTTGCGCTTTTATCAGCACAACCTGCGAGGGCAACGGCCAGCGCTGCTCCGCTCATTACATGCCAGAATTTCATTGATATCTTCTCCTTTTGATCCAATGTGGTATCGGCGACAAGTTGGCCGAAACAGCTGAAAACGCTGTATGTGCTTAATTCTGGCACAGGTTTGGCTATTTTGCCTGGCATCCCCTGTTTTCCTTTGCCGCGCCTACCCGCGACGAGAACAGCGGTTGCAGCTGCTGGTCGGATCTCGCAAACTAGATCGGTAACTTTATCGAGGAACGACCCATGAGCCAGGCACTGCAAAATTTACTGAACCTGTTACAACTGGAAAAGCTTGAGGAAGGGCTGTTTCGCGGCCAGAGCGAAGATTTAGGCCTGCGCCAGGTTTTCGGCGGACAGGTAGTCGGTCAGGCGCTACATGCCGCCAAACAGACCGTGCCGGTTGAACGCAATATTCACTCTTTCCACAGCTATTTTTTGCGCCCCGGCGACAGCCAGAAAGCGATTGTCTATGATGTGGAAACCCTGCGCGACGGCCATAGCTTTAGCGCCCGGCGCGTCGCGGCGATCCAGAACGGCCAGCCGATTTTCTATATGACCGCCTCTTTCCAGGCACCGGAGCCGGGCTTCGAACATCAGAAAACGATGCCGGAAGTCAAAGGGCCGGAAGGGTTACCCAGCGAGACCGATATCGCGCATCAGCTGGCGGCGCATCTGCCGGAAAAGGTCAGGGCTAAATTCCTGGCGGAGAAGCCGCTGGAGATCAGGCCGGTCACCTTCCATAACCCGCTCAAAGGGCATATCGACCAGCCGACGCGTCAGGTCTGGCTGCGGGCGAATGGCCAAATACCGGATGATGCGCGCGTACATCAATATCTGTTGGGTTACGCCTCCGATCTGAATTTCCTGCCGGTGGCGCTTCAGCCGCACGGCAAAGGGTTCCTGGAGCCGGGAATGCAGGTCGCGACTATCGACCATTCGATGTGGTTCCATCGCAAGGTTGATCTGAACCAGTGGCTGCTCTACAGCGTGGAAAGCACGTCGGCATCCAGCGCGCGCGGCTTTGTGCGCGGCGAATTCTATACTCAGGATGGCGTGCTGGTGGCGTCGACAGTGCAGGAAGGGGTAATGCGCCAGCGCAGCTAGCGCATAACAAAGGGCGCGGCCGACGGCAGCGCCCTTTGCTGTTAAATGCCACCTTTACTGGTTATAGGCGTTTTCGCCATGGCTATTGACGTCAAGCCCTTCGCGCTCCTGCTCTTCCGGTACGCGCAGCCCCACCAGCATATCCGCGACTTTAAAGCCGATAAAGGCCACTACGCCGGTCCAGACGATGGTCAGCGCCACGCTCAGCAGCTGAACCCACACCTGATGCCCCATAGTAACGCCTTCCGCATAGCCGACGCCGCCCAGCGATCCCGAGGCGAAAACGCCGGTCAGAATACAGCCAATAATGCCGCATACGCCGTGGACGCCGAACACGTCGCACGGATCGTCGACGCGCAGCCATTTTTTCAGCGTGGTCACGCCCCAGATGCCCGCCAGCCCGCCAATCAGGCCGATAAGCAGCGCGCCGCCGACGCCAACGTAACCACAGGCGGGCGTGATGGCGACCAGTCCGGCGATAAAGCCGGAGCTGGCGCCCAGCAGCGAAGGCTTGCCGCGCAAGGCCCACTCGCCAAAGGTCCAGGAAAGTACGGCGCCGGCCGTGGCCACCACCGTATTAAGAAACGCCAGCGCCGCGATTTCATTGGCCGCCGCCGCCGAGCCCGCATTGAAGCCGAACCAGCCGACATAGAGAATCGCGGTACCGGTGAATACCATCGGCAGGTTGTGCGGCTTAAATGCCTCCTTGCCGAAGCCTGCGCGTTTGCCTACCAGGTAAGCACCTACCAGCCCGGCGACGGCTGCGTTGATATGCACCACCGTGCCGCCGGCGAAATCGAGCGCGCCATCCTTCGCCAGAAAGCCGCCTGCCCAGACCATATGTGCGATCGGCAGATAAGCCAGCGTCAGCCAGATAAAGACAAAGATCAGCACCGCGGAGAAGCGGATGCGCTCCGCGATCGAGCCGACAATCAGCCCGACGGTAATACAGGCGAACGACGCCTGGAACACCACGTGAATATATTGATAGAAGGTGCCGCTCAGCGCGGTCAGGCTGATGTTTTTCAGCATCACCCAGTTAAGGCCGCCGAAGAAGTCATTGCCCTCGCTGAAGGCGAGTGAGTAGCCGTAAACCACCCACAGCACGCAGACCATGGCAAAAGTTACCGCCACCTGGGTCAGCAGCGATAGCACGTTTTTGCCGCGGATCAGGCCGCCGTAAAACAGCGCAATGCCTGGAATGGTCATAAACAGCACCAGCGCGGTGCAAATCATCATAAAGGCGTTGTCCGCCTTATCGGCAACGGCCGGCGCCGCCAGCGCCAGCGATGGCGTCAGCGCGGCTCCCGTCAGGATTTTAGTCATTACTTTGTTCATTTTATTTCATCCCATCACAAGAGAGAGTAGCCGGGCTTAAAGAGCGGCCTCGTCGGTTTCGCCGGTACGAATACGGATAACGCGCTGCAGCTCCGCCACAAAAATCTTACCGTCGCCGATTTTGCCGGTATAGGCGGCTTTGCTGATGACATCCACCACTTCGTCCAGCTGATCGTCGGCGATAGCCACATCGATTTTGACCTTAGGTAGAAAGTTGACGCTGTACTCCGCACCACGATAAAGCTCCGCGTGACCTTTCTGACGGCCGAATCCCTTGACCTCCGTTACGGTTAATCCCTGGATGCCGACAGAAGAGAGCGCCTCGCGCACATCCTCTAACTTGAATGGTTTGATGACTACGGTAACCAGCTTCATACGCTCCCCTCAGCAAAATAAGATTCGTTTCTCACCCGATGCCTGCTGATTAAAGCAAAGGCTGTGCCAGGTCTGGAAAACGCTTGCTTCAGGCGCGCGCGGCGCGCGGCCACAGCCACGCCTCAGGCGAGATAAGGAAAAGAGAGGAGAGAAAAGCAAAAGGCGCACCATAATGGTGCGCCCCGGTCACTTAACGTGCATCTTTGCGGATAATTCTGATAAATGCGCTTAAAAAAGGTGCAAGCACGCCTCAGACGCTTTCCGACGTGCCCGCTGTCAGCACGCTGCCCGCCTGCTGTAGCTGATACATTTGCCAGTAACGCCCCTGCTGCGCCAGCAGCTGATGGTGAGCGCCGCGCTCTACCGCCTGGCCGCGATGCAGCACCAGAATGGTATCAGCCTCGGTAATGGTCGACAGGCGGTGCGCGATCACCACCAGGGTGGTCTTTTTCCTGACTTCGCGCAGCGCGCGCTGGATCGCCTGTTCGGTACCGGAATCGATATTCGCCGTCGCCTCGTCGAGGATCAGAATTTGCGGTTCGGCCACCAGTACGCGCGCCAGTGCCAGCAGCTGCTTCTGCCCAACGGAAAGGTTATTGCCCTGCTCGCCCAGACGCGTATGAATACCGTCAGTAAGGCTGCGCGCCAGCGCCGCCAGCTGCACGGTTTCCAGCGCCTGCCAGACCGCCTGCTCGCTGATATCGCGTCCCAGCGTCACGTTGGCGAAAAAGCTGTCCGCCAGCACAACCGGATCCTGCTGAACCATCGCCACGCCCTGACGCAGCACCTCATGGCTGAGCTGTTCCAGCGGCCGGCCATCGAGGCGGATCGCTCCCGGCTTCACCGGATAGTAGCCCATCATCAGGCTGGCCAGCGTGCTTTTCCCGCTGCCGGTATGCCCGACCAGCGCGATAAAGCTGCGCGACGGCGCTGACAGCGAAATATCCTCCAGCACGTTGCGCCCTTCACGGTAGGCGAAGCTCAGATGATCGATATCGATGCGTCCGCTCTGCAGCGGCTGCCGATCGCTGCCGTAATGCTGGCGCGGCGAATCCATCAGCTCGAAAATGCGTTCGCCGGCGACCACCGCCTGCTGCAGCATCGACTGCTGGGTGGTCAGCTCAATCAGCGGCTCATTCAGCCTGCCCAGATAGCTGATAAAAGCGTACAGCACGCCCACTTCGAACACGCCTTCAGAAGAGAAGCTGAACAGCAGCAGCAGTCCGCAGAGGATCGCTGCGGAAAAGAGGCTCAACAGCGGGCGCAGCAGAAAGCCATCCAGCCTTAAGGTCTCCATGCGCGCCAGGTAGTGCGAGCGGCTCGCCTCGCCCATGCGCTCGCCGAAGCGCGCCTGCTGGCGGAACTGCTGGATAACGCTCATGCCGCTGATCACTTCATTAAAGCCGTTATTGATATCCGCCAGATAGCTGCGCACCCGCCGTACAATCGGCGTGCTGTAACGCTGATAGATCAGCATCACGGTAAGCACCAGCGGAAAAATGACTACCGCCACCAGCGCCATGCGCCAGTCGAGACTAAACATGGCGACCAGCATCGCGCCGATCAGCGCCGCGCTGCGCAGTACCGTCGCCACGACGGTTACCCATAAATCTTTGATCACTTCGGTGTCGTTGGTAACGCGCGAGATTATCTGCCCCACCGGCTGGGTATCGAACGCGCTGAGCGGCTGGCGCAGCGCCGCGTCCATCACGTCGGCGCGCAGCCGTTGCACCACGCCGACCGCCGCCTGGTTAAACAGCAGCGCCTGCCAGTAGTGCAGCAGCGCCGCCAGCGCCTGCAGAGAAATAAAGGCAAACGCCAGCCCGACGGCCAGCCCCACCGGCATGCTGTGCCGCGCCACCAGCCGATCGATAAAATAGCCGACCAGCACCGGCCCCAGCACTTCGGCCGCCGCTGCGACCCACAGCATCAGCACCGCCAGCGATAGCGCTTTGCGCCAGGGCTTGCCGTAGGCAAGCAGCCGCTTTAGCGTCGGCCAGAGTTTTTTGCTATCAGCCACGGCTCTTCTCCTTACTGCGGTTATCTTCATCCTCGCTCAGCGCCGCCTCAAGCTGCTGGTAGCGGTACATATCGCTGTACCAGCCCTTTTGCTGCACCAGCGCCTGATGTTCGCCGCGCTGCGCCACAACGCCGTGCTGCATCACCAGGATTTCAGTGGCCTCGGTCAGCGCCGACAGGCGGTGCGCACTAATAATCACCGTGCGTCCCTGCCCCCAGCGCCGCAGATTATGCAGGATCTGGTGTTCGGTACGCCCGTCCACCGCCGACAGCGCATCGTCCAGAATCAGGATCTCGGCGTTCAGCAGCAGCGCGCGCGCAATGGAGATACGCTGCTTTTGCCCGCCGGAGAGCATCACGCCGCGCTCGCCCACTTCGGTATCGTAGCCCTGCGGCAGCCGCAGAATATCCTCATGCACGCTGGCCAGCTTCGCCGCGCGTTCAATCTCTTCGCGGCTGGCGTTGGGCCGTCCCAGCGCTATGTTGTTGGCGACGCTGTCGGAAAAGAGGAACGGCGTCTGATTGACGACCGCCAGCCGGCCGCGCCAGCTGTCGATGCGCAACCGGGTCAGCGGGATATTGTGGTAACGGATATCGCCCTGCGCGATATCGAAATGGCGTTGGATCAGGCTTAACAGCGTACTTTTACCCGCGCCGGTCGGCCCGCACAGCCCCAGCATCTGCCCTGGCTTCAGCTGGAAGTTAAGGTTGCGCAGCGCAGGCTGCTGGCTGCCGGGATAACTGAATTCACGGATCGCCACCTGCAGTATGCCGCGCCCTTCCGGCAGGACTTTACTGCCGTCTTCCACCGCCGGCGCCTCGTTAAGCAGCGCGCGGATGCGGCTCCAGGCCGCGCTGCCGCGCTCGACGATATTGAACATCCACGCCAGCGCCAGCATCGGCCAAATCATCAGGCCCAGATACATAACGAAGCTGGTCAGCTGGCCGAGCGTCATCTGTCCGTGCCAGACCAGCCAGCTGCCGCCGCCGATCGCCAGCAGGTTAGAGAGGCCGATGGCGATATAGATGGTGGGATCGAAACGCGCGTCCACCCGCGCGACGCGCAGGTTTTTTTCGCCGGCGTCGGTAGCAATAGCGGCGAACTGCCGCGACTGATGGGTTTCGAGGCCAAACGCTTTCACCATGCGAATGCTGGAGAGGCTCTCCTGCGCCTGATCGTTCAGCGACGAAAAGGCTGCCTGCGCCAGCTTAAAACGCTGATGCAGCTGGTCGCCGTAGCGTTTGATCACTATCGCCATCACCGGCATCGGCACCAGCGCCAGCAGGGTCAGCTGCCAGCTGATCTGCGTACTCATGACGATCAGTACCGCACAGCCCATTACCAGCGAATCCACCAGCGTCAACACCCCTTCGCCGGCGGCGAACACCACGCGGTCGACGTCATTGGTGGCGCGCGCGATCAGGTCGCCGGTGCGGTGGCGCAGGTAGAATTCGGGATGCTGCCGGCTGAGCTGACGATAAAAATCCTCCCGCAGCTCCACCGCCAGCTTATAGGAGGCGCCGAACAGCAAGACGCGCCAGACATAGCGCAGCAGGTAAACCACCAGCGCGGTAAACAGCATAATGCCGATCCACATCAGCACTGCACCGCTGCTCAGGCGATGTTGGGTGACGCCATCGACAATCACGCCGACGATTTTCGGCGGCAGCAGCTGCAAAATGGCAATAATGATGAGTAAGGATACCGCCCCGAGGTAACGTCGCCACTCGCGGAGGAAATACCAACTTAACTGGCTAAACAATCGCACAAAAAATTGTCCTGCATGGTTAATTGATGAGCCTGGAAAGGCTGCGGAAAAGATCAGGGTTCAACGGGTAACGCCGTAGTATATTTTATCTCTTCCATAGCAAAACTTGAGGTTACGTCGATCAGACCGCTGACGCCGTTGACCAGACGTTTATAAAAGGCGTCATATTGCTTCATGTCGGCGACCTGAATGCGCAGCAGATAATCATACTCACCCGCCATGCGGTAGAACGCCATCACTTCCGGCAGGCTCTGTACGACGCCGACAAATTCCTGATACCACTGACGGCTGTGCTGCTGGGTCTTGATCAGCATAAACGCGGTTAGCGACAGCCCCAGCTTTTCGCCATCCAGCAGCGCCACGCGCCCCCGAATAATACCGTCATCCTCCAGCTTTTTCAGCCGCTTCCAGCAGGGCGTGGTGGTGAGATTAACCGCATCCGCCAGCGCCTGTAATGATAGCGTACAGTCCTGCTGCAGCAGCGCCAGCAGTTTACGATCGGTTTTATCCAGCATCGCCCCTCCGGAGAAAATTTTGCTATGAAAGCGCCATTGTACAGTAGATAAAGCAAACCTTTTTTCCTGTGAATGCCGTAATCTTAGCGGGCCGCGCATCAGGAGGAAAATCATTATGAGCCGTGAATGGGTTAACTATGCGATTAACGAAATCAACGCCGACTTTCAGCGTTCCGCCGACACGCACCTGATTCGTTTTTCTCTGCCCACCTTTCCGGGCATCGGGTTTTACCTTAAGGATGAAAGCACCCATCCCACCGGCAGCCTGAAGCACCGGCTGGCGCGCTCGCTGTTTCTTTATGGCCTGTGCAACGGCTGGATCAAACAGGGTAAACCGGTGATTGAAGCCTCCTCCGGCAGCACCGCGGTTTCCGAAGCCTATTTCGCCCGCCTGCTTGGCCTGCCGTTTATCGCCGTGATGCCCGCCAGTACCGCGCGCCGCAAGGTCGAACAGATTACTTTTTACGGCGGAAAGTGCCATTTCGTGCAGGATCCCTGCGCGATTTATGACGAGTCGGAACGGCTGGCGCGCGATCTCGACGGCCACTTTATGGATCAGTTTACCTACGCCGAACGCGCCACCGACTGGCGCGGCAATAACAATATCGCCGACAGCATTTTCCGTCAGATGGCCAGCGAGCCGTTTCCGGTGCCGGATACCCTCGTGATGGGCGCAGGCACCGGCGGCACCTCAGCAACCATTGGCCGCTACCTGCGCTATCAGGGCCATGCGACGCGCCTGCTCCTGGTCGATCCGGAACATTCGGTGTTCCACGATTACTGGCATACGCGTGATGCCGCTTTACGTAGCGCGCGCGGCAGCGGCATCGAAGGTATCGGCCGGCCACGCGTCGAACCCTCCTTTATTCCCGATGTTATCGACGAGGTAATGCGCGTACCTGACGCCGCCTCGGCCGCCGCGATGCACTCCCTGACGCAGATTCTGGGCAGAAAAGTCGGCCCCTCCACCGGCACCAACTTCTGGGGAGCGGTACGGACGGCGCAGCGTATGCGCCAGCAGAACCGGAAAGGCGCTATTGTCACCCTGCTGTGCGACAGCGGCGAACGCTACCCCGATACCTGGTACGACGCCGGTTGGGTTGCCGAGCGCGTCGGCGATCTCTCCCCATGGACCGAGCAGCTGCGCTAGCTTTTTCCGCAGGCCTAATCCGCCACCGCCGCCGCCCGGGCGAATGCGGACTGTTTTTCTTGCCTGTCGGGCAGTACCATAAGCGCCAGTAAGCTAATCAGGGTGAATAAATGAAACGTGCAGTAGTGGTTTTCAGCGGCGGACAGGATTCCACAACCTGTCTGATTCAGGCACTGGCGCAGTACGATGAAGTGCATTGCGTGACCTTCGATTATGGTCAGCGCCACCGTCAGGAGATTGAGGTAGCGCGCACGCTCTCTGCCCGGCTTGGCGCGCGCGCCCATAAGGTGCTGGACGTGACGCTGTTAAATGAGCTGGCGATCAGCAGCCTGACGCGCGACAACATTCCGGTGCCGGAGTATGACGCCAATGCCACCGGGCTGCCCAGCACCTTTGTGCCGGGGCGCAATATCCTGTTTCTGACGCTGGCTTCTATCTACGCTTATCAGGTAGAAGCGGAAGCGGTGATTACCGGCGTGTGCGAAACAGATTTCTCAGGCTATCCGGACTGCCGCGATGAGTTCGTTAAGGCGTTAAACCACGCGGTAGAGCTTGGCATGGCCAAAGCGGTGCGTTTTGAAACGCCGCTGATGTGGCTGAACAAAGCGGAAACCTGGGCACTGGCCGACTACTGGCAGCAGCTGCCGCTGGTGCGCCAACAGACACTGACCTGCTATAACGGTATTCAGGGCGACGGTTGCGGCGAATGCGCCGCCTGCCACCTGCGCGCTAAGGGGCTGAAAAACTATCAGGACGATATGGCGGGCGTCATGCAGAGCATGAAGCAAAAAACTGGCCTGCGCTAAGCCTGGCGACTAACGACGCAGCCGGGACCTTCCCGGCTGTTTTTACTCTTTCCCGTGCGACGCCGCCCGAAGCGGCCAGCCTGGCGCGGCTGAACGGGATCAATCCAGCAGGGTTTCCATGCGCGCGCGTAGATCGCCTTCCAGAGGCAGCGCTTTTTGCGTCCGCAGGTCGATGCAGACAAAGGTTAATGTCGCATCGGCGACCGCCGTGCCCTCACCTTCCAGCAGCACCTCCTGTTGAATAATGCCGCTTTTGCCGTTTAGCTGCTGCAGCCGGCTTCGCACCGCCAGCACGTCCCCCAGTAGCGCCGGCCTGCGGTAATTGATATTGATGTTCACCACGACAAAAGCCAGCTTGTTTTCCATTAGCCAGTGAAAGGCGCCTGCCTGCTCCAGCCATTCCCAGCGCGCTTCCTCAAGAAACTCAAGGTAGCGCGCATTATTAACGTGTTGATAAACATCAAGATGATATCCACGAACTTTTATCAGAGTCTGCATAGCGCCGGTGCCTTATTGTTGTAAGAGATCACACCATCTGGTATGACCTCTTAGAGATTAGCAGCCGTTCAGGACGGCTGAAACGACAGCCGCCAGCGCTGGGAACAGGATCACAATTTAAGCCGCGGCAGGTTGCGTTCTACCAGCGCGCTGCCGATACCCGGCACCTCTTTTAGCTGTTCCAGTTCGGTGAAAGCGCCGAACTGGTCGCGATAGCTGACTATCGCCTCCGCTTTTTTGATACCGATGCCGTTCATCGCCGCCGCCAGCTCCTGCGCCGAGGCGCTATTAATGCTGACCGCGCCATCGCTGGCCGCCGGACTGGCGGCGCTGGTGGTAGCCTCGCCGGTTTGTGCCGCCTGAACGGGCAGCGACCAGCAGGATGCGCCCAGAGATAATGATAAGCAGAGCGCCGAAAGATAGTGTTTATTCATGCTGATTTCTCCTTGTGTGTAACAGCAGGAGCAACAGTAAAGGCGGGCGTTGAGCAGTACAAAAGGCAAAGTGCAGATGTGGAAAAGGCCGCGAAAGCGGCCTTTTTGTTTGCAGCGGGTTACGCTGTTTTTGCGAGGCTTACTGCAGTTGCACCGCAGCGCCATATTTGATTTTCGCTTCTTTGCGCAGGTTGCTCAGCAGCGCATCGAAAGCGATCTGCGCATTGTTCTGCGCTACGCCCTGCGCCATCGCTTTTTTCTGCGCATCCGGCAGGTTGCCGGCTTTGACCTCATCCAGCGCCAGCAGCACCACGTTGCCCTGCATATCTTCGCTGGTGCCGTAAACCGGCTTGCCCGCCTGCGGCTGCGGCAGCGCAAACACGGCCTGCACGCTGGCATCCTGGTCGTTGCGGGTCAGCGTTTTCGCTTCGCCGAACGTCAGACCGGCCGCCTTCAGCGCATCCTGGTTGCCCGCTTTCAGCCCGGCAAGGATTTTCTCCGCCTGCGCTTTGGCTTCCTGCGAGGCTTTGTTGTGCTTCAGCGTGTCAGCGATCTGGGCTTTCACCTCGTCGAGGGTCTTGATCGTTTCCGGCTTATGCTCGGCGATGCGCAGAATAAAAGCGCGGTCACCATCGACGGTGATCATGTCAGAGTTGCTGCCCGGCGTACCGTTCGCGCCCAGCAGATTGCCGCTAAAGATCGCCTCTTCCACCGGCTTGAAGTTCAGCGCTTCCGGCATGTTGTCGCGGCTGAACCAGTTGGTTTCTACCGCTTTCACGCCTGCCGCCTGCTCGGCGCTGGCCAACGATTCGTTATCGTTGCTGGCCGCGTCGCTGACTTTCTGCTGCAGCTTGTAGTAAGCGTCGAGCGCTTTTTCCTGTTTGACTTTGTCTGCGATGGCGTCATGCACGGCGGCCAGTGGCTTAACCTGCTCCGGCTGGATATCGTCAAGACGCACAATCAGGAAGCCGACGGAAGATTTTACCACACCCGACAGCTGGCCTTTGCTGGTCAGGTTAGCCTCTTTCAGCTCGTCCGGCGTGGTAGCCGGCTCCAGCCAGCCCATATCGCCGCCCTTGCGCGCGGAGATCGGGTCGATGGATTTGGCTTTCGCCAGCGCGGCGAAATCACCGCCCTGCTTCAGCTGATCCAGCACCGCCTGCGCGTCCGTTTCGCTTTTCAGCTGGATGACGCTGTAGCGATTGCGCTGCGGCTGCACATAATCCGCCTTATGCTGCTCGTACCAACTCTGGATATCCGCTTCGCTGGCCGGCTGCTGCATGCTGGCGGCATCCAGCTTCAGGTAGCTGACGCGGAACTGCTCCGGTGCCAGGAAGCTGTTTTTATGCTGGGCATAGTAATTTTTGATTTCGTCGTCGCTGACTGACTGTTTTGCCGCCAGCGCGTCGACGCTCAACACCGCCTGACGCACCACACGCTGCTGAGACACCAGCGCCGCCAGCGCATCGGTTTCCCCGCTCAGGGTAAAATCGGTGCCGGCGATAGCGGAGATCAGCTGCTGGGTGGTGAGCTGCTTACGCAGCGCTTCTGCGTACTGATCGGCGGAAAAGCCCATGCTGTTGATGATGCCAAGGTATTTGGCATTATCGAATTTACCGTTGGTCTGGAAAGCAGGCTGAGTGAAAATCGCCTGTTTGATCTGCTCGTCGCTGATAGCCAGCTTCAGATCTTTCGCGTACTGGTCGAGCAGCGTTTCATCCACCAGCTGCGAGAGCGCCTGTTGACGCATCTGCTGCATGTAGCCTTCATTCCCCGCCAGCTGAGAGAACTGTTCGCCCAGCATCTGCTGCTGGCGGCTGCGTTCGTTGTTAAAGGCGCGATCGAGCTGGGCGCGGCTGATCTCCTGGCCGTTCACTTTCGCCGCGTAGTCGCCGCTGCCGCCGATCAGATAGTTGCCGACCCCGGTCAGCACAAATGACAGGATAATCAGTCCCAGAATAATCTTGAGCACGACATGGTTCGACGCCGCGCGTAAATTGTCCATCATGGTATGACAACACTCCGCTGTAGTGTGAATGTAAACCTCACGCTAGCGCCCCATCCCTGCAGGCGTGCGCGTTGCTGCTTTTCAGGCCGACATTATCGGCCATGCTCTGACATTCGCTGCTGGCGTTTGTCACGCATCCGGATAAAAAAAGGCACATCAATTGCCTGATGTGCCCGTATGTTACATGAGAACGCATTGTCAGTCCTCACTCCACCGAAGAAAATGCTGCAATGGAGCCTGACCGTAAATCAGTTCACCGCGTCTTTTAGCGCTTTACCGGCACGGAAGCCCGGTACTTTACTTGCCGGAATGGTAATTTCTTTACCCGTCTGCGGGTTACGGCCGGTGCGCTCAGAGCGCTCGCGTACCGAGAAGGTGCCAAAGCCAACCAGCGCTATTTCCTCGCCTGATTTCAGAGAATCAGAAACAGAACCAATAAAAGCATCTAAAACACGTCCAGCTGCCGCTTTAGAAATATCAGCGTCTGCGGCAATCTTGTCGATCAATTGTGACTTATTCACTCTATTCATCCCCTCTTTTATTATTCACTATCGCGGCGAGCGTCCCGCCAGCCGCGAACGCGCAGCCAGTTATATCAAGGTTGTTGAGCCGAAACAACGGGAATTCTCTGGGTCGCTGCTTCAACAGCCCTCTAAATTAGCGGCACAAAAAAAAGCTGGCAAGTCAGATTTGACTCGCCAGCTGCGCTTTTTAATCGATTTTGTCGTGCGTCACTATTTCGCGGTAGCGACCTGCATGCCGTACGGCGCGTTTTGCAGCGCCAGCGCCAGCACATCTTCGATACGCTTAACCGGATGCACGTCGAGATCCGCCAGCACGTTCTCCGGAATCTCTTCCAGATCGCGCTTGTTCTCATCCGGAATCACGACGGTTTTGATGCCGCCGCGATGGGCCGCCAGCAGTTTTTCCTTCAGTCCGCCAATAGGCAGCACCTGGCCGCGCAGCGTGATCTCGCCGGTCATGGCGACCTCGGCGCGCACCGGGTTACCGGTCAGACAGGAGACCAGCGCGGTACACATGGCGATACCGGCGCTTGGGCCATCTTTCGGCGTCGCCCCTTCCGGCACGTGAACGTGGATATCGCGTTTCTCATAGAAATCGCCGTTGATACCGAGTTTCTCCGCACGCGCGCGCACCACGGTGAGTGCCGCCTGGATCGACTCCTGCATCACCTCACCCAGCGAGCCGGTATAAGTCAGCTTACCTTTGCCCGGTACGCAGGCGGTTTCGATGGTCAGCAGATCGCCGCCGACTTCGGTCCACGCCAGGCCGGTCACCTGACCGACGCGGTTTTCGCTGTCGGCGCGGCCGTAGTCGAAACGCTGCACGCCGAGGAAATCTTTCAGGTTATCGCCGTTGATATCGATACGCTTCAGATCTTTATTCAGCAGCAGGGTTTTCACCGCCTTGCGGCACAGCTTCGACAGCTCGCGTTCAAGGCTACGCACGCCCGCTTCACGGGTGTAGTAACGGATGATGCCGACAATCGCGCTGTCATCCACGCCAATTTCGCTCTGCTTCAGGGCGTTGCGCTCGATCTGTTTCGGCAGCAGATGCTGTTTCGCGATGTTCAGTTTTTCATCTTCGGTATAGCCGGAAAGACGGATCACTTCCATACGGTCCAGCAGCGGCGCCGGGATATTCATTGAGTTCGAAGTGGCGACGAACATCACATCGGAGAGATCGTAATCCACTTCCAGATAGTGATCGTTGAACGCGACGTTCTGCTCGGGATCAAGCACTTCCAGCAGCGCGGAAGCGGGATCGCCGCGCATGTCGGATGACATCTTATCGATCTCATCCAGCAGGAACAGCGGGTTTTTTACCCCAACTTTCGCCATTTTCTGGATCAGCTTGCCCGGCATGGAGCCGATATAGGTACGACGGTGGCCGCGGATTTCCGCTTCGTCGCGTACGCCGCCCAGCGCCATACGCACATATTTGCGTCCGGTAGCTTTAGCAATCGACTGACCCAGCGAGGTTTTACCCACCCCGGCGGCCCTACCAGGCAGAGGATCGGCCCTTTAATTTTGTTGACGCGACTCTGTACCGCCAGATATTCCAGAATACGATCCTTCACGCGCTCCAGGCCATAATGGTCGCGGTCCAGCGTTTCCTGCGCTTTGCGTAGGTCTTTTTTCACCTTGCTGCGCTCGTTCCACGGCACCTGAACCATCCATTCGATGTAGCCGCGCACCACCGTCGCTTCCGCTGACATTGGCGACATCATTTTCAGCTTCTGCAGCTCGGCTTCCGCTTTTTCGCGCGCCTCTTTCGGCATTTTGGACGCTTCAATTTTGCGCTTCAGCGCTTCATATTCGTCCGGCGCGTCGTCCATTTCGCCCAGCTCTTTCTGAATCGCCTTCATCTGCTCATTCAGATAGTATTCGCGCTGGCTTTTTTCCATCTGTTTTTTAACGCGATTGCGGATGCGTTTCTCAACCTGCAGCAGGTCGATCTCCGACTCCATCATCGCCATCAGATATTCCAGACGCTCGTTGACGTCGGACATCTCCAGCACGGACTGCTTATCCGCCAGCTTAAGCGGCATATGCGCAGCCACGGTATCAGCGAGGCGCGCGGCGTCATCAATGCTGTTGAGCGAGGTCAGCACCTCGGGAGGAATTTTTTTGTTGAGCTTGATGTAGCCTTCGAACTGATTGATGGCCGTACGCACCAGCACTTCCTGCTCGCGCTCTTCAATCTCCGGCGACACCAGATATTCCGCCTGCGCGGAAAAATGCTCGCCGTTGTCGGCAAGCTGGGTAATGCGTGCGCGCTGCAGCCCTTCCACCAGCACTTTTACCGTGCCGTCCGGCAGCTTCAGCATCTGCAAAATAGAGGAAACGGTCCCTACAGAGAAGAGATCGTTAATGCCAGGTTCATCCGTTGAAGCCTCTTTCTGTGCGACCAGCATGATCTTTTTATCATGATCCATTGCGGCTTCGAGGCACCGAATCGATTTTTCCCGACCAACAAACAACGGAATTACCATGTGCGGATAAACCACTACGTCGCGCAACGGCAACACAGGGATTTCAATGCGTTCAGAACGCTCAGGATTCATAGAGCTCTCTCTTAGTTTAAAGTCCGCCAGGTGATGGGTACCGCATAGTGCAGGCTATGTGCCAGGGAACCCACAGGTATTTGAGTATATGGGGATGTTTGCCAGACATTCAATGTCAGTAGCGTGAGAAAAACAAAAGGGGGACAAATTCCCCCTTTTATTGACTAACTTGCTGGTTGCGTTGACGAATTATTCGCCAGACGCCTGCTGCGCTTCGTGCTTGCCGTAGATCAGCATCGGTTTTGTCTGACCTTCGATCACCGACTCGTCGATCACCACTTTTTCCACGTCGTCCATGGAAGGCAGATCGTACATGGTGTCCAGCAGCGCCGCTTCAACGATAGAACGCAGGCCGCGCGCGCCGGTTTTACGCGACATCGCTTTCTGGGCAATCGCCGTCAGCGCTTCGTCACGGAACTCCAGCTCCACGCCTTCCAGGTTAAACAGCGCCTGATACTGCTTGGTCAGGGCGTTTTTCGGTTCACGCAGGATCTGAATCAGGGCCTCTTCACTCAGTTCGCTGAGCGTGGCCACCACCGGCAGACGACCAATGAACTCAGGAATCAGACCAAATTTGATCAGATCTTCTGGCTCAACCTGCTCCAGCAGCTCGCCTTCGGTCGCCTTCTGCGATTTCCCTTTTACCGTTGCGCCGAAACCAATGCCGGAGCCGGTTTCCACACGCTGAGAAATCACTTTATCCAGGCCGGCGAAAGCGCCGCCGCAGATAAACAGAATTTTCGAGGTATCAACCTGCAAAAACTCCTGCTGCGGGTGCTTGCGTCCGCCCTGCGGCGGTACGGCCGCGACGGTGCCTTCGATCAGTTTCAGCAGGGCCTGCTGCACGCCTTCGCCGGAAACATCGCGCGTAATCGACGGGTTGTCCGACTTACGGGAGATTTTGTCGATCTCATCGATATAGACGATGCCGCGCTGCGCTTTCTGCACATCGTAGTCACATTTCTGCAGCAGTTTCTGGATAATATTCTCGACGTCTTCACCCACGTAGCCCGCTTCGGTCAATGTCGTCGCGTCGGCCATGGTGAAGGGGACATCCAGCAGGCGCGCCAGCGTCTCTGCCAGCAGCGTCTTACCGCTACCGGTCGGGCCGATCAGCAGAATATTACTTTTGCCCAGTTCGATACCGTTGCTGGTATCGCCGTTGCGCAGACGTTTGTAGTGATTGTAGACCGCCACCGCCAGCACTTTTTTCGCCCGCTCCTGACCGATAACATAATCGTCCAGGTGGTGGCGGATCTCGTGCGGGGTCGGCAACGCGCTGCGTTCACGATGCGGCGCAACTTCTTTGATCTCTTCGCGAATGATGTCGTTGCATAAATCAACGCACTCGTCGCAGATATACACTGACGGCCCGGCAATCAGCTTGCGCACTTCATGCTGGCTTTTACCGCAAAAAGAGCAGTACAGCAGCTTTCCTGAACCGTCTTTGCGCTTATCTGTCATCAGCTAACCTCTTCTTTTATCTTCGTCCGCACTCTATGCGGCGATGGCAGCCAGACTGACTGCCCTCATTCGTGCCACTCTTCACCCGTTATCCGCTCTAACTATAGCGCATGCTACGGGTTGGAGTCTTATTGGCGATGCGTAAGTATGGAATCGACTAAGCCATACTCTACCGCCTCACTCGCCGAGAGGAAACGATCTCGCTCGGTGTCACGCTCAATTTCTTCAAGCGATTTGCCGGTATGTTCCGCCATCAGCTCATTCATGCGCTGTTTCACCTTCAGGATTTCACGCGCGTGAATTTCAATATCGGTCGCCTGGCCCTGATAACCCCCAGCGGCTGGTGGATCATCACGCGGGAATTCGGCAGGCAGTAACGCTTGCCCTTGGTTCCCGCCGTCAGCAGGAAAGCGCCCATTGAACAGGCCTGTCCCATACAGATAGTGCTGACGTCCGGCTTGATGAATTTCATCGTGTCATAAATCGACATCCCGGCGGTGATCACCCCACCCGGGGAGTTGATATACAGGTAGATATCTTTCTCAGGGTTTTCCGCTTCCAGAAACAGCATCTGGGCGACGATCAGGTTCGCCATATGATCTTCAACCTGACCGGTAAGGAAAATGACGCGCTCTTTTAACAGGCGGGAATAAATGTCGTAAGAACGCTCGCCGCGCGAGGTTTGTTCGACCACCATGGGCACCAGCGCCATCTGAGGTGCGGAAAATTCACGTTCGCCATTGTATGACATTACCGTCTCCTGGATAAATTTCATTGGCAACACTCTGTACCGATTCTACGCAAGTGAGAACATGAAAACCATGCTTCACGCTGCCACTCTCCGACGCTATCCGGACGGTCAATCAGCCAGCCTTACATTCTTCAAGATACTCGAAAAGCTATCTGGGGGCGTGCCCCCGCTGTTTCAAGCATAACAACGTTTTCTTCAATCGCTAACCAGGAATAACATCATAGCGAATAACCTGGCGCTTAATTAGCCAAACAGGCGCACAAAAGGACATTTCTGAAAACGATAAATAAAAAGCCCGCTCCTTACGGCAGCGGGCTTTCAGCAGATAAAGCGTGAAAAATCAGGCCATAGAGGTCTGGTTCATCAGATCCTGGAATTTTGTGGCTTTCTCAGTCACTTTCGCTTTTTCCAGCACAGCTTCAACCGCCTGCTCTTCCAGAGCGACGTTGCGCATGTTGTTCATCAGCTCGTTGTTTTTGCTGTAGAACTCGATCACTTCCTGCGGATCTTCGTACGCGGAAGCCATCTCTTCGATCAGCGTTTTCACGCGATCTTCGTCCGCTTTCAGGTCGTTGGTGCGGATCACTTCGCCCAGCAGCAGACCGACGACAACACGGCGTTTCGCCTGCTCTTCAAACAGCTCGCGCGGCAGTTCCAGCGCCTGCTGCTCGTTGCCACCGAAACGCTGTGCAGCCTGACGACGCAGTACGTCGATTTCGCTGTCGATCAGCGCAGAAGGCACGTCGATCTCGTTCGCTTTCACCAGGCCGTCGATCGCCTGCGTTTTAACACGGTTACGCACCGCGCCTTTCAGCTCGCGCTCCATGTTTTTACGCACTTCAGCGCGCAGGCCGGCAACGGAGCCATCTTCTACGCCGAAACGCTTGATGAACTCTTCGTTCAGCTCCGGCAGTTCGCGCTCTTCAACTTTCTTCAGCACGATAGCGAACTTCGCGTCTTTACCTTTCAGGTTTTCCGCGTGGTAGTCTTCCGGGAATTTCACGTCGATGGTGAACTCTTCGCCCGCTTTGTGGCCGACAACGCCCTCTTCAAAGCCCGGGATCATGCGGCCCTGGCCCATTGCCAGCACGAAATCAGAGGCTTTGCCGCCTTCAAACTCTTCGCCGTCTACGGAGCCGGAGAAATCGAGGGTGACGCGATCTTCAGCAGCCGCTTCGCCTTCTTTCTCTTTCCAGGTCGCCTGCTGCTTGCGCAGCGTATCCAGCATCACGTCTACGTCTTCGTCAGTGACTTCAACGATCGGTTTTTCAACTTCGATCGCGTCCAGACCTTTCAGTTCAACTTCCGGATAGACTTCGAACTCAACGGAGTAAGTGAAGTCTTCACCCTGCTTGTACTCGCCCGGCACATAGTTCGGCGCGCCGGCCGGGTTGATTTTCTCTTTGATGATGGCGTCAACGAAGTTGCGCTGCATCAGATCGCCCAGCACGTCCTGGCGCACGGAGGCACCGTAACGCTGAGCAACAACGCTCATCGGCACTTTACCCTTACGGAAACCGTCGATACGGACTTTCTTCGCTACATCGACCAGCTCTTTTTTCACAGCGTTCTCGATGCTGTCAGCAGCGACAGTAATCGTTACGCGACGGCCCAGGCCCTGAGTGGTTTCTACTGAAACTTGCATCTTGTTACCTCAAAAAATCACGAGCTCGGTCAACTTCAGACAGCGCGCGCTGCATTAGCCCGCGCCACCCAACAACCGGGACGGCCTCTGATGAAGAACCATTCCCTGCTACCAGAAGCGTCCCGAAGCAATTCCGGAAAAATAGACGCAGCATTATAGCGGCATCATTTTACCGCGTCGAGAACGCAAACCGGGCACCGGCTCGCAGTTTGGCGGAAAATAAGCGAAAAATGGCGAAGCGCAGCCGCAAATAAGCACAAATTTCAGACAAAAGAAAACGGCCCGCAGGCCGTTTCGTTAAAAGCGTAAAACGGGGATCAGGCCAGCATGCCGGCGCCGCGGCAGTTCGGCGAGGCCAGCACAGTATCCTGTAAGCCTTCCCACTCCTTCAGGGTGTAGGTGTGTAGCGCCAGCGCGTGAACGCTGCCCGCCAGCTCCTCGCTCAGCGTGCTGTAGATGGCACGGTGACGCATCAGAAAACGCTGGTTGGCAAAGCTGTCGCTGACGATCACCACTTTGAAGTGGCTCTCCGATCCCGCAGGCACATTATGACGATAACTCTCATCATGAACTTCCAGGTGAACCGGTTGAAAGGCCGTTCTTAACTTTTCTTCTATTTGTTCGCGAATCATGACTTCCACTCCTCTACGGCAGAGAGCTACGCCCCATCCCTTTAAATATTAGTCGGTTTTCACCCGTTTCCCTGTATAGGGCGAAAAAAACTGTCCCGCTTGTTCTTTTGTCAACGATGCCGGCGCAACAGGCTCAACGGCGTCTGCCTGCGCATGACGCTGAAAAAACAAGCAGGATGATGAATTTACGCGCCGTCAGGGCTTTTTTCACAGAGAGGCGATGATATGATGGCCGCTGTTTTGTCAGCAACATCATTCAGACCTATGAGAAAATAAGCATGCTAAAAAAACTTCTTTTTCCCCTGCTGGCTGCCTTTATTCTGGCTGGCTGCGCGAACAACAGCAATACGCTTGACGTACAGCCAGCGATTCAGCTGCCTCAGCAGGATCCGGGCCTGATGGGCGTGACGGTCAGCATCAACGGCGCCGATCAGCGCGCGGATCAGGCGCTGGCGAAGGTCAACCGCGATAACCAGCTGGTGACCCTGACGCCAAGCCGCGACCTGCGCTTCCTGCTGCAGGAAGTGCTGGAGAAACAGATGACCGCGCGCGGTTATATGGTCGGCCCGAACGGCGCGGTCGATCTGCAGATCGTGGTTAACAACCTCTATGCCGACGTGACTCAGGGCAACCTGCGTTACAGCATCACCACTAAAGCGGATATCTCTATCATCGCCAGCGCGAAAAACGGCAATAAGCAGGTAAAGAACTACCGCCAGACCTACAGCATCGAAGGGGCGTTCAACGCCACCAACGACAAGATCACCAAAGCGGTCAACGCTACGCTGAGCGACGTTATCAGCGATATGGCGCAGGACACCAGCGTCAGTACCTTTATCAAGCAGAACGCGCGTTAACCATCCCAACGGCCCGGCAGGATGCCGGGCCCTTCTGGTGAAAAAGGCAGTTATGGATAATTCACTCTTGCGTATCTTTACTCAGCGCAATGCGGCGGTGCTGCTGCTGCTGGGTTTCGCCTCCGGTCTTCCCCTTGCGCTCACCTCCGGCACGCTACAGGCCTGGATGACCGTCGAGGGCGTGGATCTTAAAACCATCGGCTTTTTCTCGCTGGTTGGGCAGGCCTATGTTTTTAAGTTTCTCTGGTCGCCATTGATGGACCGCTATACGCCGCCTTTTCTTGGCCGGCGGCGCGGCTGGCTTCTGCTTACCCAACTGCTGCTGACCGGTGCCATTGCGCTGATGGGCTTTATGGAGCCGGCGCGACATTTAACGCTGCTGGCGGCGCTGGCGGTGCTGATCGCCTTCTGCTCCGCTTCGCAGGATATCGTTTTCGATGCCTGGAAAACCGATATTCTGCCGCCGGAAGAGCGCGGCAGCGGCGCGGCGATCACCGTGCTGGGCTACCGTCTGGCGATGCTGGTTTCCGGCGGGCTGGCGCTGTGGCTGGCGGATCGCTACCTCGGCTGGCAGGCAACCTACTGGCTGATGGCGCTGATGATGCTGCCGGGCCTGATTGCTACCCTGCTGGCGCGCGAGCCCGCGGATACGGCGGCGCGGCCCCATACGCTGGAAGAGGCGGTGATCGCGCCGCTGCGCGACTTCTTTAACCGCGATAACGCCTGGCTGATGCTATCACTGATCGTGCTGTATAAGCTGGGCGACGCCTTCGCCGCCAGCCTGACCACCACCTTTCTGATCCGCGGCGTCGGCTTTTCCGCCGGCGATGTCGGTCTGGTGAATAAATCACTCGGTCTGCTGGCCACCATTATCGGCGCGCTCTACGGCGGGGTATTGATGCAGCGTCTGAGTCTGTTCCGCGCGCTGATGCTGTTCGGCGTGCTGCAGGCGTTTTCTAACCTCGCCTACTGGATGTTGTCGGTCACGCCACCCCATATGTGGAGCATGGCGAGCGCGGTGTTTGCGGAAAACCTCTGCGGCGGCATGGGCACCGCCGCTTTTGTCGCGCTGTTGATGAGCCTGTGCAACCGCTCATTTTCCGCCACGCAGTTCGCGCTGCTTTCAGCGCTGTCGGCGGTAGGACGCGTCTATGTCGGGCCGGCGGCGGGCTGGCTGGTAGAGCTGTGGGACTGGCCCACCTTTTACATGTTTTCGGTGATCGCCGCGCTGCCGGGGCTGCTGCTGCTGGCCGCCAGTAAACAGAGTCTGTTAGCGTCGCAGCAGACGCAACATTTCGCGCCGCGCCGGCACTGGGCGTCCGGCTACCGCTGGGCGCTGCGTCTGCTGGCGGGCGGCGCCGCGCTGCTGGCGCTCTGGCTGCTGGCGCTGGCGCTGAACGCCAGTGGTCTGTTCGCACGCGAAATACCGCTCTACGCGTTATTTAACGCCGGCTGCGTCATCATGCTGCTGGGTATATTCGCCGGCACGCTGCTTGACTATCTGGCGCAGCGCAAAGCGGACCAGAGCAAATAAAACCGGACGGCGAGAAATTAGGAGGCCGTCCGGTGGTTAAAATAATCTCCGCCTGTAAATTATATTGTCCGTTTGCGGGCAAAAAAATTATCCAGCCGGTTTAACAAACTCTGTCTAATATTAAAAAACGGTGCGTAATTATTTATGTTTAATAGTTATCACCCAAATGATACAAAATTGTTAAACTATTGAGGCTTGATTACGTTGTTTAGATTCATCCCTTCCTACAACCTGTTAGCGTCATCTTTTTTCGTTATATTAACCCAAACACCTGTCTCCATTAATAATTTGTCACCTTCTGCAACAGATGTGACACCCTTGGCAAAAGGTGTCAACACCCTTCTGACACGTTCTTAAGCTGGTTTACACTGCATAAACCTTCCCGTAAAATGCCGCCACACTTAAACGACAATAGAGCCCTTGTCATTGAGGTCGTTAAATGAGACTCAGGAAATACAATAAAAGTTTGGGGATTTTGTCATTAATTGCAGGCACTTTATTGTTAAGTGGCTGTGATAGTGCGTTGTTAAATCCCAAAGGACAGATTGCAATGGAGCAACGTTCGCTGATACTGACAGCCTTCGGCTTGATGTTGATCGTCGTTATACCCGCAATTCTGATGGCCGTGGTGTTCGCATGGAAATATCGTGCGTCCAACACAAATGCAAAATACAGCCCTAACTGGTCCCACTCCAATAAAGTGGAAGCGGTGGTCTGGACCGTTCCGATCCTGATCATTCTCTTCCTTGGCGTGCTGACCTGGAAATCGACCCACGCTCTGGAGCCAGGCAAGCCGCTTGCTTCTGACGTGAAGCCGGTTGAGATCGATGTTGTGGCGCTGGACTGGAAATGGCTGTTCATCTATCCGGAACAGGGTATTGCGACGGTTAACGAAATTGCGTTCCCGAAAAATACTCCGGTGAGCTTCAAGATCACCTCCAACTCCGTCATGAACTCCTTCTTCATTCCGACCCTTGGCAGCCAGATCTACGCCATGGCGGGCATGCAGACCAAACTGCACCTGATCGCCAACGAGGCGGGTACCTTCAACGGTATGTCGTCTAACTTTAGCGGCCGCGGTTTCTCAGGAATGAAGTTCCAGGCGATTGCCACCCCCGATCAGGCAGGTTTTGAGCAGTGGGTAGCGAAAGTCAAACAGGCACCGAATACCTTAACCACCATGGATGAATTCGAGAAACTGGCAGCGCCAAGCGAAAACCATCCGGTTGAGTACTTCTCCAACGCGAATCCTGAATTGTTCAAGCAGATTATTGGCAAATTCAAGATGAGCCACGGGAAGATGGACATGTCAGGTCATGAAGGCATGGACATGAGTGAAGCCTCTCACGCGGGAGCCGAGGAATAATACGATGTTCGGAAAATTAACACTGGATGCAGTGCCGTATCATGAGCCGATTATCATGATTACGGTGGCCGCCATCATTCTTGGTGGTCTGGCCCTTGCTGCTGCGCTGACTTACTTCGGTAAGTGGAAATATTTGTGGACGGAATGGCTGACCTCAGTCGACCACAAAAAACTGGGTATCATGTATGTGATCCTGGCATTCGTCATGTTAATTCGTGGCTTTGCCGACGCCATCATGATGCGTGGTCAGCAGATGCTGGCCTCTGCCGGGGAAGCAGGCTTCCTGCCGCCTCATCACTACGATCAGATCTTTACCGCCCACGGCGTTATCATGATCTTCTTCGTAGCGATGCCGTTCGTTGTTGGTCTGATGAACATCGCTGTTCCTCTGCAGATCGGCGCGCGCGACGTGGCGTTCCCTTTCCTTAACAACCTGAGCTTCTGGTTCACCGCTGTCGGCGTGATCCTGGTTAACCTTTCTCTGGGCGTAGGTGAGTTCGCGCAGACCGGTTGGCTGGCTTATCCGCCACTGTCAGGGGCTGAATACAGTCCGGGCGTCGGGGTTGATTACTGGATCTGGAGCCTGCAGCTTTCCGGTATCGGTACGACATTAACGGGTATTAACTTCTTCGTTACTATCCTGAAAATGCGTGCCCCGGGCATGACCATGTTCAAAATGCCGGTGTTCACCTGGGCGTCTCTCTGTACTAACGTACTGATCATCGCCGCGTTCCCGGTGCTGACCGTCACGCTGGCGCTGCTGACCCTTGACCGTTATCTGGGCTTCCATTTCTTTACCAATGATATGGGTGGCAACATGATGATGTATGTCAACCTGATCTGGGTATGGGGCCATCCGGAAGTGTACATTCTGGTTCTGCCGGTTTTCGGTGTGTTCTCAGAAGTGGTCGCGACGTTCTCGAAAAAACGCCTGTTCGGCTACACCTCTCTGGTGTGGGCGACCGTGGTTATTACCATTCTGTCCTTTATCGTTTGGCTGCACCACTTCTTCACCATGGGTGCGGGCGCGAACGTTAACGCCTTCTTCGGCATTATGACGATGATTATCGCCATCCCGACCGGCGTTAAGATCTTCAACTGGCTGTTCACCATGTACCAGGGCCGCATTCAGATGCACTCTGCCATGCTGTGGACCGTAGGCTTCCTGGTCACCTTCTCCGTTGGGGGTATGACCGGTGTTCTGCTGGCGGTTCCGGGTGCCGACTTCGTTCTGCACAACAGTCTGTTCCTGATCGCGCACTTCCATAACGTTATTATCGGTGGAGTGGTGTTCGGCTGTATGGCTGGCGTAACCTACTGGTTCCCGAAAGCGTTTGGTTTCACCCTGAACGAAACCTGGGGTAAACGCGCCTTCTGGTTCTGGATTATCGGCTTCTTCGTTGCCTTTATGCCGCTGTACGCGCTGGGCTTCATGGGCATGACCCGTCGTCTGAGCCAGGATATCGATCCGCAGTTCCATCCGCTGCTGGTTGTGGCCGCCGTTGGTGTTGGCCTGATCGCGCTGGGTATTCTCTGCCAGCTGATCATGTTCTGGGTATCTGTACGCGACCGTCACGAAAACCGCGATCTGACCGGTGACCCGTGGGGCGGCCGTACGCTGGAGTGGTCAACCTCCTCTCCGCCGCCGTTCTATAACTTCGCAGTGGTTCCGCACATCAATGAGCGCGATGCCTTCTGGGAAATGAAAGAAAAAGGCGAAGCGTACAAGCAGCCTGCGCATTACGAAGAGATCCATATGCCGAAAAACAGCGGTGCAGGTCTGATTATCGCCCTGTTCGCCACTATCTTTGGTTTCGCCGCCATCTGGCACATCTGGTGGCTGCTGGGTCTGTCGTTTGTCGCGATGATTGTGAGCTGGGTCGTTAAGAGCTTCGACGAAGACGTTGATTACTATGTTCCGGTCAAAGAGATCGAAGAAATTGAAAATCAGCACTTCAAAGATATCAGCAAAGCAGGTCTGAAATAATGGCACAAACACTGTCTAAACAGCACGACGCCCATGCGGAGCATGGGCATCACCACGATGCTGGAGCCAATAAAATCTTTGGCTTCTGGATTTACCTGATGAGCGACTGCATTATCTTCGCAACGCTGTTTGCGACCTATGCAGTTATGGTCAACAACACTGCCGGTGGCCCGGCAGGTAAAGACATCTTCGAACTGCCGTTCGTACTGGGCGAAACCGCACTGCTGCTGTTGAGTTCCATTACTTACGGTATGGCCGTTATCGGCATGAACAACGGCAGCAAAGGCGCGGTTAACCGCTGGCTGGCGCTGACCTTCCTGCTCGGCCTCGGCTTTATCGCGATGGAAATCTATGAGTTCCATCACCTGATCGCAGAAGGCTTCGGCCCGGATCGCAGCGGCTTCCTGTCCGGCTTCTTTACGCTGGTAGGCACCCACGGTCTGCACGTTACCTGTGGTCTGATCTGGATGCTGGTCCTGATGTTCCAGCTGGCGAAAAATGGTCTGACCGAGACCAACCGCACCCGCGTTATGTGCCTGAGCCTGTTCTGGCACTTCCTGGATGTGGTCTGGATCTGCGTATTTACCATTGTCTACCTGATGGGGGTCATGTAATGAGTCATTCTGCTAACCAACATGGCGTAACTCCTCACAGTAGCGTGAAGTCCTACATGATCGGCTTCATCCTTTCTGTCATCCTGACGGGGATCCCGTTCTGGATGGTAATGGATGGCGGCGCTTCGCATGGCACCATTCTCAGCGTGGTTCTGGTGTGTGCGGTAGTTCAGGTGCTGGTTCACCTGGGCTTCTTCCTGCACTTAGATACCAAATCTGAAGGCGGCTGGAATATGGTGGCGATTGTCTTCGCCGCCATCATTATCCTGATTGTCGTCGTCGGCTCGCTGTGGATCATGTGGAACCTCAACTACAACATGATGATGTCCCACTAAAGAGTCGCGCGTAATGATTAAGCAATACCTGCAAGTAACAAAACCAGGAATTATTTTCGGGAATTTAATTTCTGTTATCGGGGGTTTTCTGCTGGCGTCAAAAGGCAGCATTGATTACACCCTGTTTCTCACCGCCCTCGTTGGTGTCTCGCTGGTGGTCGCATCAGGTTGTGTTTATAACAACTTTATCGACCGCGACATCGACAGAAAAATGGAGAGAACCAAGAATCGAGTGCTGGTTAAAGGCCTCATCTCTCCGAAAGTAACCCTGGTTTATGCAACCGCATTAGGTATTGCTGGCTTTGCGTTGCTGTATTTCGGAGCAAACCCGCTGGCCATGTGGCTGGCGGTGATGGGCTTCGTGGTATACGTCGGCATTTACAGCCTCTATATGAAGCGTAAATCAGTCTACGGTACGCTGATTGGTAGTCTTTCCGGCGCAGCGCCGCCGGTTATCGGCTACTGCGCGGTGACTAACGAGTTTGACGCTGGCGCGCTGATCCTGTTGGCCATCTTTAGCCTGTGGCAGATGCCGCACTCCTATGCGATTGCTATCTTCCGCTTTAAAGATTACCAGGCAGCGAACATTCCGGTATTGCCGGTGGTAAAAGGCATCTCCGTGGCGAAAAACCATATTACGCTCTACATCCTGGCGTTTATGATCGCGACGCTGATGCTGTCACTGGGCGGCTACGCTGGCTACAAATATCTGGTGGTTGCGGCGGCAGTAAGCGTGTGGTGGCTGGGCATGGCACTTTCAGGTTACAAAACCTCAAACGATCGCGTTTGGGCTCGTAAGCTGTTTGTGTTCTCCATTGTCGCCATTACCGCGCTGAGCGTGATGATGTCGGTGGACTTTATGGCCCCGGCTTCACAGAATCTACTGACCTACGTACGCTAACCGCAAGCTACATCACTAAGGGCGCTTCTTGCGCCCTTTCTTTTTGTTACGACTGCTTAAACACTTCTGTTTTACCCGCCCTGCCCCACTCCTTAAAATATTGTCAGTGATAATACTGAGGTTGTAATGAACGATAATAAAATGACACCGGTTGAACTGCGAGCAACCTGGGGTTTAGGCACCGTTTTCTCGTTACGCATGCTGGGCATGTTTATGGTCTTGCCCGTGCTGACGACCTATGGCATGGCGTTACAGGGCGCCAGCGAAGCGTTGATTGGTCTGGCGATCGGCATTTATGGCCTGGCGCAGGCGATTTTCCAGATCCCGTTCGGTTTGCTTTCGGACCGCATCGGGCGCAAGCCGCTGATTGTCGGCGGCCTGCTGGTCTTTGTGCTGGGCAGCGTAATCGCCGCCAGCACCACCTCGATTTGGGGGGTGATCCTCGGCCGCGCGCTGCAAGGCTCTGGCGCTATCGCCGCGGCGGTAATGGCGCTGCTCTCCGACCTGACGCGCGAACAGAACCGCACCAAGGCGATGGCCTTTATCGGCATCAGCTTCGGCATCACCTTCGCCATTGCGATGGTGCTGGGGCCGATTATTACCCATGCGCTTGGCCTGCATGCGCTGTTCTGGATGATCGCCGTGCTGGCCAGCTGCGGCATTGTGATCACCCTGCTGGTGGTTCCCAATGCGCCGCATCATGTGCTGAACCGCGAATCGGGTATGGTGAAGGGCAGTATTCGCGAAGTGCTGATGCAGCCGCGTCTGCTGAAGCTGAATATCGGCATTCTCTGTCTGCATATTCTGCTGATGTCGAGCTTCGTCGCCCTGCCCGGCCAGTTTGAGCAGGCGGGCTTGCCGGCGGAGCAGCACTGGAAAGTCTATCTGGTGACAATGCTGGTGGCCTTTGTCGCCGTGGTGCCCTTCATTATCTATGCCGAAGTGAAACGCCGCATGAAGCGGGTGTTTGTCTCCTGCGTCGCGCTGATTCTGATTGCGGAGATCGTGTTATGGGGCGCCGGCAGCCATTTCTGGACGCTGGCGATCGGCGTGCAGCTCTTCTTCCTCGCCTTCAATCTCATGGAAGCGATTTTACCGTCGCTGATCAGTAAAGAGTCGCCGGCGGGCTATAAGGGCACGGCGATGGGCATCTACTCCACCAGCCAGTTCCTCGGCGTGGCGATCGGCGGCAGCCTCGGCGGCTGGGTATTCGACAGCTTTGATGCCCAGACGGTGTTTCTGTTGGGTGCGGTGGTGGCGACGCTGTGGCTGCTGCTCAGCACCACCATGCAGGAGCCGCCCTATGTCAGCAGCCTGCGTATCGTGCTGGATGACAACGCGCTTAACGACACGCGTCTGGAGCAGAAGCTAAAGGCGCAGCCCGGCGTTTCATCGGTGTTTATCGTGCCGGAAGAGCGCAGCGCCTATGTCAAAATCGACAGCAAGGTTACTAACCGGGTGGAGCTGGAAGCGCTTATCGCCAGTGCCTGAGGAAGATATCGTGCGGATGCCGCACGGTGCGGCCTTCAGACTTTACTGCTGCTTAAGGCGCAGGAAGAGCAGACCGGGAAGGAAAGCGGCCCGCGCCAGAAATAGCGCGGGCCGAGCCGTCAGGGAGGACGTTTTGCGTCTTTACGATCGGAGTGGCCTTGCTGCGCGGGCGCCCTGCCCTTATCTGAAGGCCGCATTCTGCCGCCGCAGTAATTAATCGCGGAAGTTCTTAAACTGGAACGGCTGCCCCAGGTTGCCGCCGCGAATCAGCGCAATGGCGCTCTGCAGGTCGTCGCGCGACTTACCGTTAACGCGCACCTCTTCGCCCTGAATTTGCGGCTGAACTTTGATTTTGCTCTCTTTGATCAGCTTGACGATTTTCTTCGCCATATCCGCCTCAATGCCCTGCTTCATTTTAAGATCGAGACTCCAGCTCTTCCCGCTATGCTCGATCTGCTCCGGCACTTCCAGCGCCGCGCCTTCAATGCCGCGCTTGAGCAGTTTTTCCCGCAGGATATCTACCAGCTGCTTAACCTGAAAATCGGACTCGGTGGTCACTTTAATGGTCTGCGCTTTTTCATTCAGCTCAATGCTGGCGCTGACGTTACGAAAATCGAAGCGGGTTGAGAGTTCGCGGTTGGCGTTTTCAACGGCGTTTCGCACTTCCTGCATGTCGATTTCAGAAACGATATCGAAAGATGGCATAATTTTTTCTCCAGACTCCAAAGTGACATGCATAATACCTGCTTGTGCGCGGCAAAGAAAACAGCCCGTATGCACAGCTATACTCAATTAACTCGCCGGTAAGCGCCTGCGGGAGGACGCATGAAAATTACGGTACTCGGCTGCGGCGTGCTGGGCCAGCTCTGGCTGGCGGCGCTCGATCGACAGGGCCACGAGGTGCAGGGCTGGCTGCGCGTACCGCAGCCCTACTGCTCGGTTAACCTTATCGATCTTGATGGTTCCGCCATCAACAAAACCTTTATCGCCAACGATCCGCTGTTTCTCGGCAGCAGCGAGCTGCTGCTGGTTACCCTTAAGGCCTGGCAGGTGTCGGGCGCCGTTAAAAATATCCAGGCGCTGCTACCGGAGCCGTGCCCGATCCTGCTGCTGCATAACGGCATGGGCACGCTGGAGGAGTTGCGCGGCTTACCCCAGCCGCTGCTGCGCGGCGTCACCACCCATGCGGCGAAACGCGATGGTACGGTCATCGTGCATGTTGCCGGCGGCATTACCCATATCGGCCCCGGCTCGCCGGAAAGCGGTGCGCTCAGCGATCTGGCAGAAATGCTGCACCAGGCGCTGCCCGATGTCGCCTGGCACAACGACGTGCTGGCCGCCTGCTGGCAGAAGCTGGCAGCCAACTGCGTGATCAATCCGCTTAGCGCGCTAAATGATTGCCTGAACGGCGAGCTGATCGCCTGGCCGGAGCAGATCGCCCGCCTGTGCGACGAAGTGGCGGCGGTGATGGAACGCGAAGGGGTGCATACCAGCGCCCGGCAGCTGCAGGACTATGTGTCTGCGGTTATCGCCAGCACCGCGCAGAATGTCTCGTCGATGCTGCAGGACGTGCGCGCCCAGCGCCGTACGGAAATTGACTATATCACCGGCTATTTACTGCAGCGGGCGCGGGCGCAGGGCATCGCCGTCCCGGAGAATACCCGGCTGTACGAACAGATTAAGCGAAAGGAGCAAAATTATGAGCGCGAACGTATCGGCGCTGGTCTGCCTGGCACATGGCACTGAGGAGATCGAAGCGGTCACCGTGATCGATTTGCTGGTGCGCGCCGGCATTACCGTGACAACGGCCAGCGTTAACGGCGACGGCGATCGGCAGATCGTCTGCTCGCGCGGCGTGACGCTGCTGGCGGATGCGCTGCTGGTGGACGTGGCGGACAACGACTATGACGCTATCGTGCTGCCGGGCGGCCTGAAAGGGGCGCAGGCGTTTCACGATAGCCCGCTGCTGGTGGAGGCGGTACAGCAGTTTCATCTGTCAGGGCGCATCGTAGCGGCTATCTGCGCCGCCGCCGGCACGGTGCTGGTGCCGCACGATCTGTTTCCCATCGGCAATATGACCGGCTTTCCCGGCCTGAAAGAGACCATTCCGGACGATAAATGGGTGGAGAAGCGTGTGGTCTGGGATCCGCGCGTCAACCTGCTGACCAGCCAGGGGCCCGGCACGGCAATGGATTTTGCGCTGAAGCTTATCGACCTGCTGGTGGGAAAAGAGAAAGCGGCGGAGGTCGCCTCGCAGCTGGTGCTGGCGGCAGGTATTTACGACTATCGCGAGTAAATGACGCGGCGGACTGAGCGGCGGCGATAAAAAAGGCCAGCCTGGCGGCTGGCCTGATTCGCGAAGGCTACGGGCGGTAGACCTTCACGTTTTTAAAGCCCTGTTCATGCAGATAGAGCGCCTGCAGGCGGCTCATTACGCCGCGATCGCAGTAAAGCAGCCAGGTTTTACTCTGGTCGAGGTCGCCGAACTGGGTGCCCAGCTTATAAAACGGCAGCGAGGTAACCTCAATACCGTCGACCTTCAGCGGCTTATCTTCCTGCTCATCCAGCGAACGGATATCCAACAGCGCATCATTAGCGGAGAAGGAGGCCACGGTTTCCACCTCGGTCACCTCTTCCTGCGTCTGTTCAGCGATGGTGCGGATGTCGACGTTAGTGGCTTCCTGCACCACGCGATCCAGCACCGCGAAATCGAAGTTGTCCTCTTCCGCCTCAATCTTCGCCTTCACCGCTTTCACCGTCGGGCTTTTGGAAATCACGCCGCAATATTCCGGCATGGTGCGGGCGAAATCTTCGGTGCCGATGCGGCGCGCCAGATTGATGATATGTTCTTTGTCGTGCGAAATCAGCGGACGCAGAATCAGCGTATCAGACGCGTTATCGATCAGCCGCAGGTTGGTCAGCGTCTGGCTGGAAACCTGGCCGAGCGCTTCGCCGGTCACCAGCGCCTGCACGCCGTAGCGCTCAGCGATCTGCGAGGCGGCGCGCACCATCATGCGCTTCAGTACCACGCCCATCTGGCCGTCGTCCACCTTCTCCAGAATCTCCGCCACAACCGGTTCGAAATTGATGGCGACGAAACGCACGCGGTGCGAGCGGCCGAAACGATTCCACAGATAGTGCGCTACCTGACGGACGCCGATCTCATGCGCGGCGCCGCCCAGGTTGAAGAAGCAGTAATGTACACGGCAGCCGCGACGCATCAGCATATAGCTGGAGACGCCGGAGTCGAAGCCGCCAGAGATCAGCGACAGCACATCTTCCTGAGTGCCGATCGGGAAGCCTCCCAGGCCCTCATAACGGCCGGTCACCAGCAGCAGGCGATCGTTTTCAATCTCCAGATTGACGGTAACCTGCGGGTTAGAGAGGTTAACCTGCGCGCTGGCGATATGCTGATTCAGCCCGCCGCCGACGTAACGCTCCACATCCTGCGAGCTGAACGGGTGCTGGCCGCGACGCTTCACGCGCACGCAGAAGGTTTTTCCTTCCAGCCGCTCGCGGTTGACCGCCATCGCCTGTTCGAAAATATTGTGCATATCGGTCCAGACGCGATCTTCTACCGCCAGGACGTGATGAATACCGGGAATGCGCGTTAGCTCATCAATAAAGGTTTCACGCAGGCTTTCATCTTTAGAGCGGACTTCGATGTGGTCCCAGTGACGCACCACCGCCAGCGTCTCATCAAGATCCTTTAATACGTTGCGAATATTGCCCGTAAGGATTTTGATAAAGCGCAAGCGCACCGACTGGCTCTTGATGGTGATTTCAGGAAACAATTTAATGATAAACTTCATGACAGCGCAGCTCTGAGACAATTAAGTGCTAAAAAAGGCGACACTTAACTGATAAAATCAATGAATTGCAAAGTAACTAGTGTCCTTTGCTTCCGAGGCGCGACAGTATATCACCTTTGTCTGCGGGCTGCCTGTTTTACTGCCATGCTCTATCATTATTTTGCTAATCATTTCGAGTCGGCTACCATGTCCGATTGCTATAAGACAAAAAACCTGTGAGCCAAAAATCACTATGCCAAAAAAAGCCGAACAGCCCATCAGTTTTGAAACTTCCCTGCAGCAGCTGGAGCAGATAGTCACCCGTCTGGAAAGTGGCGATCTGCCGCTGGAAGAGGCGCTGAATGAGTTTGAGCGCGGCGTGCAACTGGCTAAGGTCGGGCAAAAGACGCTGCAGCAGGCGGAGCAGCGCGTACAGATCCTGCTTAACGATGATAAAGACGCTGCCCTGACGCCTTTCACGCCGGACGCTGAATAATGGATTTTGCTCAACTGCTCGCCCACTATCACGATCGGGTGAACGGCGCGCTGGCGCGCTTTATTTCTCCCCTGCCCTTTCAGAGTTCTCCTCTGGTTAATGCCATGCAATATGGGGCATTATTAGGCGGTAAAAGGCTGCGGCCATTTCTGGTGTATGTCGTCGGCGATATGCTGCGCGTTGACGCCGAGAGTCTTGATGCCCCCGCCGCCGCCGTTGAATGTATTCACGCCTACTCATTGATTCATGATGATCTCCCCGCCATGGATGATGATAGCCTGCGCCGCGGGCAGCCCACCTGCCATATTAAATTTGGCGAGGATACCGCTATCCTGGCGGGCGACGCGTTGCAAACGCTGGCCTTCTCCATTCTTGCCGATGCGCCGATGCGCAACGTACAGCCGCAGGACCGCATCGCGATGATTTCCGAGCTGGCCCAGGCGAGCGGCGTGGCCGGCATGTGCGGCGGCCAGGCGTTGGATCTGGCGGCGGAAGGCGAACAGATCGACCTGGCGGCGCTGGAAGCGATTCATCGCCATAAAACCGGCGCGCTGATCCGTTCCGCGGTGCGTCTCGGCGCGCTGGCGGCGGGCGAACGCGGGCGCGATGCGCTGCCGCTGCTGGACCGCTATGCGAACGCCATCGGCCTGGCTTTTCAGGTGCAGGACGACATCCTGGATGTGGTCGGCGACACCGCCGTCACCGGTAAGCAACAGGGCGCCGATCAGCAGTTGGGAAAAAGCACCTACCCGGCGTTAATGGGGCTGGATAACGCCCGTCAGAAAGCCCAGGCGCTGTATCAGGAAGCGCTGGACGCGCTGGATCGGCTGGCCGCGCTTTCCCTGGATACGACCACGCTGCGAGCCCTGGCAAGCTTCGTAATCGAACGTGATAAATAACCTCCACGATGAGTCTCTGATGAGTTTTGATACTGCAAAATACCCGACGCTGGCGCTTGCCGATTCTGTGCAAGAACTACGTAAACTGCCAAAAGAGAAACTGCCCGCGCTGTGCGATGAGCTGCGTCAGTACCTTCTGGACAGCGTAAGCCGCTCCAGCGGTCATTTTGCCTCCGGCCTCGGCGTGGTTGAACTGACCGTAGCACTGCACTATGTCTATAACACCCCGTTCGACCACCTGGTGTGGGACGTGGGTCATCAGGCCTATCCGCATAAGATTTTGACCGGCCGCCGCGATCGCATCGGCACCATCCGGCAGAAAGGCGGCCTGCATCCCTTCCCGTGGCGCGCGGAGAGCGAGTATGACGTGCTGAGCGTCGGCCACTCCTCGACCTCGATCAGCGCGGGCCTGGGGATGGCGGTCGCCGCCGGCAAAGAGGGTGAAGGCCGCCGCACCGCCTGTATTATCGGCGACGGCGCGATCACCGCCGGCATGGCGTTCGAAGCGATGAACCACGCCGGCGACATCAAAGCTGACCTGCTGGTGATCCTGAACGATAACGAAATGTCGATTTCGGAAAACGTCGGCGCGCTGAACAATCGCCTGGCGCAAATCCTCTCCGGCAAAACCTATGCGCGCCTGCGCGAAGGCGGCAAAAAGGTGCTGACCGGCCTGCCGCCGATCAAAGAGCTGGTTAAGCGTACCGAAGAGCATCTGAAAGGCATGGTGGTGCCGGGCACGCTGTTCGAGGAGCTGGGCTTTAACTATATCGGCCCGGTGGACGGTCACGACGTGCTGACGCTGGTGCATACGCTGAGCAACATGCGCGACCTGAAAGGGCCGCAGTTCCTGCATATCATGACCAAAAAGGGCAAAGGCTACGCGCCGGCGGAAAACGATCCGATCGCCTGGCATGCGGTGCCGAAGTTCGATCCGGCGAGCGGCGCGCTGCCGAAAAGCGCGGGTGGCCTGCCGAGCTACTCCACCATCTTCGGCAACTGGCTGTGTGAAACCGCCGCCGGCGACGATAAGCTGATGGCGGTGACGCCGGCGATGCGCGAAGGCTCCGGCATGGTCGGCTTTTCGCGTCAGTATCCGGGACAATATTTCGATGTCGCCATCGCTGAACAGCACGCGGTGACCTTTGCCGCCGGCCTGGCGATCGGCGGCTACAAGCCGGTGGTGGCGATCTACTCCACCTTCCTGCAGCGCGCCTACGATCAGCTGATCCATGATGTGGCGATTCAGCAGCTGCCGGTGCTGTTTGCTATCGATCGCGGCGGCATCGTTGGCGCCGATGGCCAGACCCACCAGGGCGCCTTCGACCTGGCTTTCCTGCGCTGCATTCCCGGCATGGTGATCATGACGCCAAGCGATGAAAACGAATGCCGTCAGATGCTTTACACCGGCTACCACTATCAGGACGGCCCGAGCGCGGTGCGCTATCCGCGCGGCACCGGCACCGGCGCAACGCTGGAGCCGCTGGCCTCGCTGCCGCTGGGCAAAGGTGTGGTGAAGCGTCAGGGCGAAAAGCTGGCGATCCTGAACTTCGGCACGCTGCTGCCGGAAGCGCGGGCGGCGGCGGAAGCGCTAAACGCCACGCTGGTAGATATGCGTTTCGTTAAACCGCTGGATGAGGCGCTGGTGCTGGAACTGGCCGCCAGCCATGAAGCGCTGGTGACGCTGGAGGAAGGCGCGATTAAAGGCGGTGCCGGCAGCGGCGTCAATGAACTGCTGATGGCGAAGCGCGTACTGGCACCGGTGCTAAACATCGGCCTGCCGGATGCTTTTATCCCGCAGGGTTCGCAGGAAGAGATCCGTCACGACTATCAGCTCGACGCCATCGGCATTCAGCAGCAGATTGCGCGCTGGCTGGCGCTGTAACGCACTTAGCCGTCAGTGATAAAAAAGGCGCTGGATGTGAACATCCAGCGCCTTTTTCATAAGCCCGACCGGCGATTAACATCATCAGGCGGGCAAACAGTATGGGTTACGCCAGCCAGTGCAGCCCCATCCACCACAACAGCACGGCGGAGATGATGCCGGCAATAATATCATCCACCATAATCCCCATGCCGCCATGCACGTTACGATCGAACCAGCGGATCGGCCAGGGCTTCCACATATCCAGGATGCGGAAAATCACAAAGCCGGCCAGCACCCACTGCCAGGTCATCGCCGGGATCGCCATCAGGGTGATCCACATGCCGATAAACTCGTCCCAGACGATGCTGCCGTGATCGTGAACGCCCATATCCTTCGCCGTACGGTGGCAAAGATAAACGCCGATGCAGATGCCGAACATCACCAGCAGCGAATAGATATCCTGCGGCAGAAACGTCATCAGCCACCAGAACGGGATCGCCGCCAGCGAGCCCATCGTGCCCGGCACATACGGGCTTAAGCCACTGCCAAAGCCGGTCGCCAGCAGATGCCAGGGATTGCTCAGGCGCAGGCGGCTTTTCGCCAGATCTTTATCGCGCGTCAAAATGGTCAAATCCCTTTAGATTGAGGGTCGTCGGCTTGCCGTCCTGCAGCAGTACCAGCCCTTCTGATTCCGGTCCCAGCTGGCCGATGCAGGTATAGGGCACGCCGAGATGGCCCAGCGCCACGTCCAGCGCGCCGCGGTTGATTTCCGGTACCGTAAAGCAGAGTTCGTAATCTTCGCCGCCGCTTAACGCCCAGCGTAACGCCTGCTCGCCGTCAAAATGATCGCGCAGCACGGCGGAGACAGGCAGCGCATCAAGGTTAACGCGCGCGCCGCACTCGCTGGCTTTAAGAATATGGCCTAAATCGGATACCAGCCCGTCGGAAATATCGATCGCCGCGCTGGCAAGGTTACGCAGCGCCTGACCCTGCAGAATGCGCGGCATCGGCCGCAGGTGGCGTTTAATCAACGCCTCATGCACGGCCGGATCGGTAATGCGCATACGGTGCTGCAGCAGCGCGAGGCCCGCCGCGCTGTCGCCCAGCGTGCCGGTCACGAAGATCCAGTCGCCGGGACGCGCGCCGCTGCGGCGCAGCGCCCGACCGGCCGGCACCAGTCCGTGAATGCCCAGCGTCAGGCTGCGCGGTCCGCGCGTGGTGTCGCCGCCGATCAGCTGCATATCGTAGTAATCGAGCAGTTCGAACAGGCTGTCGCTGAAGGCTTTCAGCCACGTCTCATCCACCTCCGGCAGGGTCAGCGCCAGCGTCAGCCAGGCGGGATCGGCCCCCATGGCGGCGAGATCGCTAAGGTTAACCGCCAGCGCTTTGTAGCCGAGATCGGCAGGATGGATGTCGCGCAGAAAGTGGATGCCTTCCACCAGCGTATCGGTACTGATGGCCAGGGTTTGCTTTTCCGGCACGTTTAAGAGTGCGCAGTCGTCGCCAATACCCTTTTCCACATCGCGACGTGAGCTTGTCACGCGATTGAAATAACGCGCGATCAGTTCAAATTCGCCACATGACATAATGAATTTCCGCTGAACCTGAATGAAAAAGGCCGGAAATGATCCGGCCTCGGGAGATTATTTCTTGTTGGGGCGGATTTGCGGAGCGGCTTTATCCAGCACGCCGTTAACAAACTTATGGCTGTCTTCAGCGCCAAATACTTTTGCCAGCTCAATACCTTCGTTGATGGCCACTTTATATGGCACATCGCTACGCTTGCTCAGTTCATACAGAGAAACGCGCAGGATAGCTTTTTCCACCTGGCCCAGCTCTTCCAGCTGGCGCGACAGGTAAGGCTTCATCAGACCGTCAAGGTATGCGCTGTTGGTCGCAACGCCAGCCAGCAGCTCGCGGAAATAGTTGATATCAACGTCTTTGACATCCTGTTCCGCGAGAAACTGATATTCAATATCAGCAATGTCATTATGGGACAACTGCCAGGAATAAAGCGCCTGGACAGCACACTCACGGGCGCGGCGACGAGCAGCAGGTTTCACAAAAATCCCCTTACAAAAATCAGGCTTTAATGGCTTTCAATACGTTAATCATTTCGAGCGCGGTCAGTGCGGCTTCCGCACCTTTGTTGCCCGCTTTGGTACCGGCGCGTTCAATCGCCTGCTCGATATTTTCCGTGGTCAGGACGCCGAAGGCGACCGGAATGTCGCTGTTCATCGCGACGCTGGCAAGGCCAGAGCTGGCTTCGCCGGCAACATATTCGAAGTGCGCGGTGCCGCCACGGATCACGGTGCCTAAGGCAATAACCGCGTCGTGCTTACCGGCATTGGCGACGGCGCGGGCCGTCATAGGTAATTCATAGGCGCCCGGCACCCAGATGACGGTGATATTTTCTTCTTTCACCTGACCGATGCGTTTCAGTGCGTCGATCGCGCCATCCAGCAGGCTTTCATTAATGAAGTTGTTGAAACGCGCAATAATGATGGCGACTTTCGCCTCCGGCGTGGCAACAGCAGCTTCGATAATTTTCATAGTTTTCCTTTCAGGGTTCTGATTGGCCCCGCAGGGGGCGGATTCTATCATACTCTTTCGCACTCTGCTTCCGCTTTTCCGCAGAGCGTTATACCGGCCGGAGCGTCAGGCGCAAATCGGGGCCAACCGGCACCGCCTCGCTAAAGCGAAAGGCCGGCGCATCCTGCAGATGCGTCAGCCCCGGCAAGCTGCACAGGCCGCGCGCCTCCTCGCCCAGCAGTTTCGGGGCCAGATAAACAATCAGCTCATCCACCACGCCGGCGGTCAGCAGCGCGCCCGCCAGCTGCGCACCCGCTTCCACCCAGACATGGTTAATCTGCTGTTTGCCCAGCAGCATCATCAGCGAGACCAGATCAACGCGGCCCTCGCGCGCCGGCACCAGCAGCTGGCGCGCTGTCGGCGGCCACGGCTGGCTTTCATCGGCTGTCAGGCGCGCCAGCCAGCTTTCGCCCGGCTGCTGCAGCACGCGATGCTGCGGCGTCACCCGATTCTGGCTGTCGATCACCACCCGTACCGGCTGGCGTAAATTTTCTTGCGGATACGCCGCCTGGATCTGTTCGCCCAGCTCCTCCCAGCGCACCGTTAGCGCCGGGTCATCCGCCAGCACCGTAGCGCTGCTGCTGAGGATCGCCGAACTCTGCGCGCGCAGGCGCTGTACGTCACGGCGCGCCTGCGGCGAGGTTATCCACTGGCTCTCGCCGCTGGCCATCGCCGTACGGCCATCCAGCGACGCACCTAGTTTAAGCTGCACGAAGGGGAATCCGGTGCGCATCCGCTTTAAAAAGCCGCGGTTCAGCGCCTCCGCCTCCGCCATCATCAAGCCGTGGCTGACGGCGACGCCCGCCTGCTGCAGACGATAGAGGCCGCGCCCGGCCACTTCGGGATTCGGATCCTGCATCGCTGCCACCACACGGCTTACGCCGGCGGCGATCAGCGCGTCGCAACAGGGTGGCGTGCGGCCATGATGGCTGCACGGCTCCAGCGTCACATAGGCGGTGGCGCCGCGCGCGCGATCGCCCGCCATGCGCAGCGCATGCACCTCGGCGTGCGGCTCACCGGCGCGCCGGTGCCAGCCTTCGCCGACGATAACGCCGTCGCGCACGATCACGCAGCCGACGTTGGGATTTGGAGTAGTGGTAAAACGTCCGCGCCGCGCCAGCTCCAGCGCGCGCGCCATAAATGCTTCATCACGCATGGCTTAATCCTGTAAACGGGCGATCTCTTCGCCGAATTCGCGAATGTCTTCAAAGCTGCGATAAACGGAGGCGAAGCGAATATAGGCAACCTTATCGAGCTTTTTCAGCTCGTCCATTACCAGGTTGCCGATCATTTTACTGGGGATCTCACGCTCGCCGGTGGCGCGCAGCTGCGTTTTGATATGGCTGATGGCGTTTTCAACCGCGTCGGAACTCACCGGCCGTTTTTCCAGCGCTTTTACCATGCCGCTGCGCAGTTTGTCTTCATTGAAGGGTTCGCGAACATCGTTGCTTTTGATCACGCGCGGCATCACCAGTTCCGCCACTTCAAAGGTGGTAAAACGTTCATGACAGTCCAGACACTGACGACGACGGCGCACTGAGGTGCCTTCGCCAACCAGACGGGAATCAATCACTTTGGTATCCACAGCGGAGCAGAATGGGCAATGCATGACGTATCCTGATTCTTCACGAAATTAAACCTTAGTGTACCCTGAAGCCCCTGACAACCAAAGCCTCAGCGGGCAGGCAGCGCATTTTTCTGTGCGCGCCGACACCTCCCGCAGTCATTTTCGCCCTCCCGCACGCTTTCGCCTAAGCTTATGGGAGTTAACGCATTAAAAGGAGAAAGAAGATGAGAAAAGGGCTTTTCCTGCTGCCGTTGCTCAGCGCCGCGTTGCTTAACGGCTGCGCCGCGCCGCCCTCCGCCAGCACCCGCGCGCTGCACGGCGAAGTCGGCCAGCTAAATCAGCAAGTTTCGCAGCTGACGCGCCAGGCCAGCGCGCTGGAGCAGCAAAACCAACTTAACAGTCACTCGACCCAGGGCGCCTGGCTGCTGCCCGCCGCCAATACCCGTGTCGAACTGCAAAGCCTCGCCGGCCCGCTGATGCTGTCGCTGACGCGCATCGAGGCGGAAGCGAGCGGCACCCGCGCTCTGCTGACGCTGCGCGCCGCCGGCGACAGACCGCTGCAGAGCCTGCGCATGCAGGTGGAATGGGGTGAGCTGGATGCCGCTACCAGTAAGCCGCTCAGCGCCGGCGCGCTGTCGCAGACCATTGAAGTGCGCAATGCCCTGCTGCCGAAAAGTGAGCAGCCAGTGCCGCTGCGCCTGAGCGGACTGCCGCCAGAGCAGGTGGGCTATGTGCGGATACATGATGTCGAGCCGCTGACGCCGGGGCAGAACGCCTCCTCCGCCGCACAGGATGTCTCCTCCCCTGCCGGGCAGAATGCTGCCTCTGCTGCCGGGCAGCACGCTTCCCCCACTGTCGCGCCATAACTGAACGTTGCTGCAGGCAATAAAAAAGGCCGCTTACGCGGCCTTTTCGTTATGTCTGAAGCACGATTACGGCAGAATAGAAGGCTGATCGGCGCCCTCTTTTTCCACTTTCTGCTGCAGCATATGCTCCCGCTTCATGCCCAGTTTCAGCGCCAGCGCTGAAGCCACGTAAATAGAGGAGATGGTCCCGATGGAAACGCCGATCAGCATGGTCAGCGAGAAGCCTTCCAGCAGTGCGCCGCCGAAGATGAACAGCATCAGCACTACCACCAGCGTCGTCGCCGAGGTCATGATGGTGCGGCTCAGCGTCTGCGTCAGCGAGACGTTAACGATCTCATACGGCGTGCCGCGACGGATCTTGCGGAAGTTTTCGCGGATACGGTCGGAGACCACGATGCTGTCATTCAATGAGTAACCGATAACCGACATCAGCGAGGCGATGATGGTTAAGTCGATCTCAATATGGAACAGCGCCAGGATGCCGAGCGTAATGATCACGTCGTGCGCCAGCGCCAGCACGGCCCCAAGCGCCAGACGCCACTCGAAGCGGAAGCCGACATACACCAGGATAGAGATCAACGCCACCAGCAGCGCCATGCCGCCCGCCTGCGCCAGATCGCTGCCGACGCTGGGGCCGACAAACTCAATGCGCTTCACGGTGGCATTCTGGCCGGAGGCCTGGTTGATCACCGAAACGACCTTGTTGCCCAGCTCCTGGCCCGCGTTGCCGGCGTTCGGCGACAGACGCACCATTACGTCACGGCTGCTGCCGAAGTTCTGCACCTGGGGTTCGACAAAGCCCGATTTCTCCAGCGATCCGCGCAGCGTATCGAGGTCGGCCGGCTGCTCCAGCGTAATCTCAATCACCGTGCCGCCGGTAAAGTCGAGCCCCCAGTTAAAGCCGCGTACGCCCATGATGATCACCGAGGCGATCAGCAGCAGCCCCGAAAGGGTAAAGGCCAGCGTATCCCAGCGCATAAAGTCATGGACTTTACGGCCATAGTTTAATTGTTCAACACTATATTGCTGTGCCACAACCGACTCCTCAGATAGACAGCTTGTTGACGCGTTTGCCGCCATACAACAGGTTAACAATGGCACGCGTGCCGACAATCGCCGTGAACATCGAGGTGCCCACGCCAATCGCGGTGGTGATGGCGAAGCCCTTAATGGAGCCGGTGCCGACCGCATAAAGAATAATGGCGGTAATCAGCGTGGTGACGTTGGCGTCGACGATACTGGAGAACGCGCCTTTATAGCCTTCATGAATCGCCTGCTGAACGGTGCGCCCGTTCTTCAGCTCCTCTTTGATACGCTCGTTTATCAGCACGTTCGCATCAACGGCGACCGCCAGCGTCAGCACAATCCCGGCGATGCCCGGCATCGTCAGCGTCGCGCCAGGTAACAGCGACATAATGCCGACAATCAGGATCAGGTTGGCAACCAGCGCGGTCGTGGCGATAACGCCGAACTTTTTATAGAACACCACCATAAAGACGATGGAAGCGATCAGACCCCACAGGCACGCTTCCAGGCCCTGAGTGATGTTCTGCTGCCCCATGGTCGGACCGATAGTACGCTCTTCAACAATCTGAATCGGCGCAATCAGCGCGCCGGCGCGCAGCAGCAGCGAAAGCTGGCGAGCTTCGTTCGGGTTGTTGATACCGGTGATGCGGAAGCTGTTGCCCAGACGCGACTGAATATTCGCCACGTTGATCACTTCTTCCTGTTTCACCAGAATCGAACGGCCGTTGGCGTCTTTTTTGCCGCTGTCTTTATATTCAACAAACAGCGTCGCCATCGGCTTGCCGATATTGTCTTTGGTAAAGGTCGACATCATGTTGCCGCCCGCGCTATCGAGCGAGATGTTGACCTGTGGCTGGTTGTATTCGTCGGTGCTGGAGGTGGAGTCGGTGATGTGGTCACCGGTCAGGATCACGCGTTTGTACAGCACGACCGGCTGCCCTTCGCGCGTCTGCTTCACTTCAGAATCGCCCGGCACGCGGCCTTTGGCGGCAGCGCTGGCGTCGACGATGGTGTTCACCAGACGGAATTCCAGCGTCGCGGTGGCGCCCAGAATCTCTTTGGCGCGTGCGGTGTCCTGAATGCCCGGCAGCTCAACCACGATACGGTCAGAGCCCTGACGCTGCACCAGCGGCTCAGCGACGCCCAGCTGGTTAACGCGGTTACGCAGGATGTTGATGTTCTGCTGAACCGCATACTCGCGCGCCTCGCGCAGGCGATCATCGCTCATTACGGCGCGCAGCGCATTGTCGCCGCGGCTGTTGATTACCAGATCGCGATGACGGGTCGTCAGGTAGCTGACGGCGTTGTCGCGCGCGGCGCCGTCGCGGAACAGGATCTCCACGCCGTAGTTATCAATCTTGCGCACGTTGGTATAGGGGATGCCTTTATCGCGCAGATCGCTGCGCAGGCTGTCGGTATTCTGCTCCTGCAGCTTGCCGAGCGCGGTGTCCATATCGACTTCCATCAGGAAGTGAACGCCGCCGCGCAGGTCAAGGCCGAGCTTCATCGGCTGCGCCGCCAGCATCTCCAGCCACTTTGGCGTGGCCGGGGCGAGGTTAAGCGCCACGACGTAATCTTCGCCCAGCGTCTTCATCAGCGCTTCACGGGCGCGCAGCTGCACATCCGTATTGGCGAAACGCGCCAGAATAGCGTCCTGCTCCAGCGCAATAGATTTGCTCTGGATATGCTCTTGTTTTAATACATTTTGGATCTGGTCCAGCGTTTGCTCACTGGCGGCGCTTCCGCGCGCGCCAGTGATCTGAACAGCCGGATCCTCTCCATACAGGTTAGGAAGTGCATACAGCAGACCGACGGCAAGCACCACGATCAGCATAATGTATTTCCACAAAGGATAACGGTTTAACACGGCAGTTCCCTTAGGGAAAACAAAGAATTACAGCGCCTTCATAGTACCTTTCGGCAGGACGGCAGCCACGAAATCACGTTTGATAACCACTTCGTTGTTATCGTTCAGGGCGATAGCGATATAGCCAGTCTCCGCCACTTTCGTCACGCGACCCACCAGACCGCCGGTGGTCAGCACTTCATCGCCCTTGGAGATGGAGTCCATCAGCTTTTTATGCTCTTTCGCACGCTTCTGCTGCGGACGCAGGATCATGAAATAGAAAATCAGGCCGAAAACCACCAGCATAATCACCAGAGAATAGGGGCTTCCCTGAGACGGCGCGCCTGCTGCTGCCACTGCGTCAGAAATGAAAAAACTCATCAACTTTCCCTCATTGTTTAATTATCAAGCGTTTAATGGCGGAACCGCTTTACCCTTCCGCGTATAGAAGTCACTGACGAAGCGCTCTAATTTACCTTCTTCAATAGCCTGGCGTAAACCCGCCATCACGCGCTGGTAGTAGCGCAGGTTATGAATGGTATTCAGACGCGCGCCCAATATTTCGTTACAACGGTCGAGATGGTGCAAGTAGGCGCGGCTGTAATTGCGACAGGTGTAGCAATCACACTCGGCATCCAGCGGCGAGGTGTCATCTTTATGCTTAGCGTTACGGATTTTCACTACGCCGTCGGTAACAAACAGATGGCCGTTGCGCGCATTGCGCGTCGGCATCACGCAGTCGAACATATCGATGCCGCGACGCACGCCTTCGACCAGGTCTTCCGGCTTGCCGACGCCCATCAGATAACGGGGTTTATCTTCCGGGATCTGCGGACAGACATGCTCCAGGATGCGGTGCATATCTTCTTTCGGCTCGCCGACCGCCAGGCCGCCCACAGCGTAACCATCAAAGCCGATATCCACCAGTCCTTTGACAGAGACATCACGTAAATCTTCGTAAACGCTGCCCTGAATAATGCCGAACAGCGCATTTTTGTTGCCCAGTTTGTCGAAATGATCGCGGCTGCGCTTCGCCCAGCGCAGCGACATTTCCATCGAGCGTTTGGCGTAGTCCCAGTCGGCCGGGTAAGGCGTGCATTCATCGAAGATCATCACGATGTCCGATCCGAGATCGTACTGGATCTCCATCGATTTTTCCGGATCGAGGAAGATCGCATCGCCGTTGATCGGGTTGCGAAAGTGAACGCCCGCTTCGGTGATCTTACGGATATCACCCAGGCTGAACACCTGGAAGCCGCCGGAATCGGTCAGAATCGGCCCGTGCCACTGCATGAAATCGTGCAGGTCGCCGTGCAGCTTCATGATCTCCTGCCCCGGACGCAGCCAGAGGTGGAAAGTGTTGCCCAGCAGGATCTGCGCGCCGGTCTCTTTCACCTCTTCCGGCGTCATGCCTTTTACCGTGCCGTAGGTACCCACCGGCATAAAGGCCGGGGTTTCAACGACGCCGCGATCGAAAACCAGACGGCCACGACGCGCGCGGCCATCTTTTGTATCAAGTTCAAACTTCACGTTGCCTCCATCAGAGAAACAGTCTGATGCACAGTTAATATGACGACGCCGCCGCAGCGGCGTCGGCTAATCAGGCGCCGACCTTCTCGTCCGGCGCCTGGGGATTACGGGTAATGAACATCGCATCGCCGTAGCTGAAGAAGCGATACTGTTCCGCCACCGCCGCGTGATAGGCATTCATGGTGTGGCGATAGCCGGCGAACGCGGAAACCAACATGATCAGCGTCGATTCCGGCAGATGGAAATTGGTGATCAGCGCATCGATAACCTGGTAGTGATAGCCGGGATAGATAAAGATCTGGGTATCGTCGAAGAACGGGGCGATCAGAGCGTCCTGCGCCGCCTGCGCTGCGCTTTCCAGCGACCGCACCGAGGTGGTGCCGACGGCGACCACGCGATTGCCGCGCGCTTTACAGGCCAGCACCGCATCCACAACCTCCTGCGGCACTTCGGCATATTCGGAGTGCATGATGTGATCTTCAATGCTGTCGACGCGTACCGGCTGAAAGGTGCCGGCGCCGACGTGCAGCGTGACGAACGCCATTTCAACGCCTTTTTCACGCAGCGCCGCCAGCAGCGGCTCATCAAAGTGCAGCCCGGCGGTCGGCGCGGCCACCGCGCCCGGCTTCTGGCTATAGACCGTCTGATACAGCTCGCGATCCGCCTCTTCGTCGGGGCGATCGATATAGGGCGGCAGCGGCATATGGCCGATGGCGTTCAGAATATCCAGCACGCCGCGCGCGTCGTCAAAGACGATCTCGAACAGCGCGTCATGGCGCGCCACCATGGTGGCGCGGACGCTTTCATCATCGCCGAACAGCAGCGCAGCACCTGGTTTCGGCGCTTTCGAGGCGCGCACGTGCGCCAGCACGCGCTTATCATCCAGCATGCGCTCCACCAGCATTTCGATCTTACCGCCGCTGGCTTTACGCCCGTAAACACGGGCTGGAATGACGCGGGTGTTGTTAAACACCAGCAGATCGCCGGGGTTCAGCTTATCAAGCACATCGGTGAAAACGCCATGGCTCAGGGCGCCGTCGGGGCCGTTCAGTGACAGCAGCCGACATCCGCTGCGCTGGGGCTGCGGATAGTGGGCAATCAACGACTCAGGTAATTCAAAAGAAAAATCGGCAACGCGCATGCTAAATGTCTTACGGATAACAAACAGGCGGCATAGTCTAGCGGAAAAGCGACAAATTCTGAACTGTTACCCGGTAACCATTCTGTTAGCGTATACTGCCGGGATGAACTTTCTTGCACATCTTCATTTGGCCTCGCTGGCCAACAGCTCCCTGCCGGGCAATCTGATGGCGGATTACGTGCGCGGCGATCCGCTTCCGCACTGGCCTGCAGATATCGCTGCCGGTATCGCCCTGCACCGCCGCCTCGACGCGCTGACCGACGCCCTGCCGGAGGTGCTGAGCGCCAAACGCCTGTTCCGCGACGTGACGCGGCGCGTCGCGCCGATCACCCTCGACGTGGTCTGGGATCACTTTCTGTCGCGCCACTGGGATCGCATTGAGCCTTCGCAGCCGCTGCCGCAGTTTCTGGCGCAGGCGCGGGCGCAAATCGAGCCGATGCTGCCGCAGTCGCCGGAAGGCTTTCAGCGCCTGAACGGTTATCTGTGGCGCGAGCGCTGGATGGAGCGTTACGCCGAGGCGGACTATCTGCAGCAGGTGCTGCGCGGCATGGCGGCGCGCCGTCCGCGTCTGGCCGCGCTCGCTGACTCCTGGATCGATTTTCATGAACATTACGCCGCGCTCGAAACCCTGTTCTGGCAGTTCTACCCACGCCTGATGCGCCGCGCCGCTGAACAGCAGCTGTAAGCCCCGCCGCCCGTCACGTTACGGTACCCCTCCCTGGCGGGCTTTGTTAGACTCGCCCAGGGATTAGCGGGCGAAACGGCACGCCCGTTTCGCCGCTTTGCGCCCCATCAGGATTAGCCACACCTCAGGGAGAAACCATGCAACAACAGATCTTTTACTGGCTGCGTCATAGTGACGTGCCCTACGCCAGCCTGCTCTCGCTGGTCGCCGTTGTCGCGGTGATTTTGCTGATTTCCGTTATCGCCCATCTGCTGCTGCACCGCGCCCTGTTGCCGATGCTGCAGCGACGCGTCTACGCCGCCAGCCAGCAGTGGCCGAAGTCGCTTATCGATAATCACCTGTTCAACCGCTTCGCGCTGCTACTGCAGGGCGTGCTGCTGAATATCCAGACCAGCCTGTTTCTGCACAGCAGCGAGCCGCTCTATACCGCGCTGCTGGTGATTTCACAGGTCTGGATGATGCTCTTTATCCTGCTGATGCTCTTTTCGCTGCTGGATATCCTGCTGGAGCTTTCCGCCGGGAGCGCGCTGGCGCGTCAGCTGCCCCTGCGCGGCATTTTCCAGAGCATCAAGCTGGTGGCGGCGATTTTATTCGCCATCATGATGATTTCGGTGCTACTGGGCAAATCGCCGCTGGTGCTGATCACCGGCCTCGGCGCGATGACCGCGGTGCTGATGCTGGTGTTCAAGGATCCGATCCTCGGCCTGGTGGCGGGCATTCAGCTCTCTGCCAACGATATGCTGAAGATCAACGACTGGCTGGATATGCCCAAGTATGGCGCCGACGGCGCGGTGATCGATATCGGCCTGACCACGGTGAAGGTTCGCAACTGGGATAACACCATTACCACCATTCCCACCTATGCGCTGATCGCCGACTCGTTTAAAAACTGGCGCGGGATGTCGGAATCGGGCGGCCGCCGCATCAAGCGCAGCCTCAATATCGACGCCACCAGTATCCATTTCCTGAGCGAAGAGGAGCTGGCGGCGCTGCAGCGCGCTCAGCTGCTGACGCCTTATATCGCGCAGAAAAAGGCGGAGGTGTCGCGCCACAACGCCGAACTGGCATGCGATCTCACCACGCCGCTAAACGGGCGCCACCTGACCAATATCGGCACCTTCCGCGCCTGGCTGGAGGCCTGGCTGCGAAGCCACCCCGACATCCACCAGAATATGACACTAATGGTGCGTCAGCTGGCGCCGGGATCGCATGGCCTGCCGCTGGAGGTATACGCCTTTACCAGCACTACGGTCTGGCGGGAGTATGAGCGTATCCAGTCCGATATATTCGATCATATCTACGCCGTGCTGCCGGCCTTCGGCCTGCGCGTGCATCAAACGCCGACCGGGCACGATCTACACGCGCTCGGCGCCGGCGTGCAAAGCAGCGCACCGCGATAATCTGCCGCGCCGCCTCTTCAGGCCCATAAAAAAAGCCGCATCGCTGCGGCTTTTTTTTATCGGTCGGGTTAACGGCGTCGCATCATAAGCTTATAGCCCGCCAGCAGCAGCACGATCCAGATGGCGCCGACGTAGAGCGACACGCGCGTATCCGGGAAGTAGCCGATCATGCCGATAATGAACAACAGGAACAGCACGCCGAACGCCGCGGTATAGCGTCCGCCCGGCAGCGCGAATTTCAGCTCGCTCTCCTGCTGCTTATTCAGCGTACGGCGGAAAGCGATCTGCGAGCAGAGGATCATAATCCACACCCAGACGGTGGCGAAAGTCGCCAGTGAGGCGATCACCAGGAACACTTTTTCCGGCATCAGGTAGTTAAGGTAAACCGCCACCAGCATCGCCAGCATCATTACCACCACCGTCACCCAGGGAATGCCGCGCTCCGACACCTTCATAAACATCTTCGGCGCGTGGCCCTGCTGCGCCATACCGTGCAGCATGCGGCCGACGCCGAATACGTCGCTGTTGATCGCCGACAGAGAAGCGGTCAGTACCACAAAGTTCAGAATCGAGGCCGCCGCCGCGATGCCAAGATGCTGGAAGGTCAGCACAAAGGGGCTGCCCTGCGTGCCCACCTGGTTCCAGGGGTAGATCGACATAATCACGAACAGCGTGCCGACGTAAAACACCAGAATACGCCACGGCACCGAATTAATGGCGCGCGGAATCGATTTTTCCGGCTCTTCCGCTTCACCGGCGGTGATGCCGATAATCTCAATGCCGCCATAGGCGAACATCACCATCTGCAGCGACAGCAGCATGCCGACCACGCCATGCGCGAAGAAGCCGCCGTTGCTCCAGAGGTTATGGATGCCGGTCGGCTGACCGCCGTTGCCGATACCCCAGATAATCATCCCTAAGCCCGCCGCGATCATGATGATGATGGTCGCGACCTTAAAGAAGGAGAACCAGAACTCCACCTCACCGAACACCTTCACGCTCATCAGGTTGACGGCACCGATCATCAGCACCACGCTCAGCACCCAGATCCAGTGCGGCACATCGGGGAACCAGACGCCCATATAGATGCCGAACGCGGTCACGTCGGCGATGGCGACAATCAGGATTTCGAAACAGTAGGTCCAGCCAGTGATGTAGCCCGCCATCGGGCCGAGGTAATCCTGCGCGTAGCGCGAAAAGGAGCTGGATTGCGGATTGTTGACGGACATTTCGCCCAGCGCGCGCATGATAATATAGGCCACCGCGCCGCCGATAATATAGGCCAGCAGTACGCTTGGCCCGGCCATTTTAATTGCATCGGCAGAACCGTAAAACAGCCCGGTACCAATCGCCGATCCCAGCGCCATAAAACGGATATGGCGCGTGCTCAGTCCCCGTTTGAGCTTATTGGTTTCTTGCATAGTGACATCTTACCTGTGGAAATGAAAAACCACGGGCAAGCCCGTGGTTAAACCGAAATGTGTCAGGTTTAATGATGCGCCCTGACCTGCTGCTGCCCCATGACGCGGTCGGCTATCGCCGCGATAAGCAGCATGACCAGCGAAGGCGGAAGCCAGGCAAGCCCCTGCTCGGCCAGCGGCAGATGCTGGCTGATGGCGGGCAACGCATCTTTAAAGCCGGTGCTTTTAATCGCGTCGATGATACCAAATACCAGGCTAACAAGCATGGTCGGCGCAACGATACGCGTGCTTTTATTCCACCAGCTCAGGGTAAAGCTCAGCACAATCAGTACGATACAGGGCGGGTAGATCGCCGTCAGCACCGGAATGGAGATCTGAATCAGATGGCTCAGGCCGAGATTGGAGACCACCATTGAGAACAGGCCGAGAATAAACACCAGCGTTTTATACGAGAACGGCAGGTATTGCGCGAAGAACTCCGCGCAGGCGCAGGTCAGGCCCACCGCCGTCACCATACAGGCGATGAAAATCAGCGCGGCAAGGAAGAAGCTGCCCATATCGCCGAAGGTGTGCTGCACATAAGCGTGCAGGATCGCGGCGCCGTTGGCGTTCTGATCGGTCAGCGAACCGCTGCCCGCGCCCAGCTTAAACAGGCTCAGGTAGACCAGCGTCAGGCCAACGCCGGCGATCAGGCCTGCCAGAATGGTGTAGCGTGTCAGCAGGCTCGCCTCTTCCACACCGCGGGAACGCGCGGCGTTGACGATAACGATGCCGAAGACCAGCGCCCCCAGCGTATCCATCGTGAGATAGCCGTTAACGAAGCCGCTGGAGAACGCCGCGTGCTGATAAGCATCGGTGGCGGTGATCGGGCTGCCCGCCGGCCACAGCAGCGCGGCGACGCCCAGCACCACCAGCGCGACAATTTTCAGCGGCGCGAGAATATGGCCGACCGTATCGAGCAGCTTGCCCGGATAGAGCGAAACGCCGATCACCAGCGCAAAGTAGATCAGGCTGTAAACCAGCAGCGGCAGCGCGCCATCGCCGGTAAGCGGCGCAATGCCGATCTCAAAAGAGACGGTAGCAGTGCGCGGCGTAGCGAACAGCGGCCCCACCGCCAGATAGCAGACCGTCGCCAGCAACACGCCGGCCGCTTTGCCGATCGGCGAGCTGAGCGCATCGATGCCGCCGCCCACGCGCGCCAGCGCGATAACCGTCATAACGGGCAGACCGACAGCGGTCACCAGGAAGCCCAGTGCCGCAATCCAGACATGCTCGCCTGACTGCAAACCAACCATAGGGGGGAAGATGATATTGCCTGCGCCGACAAACAGGGCGAACGTCATAAAGCCCAGCGCAATGATGTCTTTCGACGTTAAACGATGTGTCATAGAACTGTATTGCCTGCTACTGATGTTGCGGTGGATGTTGTGTTAAGGCTTATCGCACCCTCTTTGCGCGACCAGGGTCGGCGACTCAGGCGCAAACCTGAATATCTGCTTGTCCGCTAAGCGAGGCGCAGGTGATATGAGCTGATTTTGTTCTTTTCACAGAGGAATACCGCGATAAGGGGCATAAGTAAAACGTTTATAGCGAAGAAAGGCAATACGGGATCGGAAAAGCAGGACGATATAACGCATATAGCGCGCAGACCAGAGAATCGCTTCAAACTATTCCTGAAGCACCTTACATGATGTGACTTTTTTTTCGCCAGCCCGGCGTTATTTTCTTCATTTAATTCTGGCTGCATGCACAAAAGGCGCGTTTTCACGCGCCTGTCTGCACATATTTACGCCAGTTACCAGACGTTTTTCGCGATATCCACTACCAGACGCAGTTTTTCCCACTGCTGCGCCTCGCTCAGGTTGTTGCCCTCTTCCGTCGAGGCGAAGCCGCACTGCGGGCTGAGGCAGATCTGACTGATATCAACATACTGCGCCGCTTCGGCGATACGCGCCTGAACGCTCTGCGGATCTTCCAGCGCGCCCTCTTTGGTGGTGATCAGGCCCAGCACCACCTGCTGGTGGCCCGGCTTGATATAGCGCAGCGGTTCGAAACCGCCAGAGCGCTCGTTGTCATACTCAAGGAAGAAGGCATCGATATTAACGCCGCCGAATAAAATCTCCGCCACCGGCTCATAGCCGCCTTCGGAAATCCAGGTCGAGCGGAAGTTGCCGCGGCAAACATGCAGCCCGACGGTCAGGTCGGCCGGCTTGCCCTCCAGCGCTTTGTTCAGCACGCGCGCATAGGTCTGCGCCAGCTCGTCGGGGTTATCGCCGCGCTCGCGGATCTGCCGTTTCTGATCTTCTGAGCAGAGATAAGCCCAGACAGTGTCATCCAGCTGCAGATAGCGGCAGCCGGCATCGTAAAACGCCCGGATGGCGTCGCGGTAAGTTTGCGCCAGGTCGTCGAAATAGTCCGCCAGATCGGGATAGACATCGGCATCGATCATCTTACGGCCGCCGCGGAAATGCAGCACGCTGGGGCTGGGAATGGTCATCTTCGCCACCGCGTCGCCGCTGATGCTGTTCAGGTAGCGGAAATCCTCCAGCATCGGATGGTCGCCGAAGCCGAGCTTGCCGGTGACGCGCACGCCGCGCGCTTTGGTCTGAATACCGTTGAACTGAATGCCCTGCTCCGCCTCATAGCGCTCGACGCCCTGCAGGCCGTCGAAGAAATCGAAGTGCCACCAGGCGCGACGGAATTCGCCGTCGGTCACCACCTGCAGGCCGGCAGCCAGCTGCTGCCCGACCACGCGCTGGATCTCTTCATCTTCCACGCGGCGCAGCGCGGCAGCGTCAATCTCGCCGGCGGCAAACTGCTCACGGGCGCGCTTGATGGCGGCGGGACGTAAAAAGCTGCCAACCACGTCGGCGCGGAAAGGGGCGGTTGTTCTCTGCATGGCGTTCAACTCCTGTTACGAGGCGATGCCGCCCCGTTGGTTTACCAGTGAAATAGTTTCAGATTCTTATTTTTAAGACTTCTGGATGTCTATATGTCTGAAAGCAGATTCGCATGACTGCCGTCAGGCGGCAAGGGAGGAAATTTCATGGTCGATGAAAAATATTCATGTTGGCGCATGAAAAGCGGGCGAAAAGGAGGGGGAGAGGCAGGCAGATTGAAAACAGATCATGGCACGCTGAATGCCCTTCAGGTGGCAGGCGGGCTGTGCCATTCAGGTGGCAGGCGGGCTGCGCCATTCAGGCGAACCGCATAATACCCTGTTAAACATCATTCAGGCGAACCGCACAACGCCCCCGGAAAGCGCCAGCGCGCAACGCCATCCTCAGGTCAGGTAAAGCGGTAGTTGGGATAGCGATAGTCGGGATAGCGAGGCCAGTGAAGCGCGCGGCGAGCGCGAAGGCGACCCGGGCGGCACGGGCGCAAAAAGCGATCGCGCCGCGTCAGCGATACGGCGCGCCCGTCTCAGGGCTGCAGCAGCGCCCGCGCCTCAGCAAGCTGCCGGTCAGAGAGCGGCAGATAACCCGCCTGACTGACCAGCGCCTGCCCTTCCGGCGACAGCGCCTGACGCAAAAACGCGGCGGTCAGCGGCTCCGGCGCCTTGCCCGGCGGCTTATTGATATAGATATAGAGCGGGCGCGCATAAGGGTAGCGGCCGCTGCGGATGGTGGCGGCGTCGGGCATCACCGCCTCGCCCGCTTTCGCCAGCGCCAGCATTTTGACGCCGCTGATATGAAAACCGAAGCTGGCGTAGCCGATGGCGTTAAGGTTGGAGGCCACCGCCTGTACCACCGCCGCCGAACCGGGGTACTCGCCGACGTCGTGGCGGAAATCGCCGCCGCACAGCGCCTGCTGTTTGAAATAGCCCCAGGTGCCGGACGCGGAGTTGCGCCCGAGTCGCTGTAGCGGCCGCTGCCGCCAGCCGGGCTGTGTCAGCTGCAGATCGCCCCAGACGTGCGGCGCCTGCGCTGCGCCGCAGCGGCGGGTAATGGAAAAAATGGCGTCCAGCTGCTGCGCGTTAAGCTGGCTCAGCGGATTATCCTGATTCACCACCACCACCAGCGCGTCGAGCGCCACCGGCACCGCCAGCGGCGGATAGCCGTAGCGCTGCTGAAACAGCTGGCGCTCCGCCGGCTGCATCGGGCGGCTCATGGCACCCAGCTGCGCGGCGCCCGCCGCCAGCGCGGTAGGCGCGGTAGAGGACCCCGCTGCCTGCACCTGCACGTTGACACCTGGATACTGGCGGTTAAAGCTTTCGCCCCATAGCGCCATCAGGTTGCCCAGCGTATCGGAGCCGACGCTGCTAAGGTTGCCCGCCAGTATCGCGGGCTTCGCCTGCAGCGCGCCGGAAAAGAGCAGCAGCGCTGCGGTAATGATCACTTTCATGCCTGGCGTCCATCAGGATTTACGCGCCGCATTGTCCGGCAGTTGCGGGCCGACAATCAACCTTGTCGGCAGAATAAAGCTGAAACAGGTCTCTTTGTGCGGCTCGCTGGTGACGGTGAGGCGCGATCCATGATGGCTCAGGGCATGTTTCACAATCGCCAGCCCCAGCCCGCTGCCGCCGGTGGCGCGCGAGCGCGCTTTGTCTACGCGGTAAAAGCGTTCAGTAAGGCGCGGCAGATGCTCGGCGGCGATGCCCGGCCCGTTATCCTTCACGGCGAACAGCGCCCCCTGTTTATTATGCAGCCAGCAAACATCGATGCGCGTACCTTCCGGGGTATGATTAACCGCGTTATAGACCAGGTTGGAAATGGCGCTGCGCAACTGCTCTTCATTGCCAAACACCTTCAGGTGCGGATCGGTATGAAAGGCGATCGCATGCCGGCCGCCGCTCAGGGTCTCCGCCTCGCGCTGCAGCAGCCGCAGCATCATCGGCACATCAACTTTCTCCGCCAGATCGATGGCGGGCGCCGCCTCGATACGCGACAGCGTCAGCAGCTGTTTCACCAGCCCATCCATGCGGCGCGTCTGCTCCTGCATGGTCTGCAGCGCCTTTTCGCGCGCTTTGCCCTCCAGCACCGCATCGCTCATCATCTCCAGGTAGCCCTGCAGCACCGTCAGCGGCGTGCGCAGCTCATGGCTAACGTTAGCGAAGAAGTTGCGCCGCGCCCCTTCCAGCTGATGCATCTGGGTGACATCGCGCGCCACCAGCAGCCACTGTCCTTCGCTGTAGGGCATCACGCGGAACTCCATATGCAGCTGGTTATTCATCACCAGCGTCAGCGGACGGGCGAACGCCTGCTGGCGCAGATAGCGCGAGAACTCCGGATAGCGCAACAGGTTAAGGATATTTTGGCCATTATCCTCCGGCCAGCGCAGCCCCAGGTGCTGCTGCGCCAGGCCGTTGCACCAGAAAATGGTGCCCTCGTCAGTGGTCAGCACCACCGCATCAGGCAGCGACTCTGCGCCGCTGCGAAAGCGTTTGATCAGGTTGCCCAGCTCGCGGCGACGGCGTCGGTTGCGCAGCTGCATCTGGTAGAGACCGTAAAACAGCGGCTCCCAGCTCGCCTGCCCGGTGGGCGGCGTCATGGTGCGATCGGTCCACAGCCAGTGCGAGAGCCGCAGCAGATTCCAGAAATGCCAGCCCAGCAACAGCAGCACGGCGCCCAGCAGGAACCAGGGGAGATAGCCGGTCAACAGGCCGAGCAGCAGTGCCGGCAGGCAGACCAACAGCAGTTCCAGTAAAAGTCTCTTCCAGGAGAGGCGTTCCAGCACGAGGCAAACTCCGATCAGTAACGCGCGGAGAAACGATACCCCGTTCCACGTACGGTTTGCACCATGCGATCGTGCCCGGTCAGCTCCAGCGCCTTACGCAGGCGGCGGATATGCACATCCACCGTGCGATCTTCCACGTAGACGTTAGTGCCCCAGACGTTATTCAGCAGCTGTTCGCGGCTGTATACCCGCTCCGGGTGGGTCATAAAGAAGTGCAACAGCTTATATTCGGTCGGTCCCATCTCCAGCGGCGTGGTCTCCGACATCACGCGATGCGAAGAAGGGTCGAGGCTTAGCCCCTGAATTTCAATCACCTCTTCCACCGCCATCGGCGAGATACGGCGCATCACCGCTTTGATGCGCGCCACCAGCTCTTTCGGCGAGAAAGGTTTGGTGATGTAGTCGTCGGCGCCCACTTCGAGGCCGCGCACGCGATCTTCTTCTTCGCCGCGTGCCGTCAGCATCATTACCGGGATATCGCGCGTCATCGCTTCGCGCTTGAGGTGTTTAATAAACTGAATGCCGCTGCCGCCGGGCAGCATCCAGTCAAGCAGGATCAGATCGGGCCAGGGTTCGATAAGCAGGTTGACGGCGCTGTCGTAATCATCCGCCTCTATCGGCTGATAATCGTTCTGCTCCAGCACGAAACATAACATTTCCCTGATGGGGGCTTCATCTTCGACAACCAGAATGCGCTTAGCCATTATTGCTCCTGCGAATGTGACTCTCTGTCACGGGAATTTGCGGCGTCATTATGCGTCAGTTTTATGACAGATTTATGAAAAATGCACGGCCTGCCTGACGCTTCGGTAACGCTTTTGTGACGCCTTCACAGTGGATTTTTCCTGGTCTGCGCCCGCGCGCTGGTTATAATCGCCTCCGGCGTTCTGCTTTTAGCTGGGAGTTCTATGCGCATTATCCATACTTCAGACTGGCATCTCGGCCAGTTCTTTTATACCCGCAGCCGGGCCGCCGAGCATCAGGCCTTTTTTAACTGGCTGATCGACCGCGTGGAAGCGCATCAGGTGGATGCGGTGATCGTGGCGGGCGATATTTTCGATACCGGCTCGCCCCCCAGCTATGCGCGCGAACTCTACAACCGCTTTGTGGTGGATCTGCATCGCACCGGCTGCCAGCTGATCGTGCTGGGCGGCAACCACGATTCTGTCGCCACGCTTAATGAATCGCGCGCGCTGCTCGCCTGCCTGAATACGCAGGTGATCGCCGCCGCCAGCGACAATCCCGAAGAGCAGGTGCTTACGCTGAAAACGCGCCAGGGCGAACCGGGCGCCATACTCTGCGCCATCCCCTACCTGCGGCCGCGCGATATTATGCGCAGCCAGGCGGGCCAGTCCGGCGAGCAGAAGCAGCTGACGCTGCTGAGCGCCATTACGCAACACTATCAGCGCAGCTATCAGCATGCGCGCAGGCTGAGTCAACAGGCAACGACGCCGCTGCCGGTGATCGCTACCGGCCATCTCACCACCGTTGGGGTCAGCAAAAGCGAAGCGGTGCGCGATATCTATATCGGCACGCTTGACGCCTTTCCGGCACAGGCGTTTCCGCCTGCCGACTATATCGCGCTGGGCCACATCCACCGCGCGCAGCGCATCGCCAACAGCGAACATATCCGCTACAGCGGCTCGCCGCTGCCGCTGAGCTTCGATGAGCTGGGCAGCACGAAAAGCGTGTTTCTGGTGAGCTTCAGGGAGGGCGCGCTGGAGCGCGTCGAGCCGCTGCCGGTGCCCTGCTTCCAGCCGATGCAGACCCTGAAAGGAACGCTGGCGGAGATTGAGGCGCAGCTGAAGCCGTTCGCCGGGGCCGATCCTGCCAGGCCGGTCTGGCTCGATATTGAAATCACCACCCAGGAGTATTTGCACAATATGCAGCAGCATATACAGACGCTGACCGAGGGGCTGCCGGTCGAGGTGCTGCTGATGCGCCGCAGCCGCGAACTGCGCGAGCGCGCGCTGGCGCGCCTGCAAAACGAAACGCTGAGCGAGCTGAAAGTCGAAGAGGTGTTTGAGCGGCGGCTGGAGCAGGAAGAAGAGAGCGACGAGGCGCGACTGCAGCGCGTACGCCAGCTGTTCAGCGGCACGCTGGAAGCGCTGCATCAGGGCGAGGAGAACCCGTCATGAAAATTCTCTCCCTGCGCTTTAAAAACATCAACTCGCTGAAAGGCGAATGGAAAATCGACTTTACCCGCGAACCTTTCGCCAGCAGCGGCCTGTTCGCCATTACCGGCCCTACCGGCGCCGGCAAAACCACCCTGCTTGACGCCATCTGCCTGGCGCTCTATCACGAAACTTCGCGGCTGGGCAAAATCTCGCAAAACCAGAACGAGCTGATCAGCCGTGACACCGCCGAATGCCTGGCCGAGGTGGAGTTCGAGGTCAAAGGCGAAGCCTGGCGCGCCTTCTGGAGCCAGAACCGGGCGCGCGGCGCGGTGGACGGCAACCTGCAGGCGCCGCGCGTTGAGCTGGCGCGCTGCGCGGACAACGTCATCGTCGCTGACAAGGTAAAAGATAAGCTGGAGATGATCGCCCAGCTCACCGGCCTCGATTTCGCCCGCTTCACCAAATCGATGATGTTGTCGCAGGGGCAGTTCGCCGCTTTTCTTAATGCCGACGCCAACGATCGCGCCGAGCTGCTGGAGGAGCTGACCGGCACCGAGATCTACGGCCAGCTTTCCGCGCGCATCTATGAACAGCATAAGCAGGCGCGCATCGAACTGGAGCAGTTGCGGGCGCGGGCAGCGGGCATGGCGCTGCTGGAACCGGCGGCGCGTCAGGAGCTGGATCAGGCCCTGAACGCGCTGGCGCAGCAGGAGCAGGAACTACAAAAACAGTTAGCGCTTACTCAACAGCAGCAGCAGTGGCTCAGTCAGCAGCAGCGGCTCACCCAGGAAACGGAACAGGCCGCCGAAGATCAACGCCAGGCGGAAAGCGACTGGCAGCAGGCGGAACCGGCGCGTCAGCAGCTGGCACGGGCGGAGCCGGCGGAAAAGCTGCGCCCGCTCTGGCAGCAGCGCAACCAGCTGCAACAGGATCTGCGCCAGCTGGCGCAGCAAACGCAGCAGCTGACCGCCGCGCTTCAGCACGAAAGTGAGCAATTACTTACGTTGCAACAGGCGCAGGAAAAAGCGGCTCTGGAGAATCAACAGCTAAACGATGAGTGGCGCCAGCAGGAGACCGCCATCAATGAGCAGGTGATCCCGCTCGACCATCAGATCGCAAGTCTGCAGCTGCAGTTGACGCAGCAGCAGCAGGCTCTGGCGGATAGCCAGCATACGCAGCAGCAGCGCGAACAGCGTCGGGGGCAGCTCAGCGACGAACGGCAAACGCTGCTTGCCCGGCAGCAGCAGGAGCAGCAGTGGCGCCACGATCACGCGGGCGTGGCGCACTGGGGCGAGCGGCTGGGCGGCTGGCGCGAGCGTTTTCAGCAGCAGCAACAGCTGCGGCAAAACCTGGCGGCGATGCAGGAAAAACAGCGGCAGCAGCAACAGCTGCAGGATGAACAGCAGCAGCTGCTGTCGCGCCTCACTGCGGAATCCGCACCGCTGGAAAGCGAACAGGCGCGCGCACGCCAGCACGCCGTGCGCGCTGAGCAAGCACTTACTGCATTAGAGCAGCAGCAGCCGGAAAGCGCGCTACGCCGTCAACTGGAGCAGCTACAGCAGCAGCGGCCGCTGCGGCAAAAGCTGGCGGTCTGCTTCTCAACCCTGCGTCCGCTCAGCCAACGCCATGCGCAACAGCAGCAGGAGCTGCTGGCGCTGGAGGAACAGATCCTGCAGCAGACGCAGCAGCTGGAGCAGCGACGCCAGGCATGGAAAGAGAAGCATCAGCACCGCGTCGATCTGCAGGCGCGTCTGGAGCTGGAGCAGCGCATCGTCAGCCTGGAGCAGGAGCGCGCGCGCCTGGTCGCCGGCGAGCCCTGTCCGCTGTGCGGCGCTACTGAGCATCCGGCGGTAGCGCACTACCAAACCCTGACGCTGAACGAAAACCAGCAGCGGCTGGAGAGCGTACGCCAACAGGAAGAGCAGCTGCGCATCGAAGGCGTGACCTGTGGCGAACAGCTGAAGGCGCTACAGAGCCAGCAGCAGCGGCTTCAGCAGCAGCAGCAGGCGCTGAACGCCGATCTGACGCGCCAGCAGGATGAGTGGCAGACGCTGCTGGCCGCCGCCGGAATAACGCCGGCGCCGCAAGAGGAGAGCGGGCCCGCCCTCTGGATTGAGCAGCAGGAGCAGCGGGAAAGCCAGCTTCAGGCGCAGCTACAGCAGCGCGAAAGCGCCGCGCGCCTTTACCAGCAGGCAAAAGAGGCGCTGACCGCCAGCCAGCAGCGCTGGCAGCAGCAGCATCAGGCGCGGCAGCTGGCGGAGCAGCAGTTGGGCTATCTGCAACAGCAGCGCCAGGAGACGGAACAGCAGCGGCAGCAGCTGAGCCAGCAGCTGGAGCAGCTGAGCGAGGCGCTGACGCAGGAGCTGGCGCAGCATCAGCTGACGCTGCCGGATCCGCAGGGGCAGCAGGCGTGGCTCGACGCGCGCCAGGAGACGTGGCGGCGCTGGCAGAAAAGCGACCAGCTGCTGGCGGATATCGCCGCGCGCCTTGCTGCCTGCGATATCGCGCTGCGCGGCATTGAAGAAGAGCTGACCCAGCTGGCGCAGCAGCGCGAGCGGGCGGAACAGCTGGCGCAGGCGCAGCAGCAGCAGCTCGGCGAGCTGCGTCAACAGCGTCATCAGCTGCTCGGCAATAGCGCGGTGGCAGAAGTACGCCAGCAGTGGCAACAGCGGCTGGCAGAGGCCGACACGCTGTTGCGCGAGCAGCAGCAGCGTCGGCAACAGGCGCAGGATCGGGTCAATAACCTGACCGGACAGCATAATTCGCTGGCGCAACAGCAGGAGGCGGCGCTGAAACGCTATGAAACCTGCTGCGCGCAGTTTATCGCCGCGCTGAAGCAGAGCGATTTCAGTGATGAAGAGGCATTTCGCACCGCGCTGCTGGATGAGCAGCAGGCCATGCAGCTGCGCACCCGCTGTCAGCAGCGGGAGGCGCGTCGCCAGCAGGCTAACGCGGTGGCACAGCAGGCGCAGACGCGTCTGGCGCAGCACCTTGCCGGCCGCCCGGCCGATCTCCACGCCGCGCTACCGGAGCTGGAAGCGCAGCTGGAGACGCAGCAGCAACAGCTGCGCGATCTGGTTCGCCAGCAGGGGCAGCTGCGCCAGCAGCTGGAGAGCGACGACGCGCAGCGCCAGCAGCAACAGACGCTGCTGCAGCGCATTGAAGAGAATGCCCAGCAGACCGAAGACTGGGGCTACCTCAATCAGCTGATCGGCTCCAGCAGCGGCGATAAATTCCGCCGCTTCGCCCAGGGGCTGACGCTCGATCACCTGGTCTGGCTGGCGAACCAGCAGCTAAACCGTCTGCACGGGCGCTATCTGCTGCAGCGGAAATCGGCCGATACGCTGGAGTTGCAGGTCATGGACACCTGGCAGGCCGACGCGCAGCGCGATACCCGCACCCTGTCGGGCGGCGAAAGTTTTCTGGTCAGCCTTGCGCTGGCGCTGGCGCTCTCCGACCTGGTCAGCCATAAAACCCGCATCGAATCGCTGTTTCTCGATGAGGGCTTCGGCACGCTGGATGCGGATACGCTTGATACCGCGCTCGACGCGCTGGATGCGCTTAACGCCAGCGGCAAAACCATTGGGGTGATCAGCCACGTCGAGGCGATGAAAGAGCGTATTCCGGTGCAGATCAAAGTCAGGAAGGTTAACGGCCTCGGCTACAGCCGGCTGGACCGGCTATTTTCAGTCTGATGCGCCTGTTTTCGTCGCGCCGCGCATGTTACCGTGCGCGACGAAACTCCTCAGCCCGCAAGGAAAGATGATGTCCGCTTTACGCCTCGTTCCGCTGTTCGCGCTGCTGCTGAGCGCCTGCCACAGCGCCCGGCCGCCGGCCCCTGACGCCGCCGCGCCCAATTTTTCCGCCGGCTGCGCCCACGCCCCGGCCAATGCGGAGTGCGCCTGGATAAAAGAGCTGCAGTGGCGCATCACGCGCAACTTTTCGCACGGCGATCGCTATCGCGGCCAACGCTGTGACATTACGCTGAATTATGATGCGCGGCGTGGCTATCAGGTGCTGCGCACCGAGGGCGATGAGCCGCTCTGCCTGCAGGCCTGGCAGACGGTAGGCAGCACGCCGCAGCTGCCGCCTCCCCCGCCGGGCGCGTCGCAGCAGGCGATCATCGCCTTCAGCCCCGACGCCGGCTAGGCGACGCCGTTCAGCGGCCAGAGCCAGGCGGCGCCGCGTACGCCGCTGGAGTCGCCGTGCTGCGCCTTCACCACCGGCGTTGCGCACTCGCGTCCGAACACCCAGGGCGTGATCAGCGACGGCAGCGTCTGGTAAAGGCGCGTCACGTTGCTCATGCCACCGCCCAGCACGATCATGTCCGGATCGAGCAGGTTCACCACCTGGGCCAGCGCTTTCGCCAGCCGCAACTCGTAGCGGCGCATGGCGAGTTCCGCCACCGGATCCTGCTGCGCCAACAGCGTAACGATCTCTTCGCCGCTCAGGCGCTTGCCGCTCAGCCGGAAATAGTCGGTGGCGAAGCCGGTGCCGGAGACAAAGGTTTCGATGCAGCCCTGCTGCCCGCAGTAGCAGGGCACTTCCTCACGATAGCGCAGCTCATCGGCGTCCATCCACGGCAGCGGATTATGCCCCCACTCGCCGGCATTGCCGTTGCCACCGGCATGGGAAACGCCGTTAATGGCGATACCCGCCCCGGAGCCGGTGCCGATTATCACCGCGAACACCAGCGCCTTGCCTGCCGCCGCGCCATCCACCGCTTCCGACACCGCCAGACAGTTGGCGTCGTTGGCGATGCGCACCTCGCGATCCAGCAGGCGCGCCAGGTCGCGATCCAGCGGCTGCCCGTTAAGCCAGGTCGAGTTGGCGTTTTTCACCCGCTGCGTATAAGGAGAAAGCGTGCCGGGAATGCCCAACCCGACGCTGCCCCGCTCGCCGGCTTTCTCTTCGGCCAGCCGCACCAGTTCGACGATGGTCCGCAGCGTTTGCGGGTAGTCGTCGCGCGGCGTGGGCACGCGATGCCGGAACAGCGTTTCGCCCGCGTCAGAGAGCGCGATCGCTTCCGTTTTGGTTCCGCCTAAGTCAATGCCAATGCGCACAGCTTTCTCCTTATTCGTTAACCCGATGCTGTTCACATTAGAAGGCGACGGCAGGAAAGGCAATGACCCGCCGGCGATGTTTCGCTATCATGCGCAGCACCGTTTATGACCTGTGCGTTTATGCACAACCGGCAAAGGAAAACCCTATGTTGTGGTTTAAAAATTTGATGATTTATCGTCTGAATCGTGACATCCCGCTGTCCGCAGACGAACTGGAAAAACAACTCGCTGCGTTTTCCTTTTCCCCGTGCGGCAGTCAGGATATGGCGAAGACCGGCTGGGTTTCGCCGATGGGCTCGCGCGGCGAAGAGCTGACTCATGTCAATAACGGACAGATCCTGATCTGCGCCCGTAAAGAAGAGAAGATCCTGCCGTCGCCGGTGATCAAACAGTCGCTGGAAGCAAAAATCGAGAAGCTGGAAGCGGAACAGCAGCGCAAGCTGAAAAAGACCGAAAAAGACGCGCTGAAGGATGAGGTGCTGCACAGCCTGCTGCCGCGCGCCTTCAGCCGCTTCAGCCAGACTTTTCTCTGGATCGATAGCGTCAACAACCTGATCATGGTTGACTGCGCCAGCGCGAAAAAAGCGGAAGATGTGCTGGCGCTGCTGCGTAAAAGTATCGGTTCGCTGCCGGTGGTGCCCTTGACGCTGGAAAATCCGATCGAGCTGACCCTGACCGAATGGGTACGCTCCGGCGATCTGCCGGCGGGCTTCACGCTGATGGATGAGGCGGAGCTGAAGGCGATTCTGGAAGATGGCGGCGTAATCCGCTGCAAAAAACAGGATCTGGTGTGCGACGAGATCGCCAACCATATCGAAGCGGGCAAGCTGGTGACAAAGCTGGCGCTGGACTGGCAGGAGCGTATTCAGCTGGTGCTGGCGGATGACGGTTCGCTGAAGCGCCTGAAGTTTGCCGACACGCTGCGCGAGCAGAATGACGATATCGATCGGGAAGATTTCGCTCAGCGTTTCGATGCGGACTTTATTCTGATGACCAGCGAACTGACGGCGTTAGTCAACAATCTGACGGAAGCGTTAGGCGGCGAAGCGCAGCGCTAAAACGGTAAGTGCGCCGCTGGCGGCGCACGCAGCATGGCCGTGCCGCTTAAAGATAGCGGCACAGATAGGACGTCGGCTCTGCAACCTGCAGATGAAACTCACAGTGGCCGGGCACGTGAAATACGCCGCCCGCCTCATAGATTTTCCATTCGGTTTCGCCGGGCAGCAGCACATTTAAGGCGCCGCTGATCACTGTCATCTCTTCCGGCTGGCCGGTACTGAAGGCGTACTCGCCTTCTACCATCACGCCCACGCTGGCGCGCCCGGTGCTGGCGCTGGTAAAACCGATCGACTTCACTTTCCCTTCAAAGTACTCGCTTACATTCAGCATGCAACTTCCCCGAAACCAAAATGGATGAATCGGCAGTGTAGAGGCTAAGCGCGCGCTTTGTCATCTCAAATTGTCGCTTATACCAGCAGCTCCGCCGCCATCTTCGCCAGCAGCAGATGGGAAAGCAGCACCGGGATGCCCAACAGCTGCTGCAGAAAATCGCGATGGCGCTGATGGTAGCCGGGACTATCCAGCACCACCACGTCTGCGCCCTGCTCCTGCAGCGCCAACGCCGCGTCGATCAGCGTCTCGTCATCCCCATGATCGGGGCTGGCGACGGCGAAACGCGCCGGGCGGCTCAGGTTGCGCCATTTAAACGCCTGCTGCCGCAGCGGATCTTCCGCCGAGATCATAATCCCCACCTGATAGCCGTCGACGATCGCCTTAACCAGCGGCGGCACGATGCGATCCGGCTCGAGCAGCACGGCGCCGTGCGCCCGAAGATGATCGCCGGCGTAGCCCAGCAGCAGGATGGTTTCGGCGCCCTGCTCTTCCAGCCGCCAGATCAGCTGCTGCAGCCCTTGCTCCACCTTGCCGGCGGAGAGTGTCAGCGGCGCGCCATCCGGCAGGTGCGTCACCAGCGTGGGTTCGTTCTCCCCAGGCGCGTATTGCTCCTCGATTTCCGCCGCCGCCAGCCCCTCCAGCAGGCTGACGCGCAATATTTGCTCCTCCGGCAAATGTTCAAGCAGCAGCGGTGTGATATCGCCGCGCGGAGAGTACGCGATGGTTACGATGACCAGTTTCTGTTTCATTATTTATTCTTCGAACCATGTAAATAGCCGGGGTTATCCGCTCACCGCAGGCGGCGCGGAAATCGATTCGCGCCATGCGTCGATCTCCCCCGGCGGAAAAGGTGTATGGCCAGGTTATTCCCTGAACCGCTGCCGTTTTCCTGTTTGTTAATGCGTTTATAAAACGTCATCATTTTATTCAGCGGAAAAGCTTTTTAATGGGACTTTATCGTTTGCCTGACGATACAAACGCCGATTCCGCTAAATAACTCCCTTATTACCCAGGTACTGTCTGATAAAGTTATTGCCGGAAGCGCAAAGGTGCTGATATAGACTTTATCGCGGCTACGCTTTCGTACTGGCATAAATTAACGGCTACTTTTGCGGCGCAGATAATAGCGCTGCCGCCCGCCGCATATCGCTCACGCCCGTCATACTGAACACCCTTTAACCTGCGGCGGCGCGCGGCTAACGGCGCAGCGGCACTTTTTTCAGGCCATTAATCAACTGAACGGCGATTATTCGACGGTAATCTTCCTTACCGGGACAATATCATCCTGGCACAGCCTTGAGATAAAGGCCATCGTTGAAACTGACGATTATATATAGCTAAACGGGTTATTTTCGGCGATAGCCTTCTTGTAAGGAATTGCCTACAAAAGCCATGCCTTTAATAAGAGGTTATCGCGTTAAGCATCGCCCTGCCGCATCGCTAATTATTGCGCGAAAAACGGGTCATAATGTCAGCAAGGGAATCAGACAGTGGACAGAAAAATAAAACGCGCGGCGGGACAGGTCAAGCCTGAATTGCGGTTTTCAGAGATATCTCGCTAATATGTAAAGGAAAGCCTTTATTTTTTCGGACTGGCGGACGGGGTAAATAACAGCGAAGAGAGAAAGGAATAACGTAATAACAATATTGACCGCAGGATCCACTCTTTTAGGCGGATAAGCGCCTACGCTAAAGTGATTCTCTCTGCAAGACCATTAACAGGCGTCCATGCCCGCCGGGGGGTTAATCTTTGTCGCGGCTTTCGTAGCGCTCTTTCGCATCCAGCGCTTCCTGCTCGCTTTCATGCTCGCTGATCAGCGAGTTCGGTTTAGGGTGATCGGCGCGCAACTCATAACGCGTTACGCTCTCGCCCGCTGCGCCTTTATCAACCTGAACGACGCGCGCTTCACGTGGATAGGGTGGTCTGCTCGGCATAGTCTCTTCCCTCTTTTGTTGAAAGTGGTATCCGTTACTCTCTTCGCCTGCGGCGGAGAACGTTCGCCAGTCAGCGTTCGTCAGGTAAGTATAGACAATACGGCGAGCGCGCCGGCGGTTCGGAAAAGAAAGGTAACAAAAACAGATATTCCCGATCGGCGGGCGGGCGCCCGCCGGGGCTTAGCTGGCGCGCGCCAGCGAAAGCGCATCCAGAATTTGCGCCACAACCTGTTCAGGAGGTTGCATCGCATCGATGATATGGTGCGCCGTTTGCTGATAATGCTCTTCGCGCTGGCGCAGCACTTCCGACATCTCTTCGGTAATCGGCCGGCCAGTCAGGGTGGGCCGCTGTGCGCTTTCCGGATAAGCGGAGAGCCGCGAAGCCAGCACGCTGGCGCTGGCCTGCAGCCAGATTGCTCTGCCGCGCTCCTGCATAAAGCGGCGATTAATCTCCGCCAGCACCATGCCGCCACCGGTGGCGACGACGGTTTCCGGCGCGCTCACCGACATCAGCGCCTGCGTTTCCCGCTGACGAAACCCTTCCCAGCCTTCGGCAGCGACGATCTCCGCCACCGTTTGACCGCTGACCTGTTGCAAATGGCGATCGGTATCGCGGAAAGCGTAGCCCAGCGCCTGCGCCAGCAGTTCGCCCACGGTGGTTTTACCGCAGCCGCGCGCGCCGATTAAAAAAATGGGTGACGACATAACAGGCTATCCTCCGCCAGCGCTGCGTCACGCCGCAGTTGGCTCATCAAAATGTGCATGGCGGGCATCATACCGGCAAAAAAATGTGCGAGCCAGCTGTAACGTTGTTTTTACGCCGCGAAGGCAGCGCGGCCTGGGGTGCCTGAGCAGAGAAAAACGCGCGTTACACTTAACCGTCATGCGTCACAGCATAAAGATGGCAATATTTACTTACGCAGTGTTAATTTACTTTCCCCGCGCAGCGACCAGAATAAACAGATAACGCGTGTTTAAGGAGTTTTCCATGCAGAGCGAAGAACAACGTCTGATAGAGAGTCTGTTCAGCCGACTAAAACAGGCTGAGAGCCAGTCCGTGCCGCGCGACGCCGCCGCAGAGCGCCTGATTGAGCAGCAGCTGCGCCAGCAGCCTGCCGCACCTTACTATATGGCGCAGGCTATCCTGATTCAGGAAGCGGCGATGAAAAAACTGAATGCGCAGGTCAACGAGCTGGAAAGCCGCCTCGCGCAGGCGCAACAGCAACAGCAACAGCCGCGTCAGAGCGGCGGCTTTTTATCCGGCCTGTTTGGCGGCGGTCAGCGTCAGCCGGCACCGCAGCAGCAACCGGCGTGGAATAGCGCGCCGCAGCAGCAGCCTTACGGACAGCAACCCTATAACACCCCGCAGCAGCCTTACGGCCAGCAGCAACAGCCCTACAACGCGCCGCGCGGCAGCGGCTTTCTCGGCGGCGCACTGCAGACTGCTGTGGGTGTAGCGGGCGGCGTGGTGATGGCAGATATGCTGACCAGCATGTTCCATCACTCTCAGCCGCAGGAAATTGTGAATATTATTAACGAACCGGCGTTACCGGATCCGGAGCCGCTGGATACCAGCCTCGACACCTTCAACAACGGCGACGACCGGGCGTTTCTGCAGGATGCCAGCTGGCAACAGGATGATAACGCCGGTTTCGGCGGCGATGATTTCAGCAACGACGACTTCAGCGACGACGACAGCTTTATCTAAGTGTTTCCGTTAAGCGGTCAGCTGCTGGCCGCCCCGCCCTGGCCGGCGGCGTCGCTTTTGCGACGCTGCCGCGCCAACAGCCACTTATCCAGTTCGGCGGCGAACTGCTGCCGATCGCGCTGGTTCAGCGCCGGCGGGCCGCCGGTCTGTACGCCGCTGGAGCGTAGCGTATCCATAAAATCACGCATGGTCAGGCGCTCGCGAATCGTCGCCTCGCTGTAGCGCTCGCCGCGCGGATTCAGCGCCGCCGCCCCCTTCTCCAGCACCTCCGCCGCCAGCGGTATGTCGGCGGTAATTACCAGATCCGCCGCGCTGACGCGCTGGACAATTTCGTTATCCGCCACGTCGAAACCCGCCGCCACGCGCAGCGTGCGGATAAAACGGGAAGGCGGCACGGCCAGCGGCTGATTAGCGACCAGGATCAGTTCGATCTGGCTGCGCTCCGCTGCACGGTAGAGAATATCTTTAATCACTTTCGGACACGCGTCGGCGTCCACCCAAATTGGCATCGGTTTTCCTGTCAGGACTGGGGAATAATGCTGATTTTGCCGTTCTTCTCCAGAATGGCAAACTTTATCTGATCGAGACGCTCCAGCCCCTGGCTGCTGCGCGCCGAAGCGAGGATATCCTCGACGGTAATGCCCGCCTTGCGCGCGCGTCGCGTCAGCAGCTGGCCATCCTCCACCAGAATCAGCGACACGCCGTCAATCAGCAGCTCCAGGCGCGGGAACCACGCCTTAAACTTGCCCAGCACGATATCCATCACGATCAACGTGATAATCGTCAGCCCGGCGCCGGTAACGGAAAAGTCGTTGCCCAGCAGCGCCTGCTGGGTCGCCTCGCTGATAATCAGCAGCAGAATAAAGTCGAAGCTGGTCATCTCCAGCAGCGTGCGGCGGCCGGCGATCTTCAGCACCACCATCAGCAAGAAATACATGCTTACCGCGCGTAGTACCGTTTCCATCTCTCTTCTCCTAAGGATAAACCCACTGGGTAAAATCTACCTGCGCCCCGCTGCTGTCGCTGACGGTAAAGGCGTATTTGCCTGGCGACTGCGGCTGGCCGCCCAGCCAGATGCTGGCGCCGCGATTGATATTTTGCGTTTTGTACCAGAGCGTCAGAGAGTGTTCGCTGCTCTCCGCACGCAGCGGCTGCGGCTGAATGCTCTGCAATTGAAAATTATCTACCCCGTCGCCGCTGAGCGTAATGCTGTAAAGCCTGTCGCGCAGCGCGTGCAGGCGAATGGTCATCGCCATATCGCTCTGCTGGCGCGCAAAGCGCTCATATTTCACCTCAAGGCTGCCCTGCGGCGAGACACGCGTTCGGTCGCTAAGAAAGCCTTTCGAGAACAGCCCGCAGGCGCCGCCCACCACTATCGCCAGCAACAGGGCATAGCCAAGCTGCTGGATGCGCCATTCCCGCCGCTGCCAGCGCATATTTTCCTCGACAGGATAGTGACGGTTCTGCGCTTCATCTTGCTGAAAATCGTCCATTTTCCCCTCCTCCGGTAACGTTTTGAGTTTAGCTGAAGCTGGATAAAGCGGCAGAATGTCGTAAGCTGGTGCCCAACTGAAAACGGCTAAGCAGAGGGAAAATCATGCTGGAAAAGAAAATAGGTTTTATTGGCTGCGGTAATATGTCTAAAGCCATTATCGGCGGGCTGATCGCTGGCGGACAGGTCAAGGCTGACCAGATCTGGATCTACGATCGCAAGACGGAAACCAATCAGCAGATGGCGCAGCAGTATGGCCTTAACGCGGCGCAAAGCGCGGAAGAGGTCGCGCGCGAGGCGGATATCCTGTTCGGCGCGGTAAAGCCCAACGTGATTTTAAAAGTGCTGAAAGAGGTGGCAGGCGCGCTGAATAAGGAGACGCTGGTTGTCTCAATCGCCGCAGGCGTCACCCTCGACGCGCTGGCCGGCGTGCTGGGCCACGATCGCAAAATCGTGCGCGTGATGCCAAACACGCCTGCGTTAGTTAACGAGGGCATGACTTCGGTGACGCCAAACCCGCTGGTCACGCCGGAAGAGACCGACGAAGTGCTGGCGATCTTCAACAGCTTCGGTAAAGCGGAAGCGGTGCCGGAATACCTGATCCACGCGGTGGTCGGCGTCAGCGGCTCGGCGCCCGCCTACGTGTTTATGTTTATCGAAGCGATGGCCGATGCGGCGGTGCTGGGCGGTATGCCGCGCGCGCAGGCGTATGCCTTCGCCGCACAGGCGGTAAAAGGCGCGGCGCAAATGGTGCTGGAAACCGGCAAACATCCCGGCGAGCTGAAAGATATGGTCTGTTCGCCCGGCGGCACCACCATCGAAGCGGTGAAAGTGCTGGAGGAGAAAGGCTTCCGTTCGGCAGTGATCGCGGCGATGGAAAAATGCATGGATCGCTCGCAGGCGCTGAGCAAAAGCTAATGCGCCGGCGCCTCTGGCCTGATTGATTATAAGGACGGGAGGAAGCCGCGCGGCAGTCAGCTTTGAACAAACGGTCACCGCATCGGGTGACCGCTGTTAACACAAGGCAGGATCAGTAACGGGGATGATTAAGAAGCTTGTCGATATAGCTATGCAGTAATGAAGCATCTTCCGGCTTTGCGCCATCTGAAGCGGTTGCCAGTGCCTGGCTGATGCCGCTGCTCAACGCCTCTCGCTGTTCGTCTCCCAGTTTTCGCAGCAGCGCGGTAACAACAATCTCCAGCGCTTCAACCTGGGCAACCAGCTCTTTCGACTCGACTTCTTTTTCCGCCAGCTTATCCAGTAATTCTGCAATGAGGTATTTCATCACATTATCTCGATAACAATGTAAAGCCAGACACTATCACTACGATTAACAAAATAACAGCGGAGGATACTGATATTTTACACTTTTTCGCCAGCCGTCACCGCATGCGCGGCGACCGCCAGCGTAGTGATGACGCCTTGCGCGGCAACGGTCTCGCGCGGAGGCAAGGATAAACGTGAGGGCGCTATCGTGCATTTATCACGCCCGCTGTCGCCGCTGATAAGGCTATTTTAGCGTATGACCCGGCTGATTTTCACCACAGCCACAACGGCTGGCCTGCGGTTATTCCAGCAGCGATGAACAGCCACAGCGGCAAATAAAAACGCCATGCTAACAAGCGCAGCGTAATATAGCTTCGCCGGCTCAGAACACTCCTGGAAATAATAGAAATGAAATTTAATGTTATTTATAAATAAGCTGTATCATCAGCCACTTAGCAGAATACGAAATATAAAAATATATTAAAAATATTTAAAATCAGTAGGTTACATTTAAATACAGGCAGCGTCTGTTGACTGGAAAAATAAAACCTCTTTCCTACACTGTATATCGTCACAACGCAGAATATGCATTGCCCCGGTAATACATATTCTTTGATGCTCACCAAAACTGGAAAAGTAATCAGGAGACGATTATGGCAGAACATCGTGGTGGTTCAGGTAATTTTGCAGAAGACCGTGAAAAAGCCTCTGAGGCGGGTAAAAAAGGCGGCCAGCAGAGCGGCGGCAACTTCAAAAATGACCGTGAAAAAGCATCCGAAGCGGGTAAAAAAGGCGGACAAAACAGCCACGGCGGCCGTAAGTCCTGACCCGTTTTCATCGCCACAATCGACACTGTGGTGATAAAGCAACACGCTATCAGGCCCTGGAATATTGCAGATATTCCGGGGCTGTTATTTTTCAGCCCTGTCTCACTCCCCCTAAGGTGATGGAGACAATCATCTGCTGAAACGCCCAGCGGCCTGTATTCAGGCAATAAAAAACCCGCCATCAGGCGGGTTTTTTGTATTCTGGTTGCTTAGCGTACGGTGACGTTAGCAGCAGCCGGACCTTTCGGGCCGTTTTCGATGGTGAACTCAACGTTCTGACCTTCTTCCAGAGTTTTGAAACCCTGGTTCTGGATTGCAGAGAAGTGTACGAACACGTCTTTGCTGCCATCAGCCGGAGAAATGAAGCCGAAACCTTTCTCAGCGTTGAACCATTTTACTAAACCAGTCAGTTTTGCAGACATTTGTCTTTCCTTCAGTGAATATTAACGCCTCGTGGGCAACAGGTTTGTGTACAGATGTTATGAGGCACTCAGGAAGGCGATACTGAAGAAGTGATATCAGAGATAACTCTTACACTGCAGACTGCTTTACTAAAACTGCTCGCATACCCGGTTCTGTTTAACAAACCGACGGTGCATTTACTCATAATCGTTCAGGCAATGCAAGCGCGATTTTCATCGGCTGCATGAAAAAAAGCTGCCGGGCCCTTGCCAGGCCCCTGTGCGCCGGGCTGATTGAGAAAAAATTTATTTTGTGGCACAACTGCCGCAGGCGGCTATTTGCCTTAATGGAAACAGATAAAGGAACACACTATGTCAGAACTGCTCCGCGCCGTGGGTCTGGGCCTGGTGGTCTTGCTGCCGCTGGCCAACCCGCTTACCACCGTCGCCCTGTTTTTGGGTCTGGCTGGCGATATGAGCGCCCGCGAACGCCGAAAGCAATCCTGGCAGGCCGCCTGCTACGTTTTTCTGATTATGACTGTCGCCTGGTATGCGGGTCAGGCGGTTATGGATACCTTCGGCATCTCGATTCCCGGCCTGCGCATCGCCGGCGGTCTGATCGTCGCCTTTATCGGTTTCCGTATGCTGTTTCCACAGCAGCCCGCCGGTCAGTCGGTTGAGGCGGAACACAAGCAGGATGAGCTAAACGCCCATCAGGCGGTGAACATCGCCTTCGTGCCGCTGGCGATGCCCAGCACCGCCGGCCCGGGTACCATCGCCATGATTATCAGCTCCGCCTCCACCGTGCGCGGCAATGTCGATTTCCCCGCCTGGGTGATCGCCGTCGCGCCGGTAGCTACCTTTTTCTGCGTCAGCCTGATTTTATGGCTTTGCCTGCGCAGCTCCGGCGCCATCATGCGCTGGACCGGCAAAAGCGGCATTGAGGCGATCTCCCGGCTGATGGGCTTTTTGCTGGTCTGCATGGGCGTGCAGTTCGTGATCAACGGCGTGCTGGAGGTGGCTCACGCCTTTGCCGGCAGCAGCGGTTAATCACGCCGCAAAAATATTTCATTTTGTTACTGACATTTCCCCTTCACACTTCTATGTTTAAAAAATCGCCACTTTTTAATTGAGGTGGCGGCAGGTCTTGTTGCTTTGCCCCCTGCCCTGAGTTGTTTCGTCACTGATCTGTCGGCGCGTCACGCGTCGATGCTGCGTTTTTGGAGGTTGAGAATGAGAACACAATCCACCAGCGCTGGCCGGGAAATTACCGACTACTTTAACAGCCCGGCCTGGAACGCCCCGAAAGAAGCGGAGCTGTTGGCGGTGATCATGATGGAGCTAATGCAGGCGGGCAAGCCGACCACCGATAAGGCGCTGATCGCCAGCGTGATTAAAAAGCTCGATCTGGAGAAAGATGAAGGCGTGCTGCAGAGCTACCGCAACGTGCTGGCGCAGCTGATGCAGGGCACCGGCGACACTTAGCGCGACCTGAACCAGAGATACCAGAACAGCGCCACTTCCGCCGGCCGGGCATGCAGCGCGCGATAAAGATGCCGGTCGATGCCGCCCAGCTCAAACCCCATTTTTTCATACAGCAGGCAGGCGGCAACGTTGGTGTTTTGCGTCTCCAGCGTGACGCCCGCCAGCTGCCGCTGCTGCGCCCAGTCGATGGCGCGCGCCAGCAAGGCGCCGCCGTAGCCGCCGCGCCGGAAGCCGCTGTCAATGGCGATATCCTCCACCAGCGCCAGGCCGTTCCAGTTACGGCTGACGGCCAGATAGCCCACCGGCCGATCGTCGGCCAGCGCGACGAACAGCGCGCCGTCGCGGCTGTTAAGGTAGGCGGCAAACTGCTGCGGATCATTAAAGTAGTTTTTTTCACGCGGCTCAACGTTACGTAACCCGTCGCGCACCGGCCTGTCGAAAGCGGCATCCAGCTCCTGCGTGACGGTAAAACGGTAATCCAGCCCCTGCAGGGCGCGCAGCTGCGTTGCCGTCGCCGCCGTCACCTGTCGCGCGCGCTTTTCCTCCATTCCCGTGTCTCCACCTGCGGTTTATCGTTCAGCGCCTCGCGCCAGCCTGCTCATTTTCAAGCGTAGCCGATTGTGACGCCGCTGCAGCGGAGGATAAAAAAATCCCGCGCGAGGCGGGATGAATGAAGACGAGCATTGCACTGTTATGTGACGGGGAAATCACGTTATTTCCCCGCTATCCTGCCCGGCGCAGATGACAGCAGCGTGACAACCGCAGGACAGTTGTGCGATCGAACGTCAGCCGCAGTAGACGCTGGTGATCACATCGTTTTTATCGCCGAGGAAATTCAGGCGATTCAGATTGAAATCCATGGTAACCGCCGCATTGTAAGGAATGGCGCGCACCGGATGATCGAAGCGCAGGCTATTCACGGCCGAGAGCGGTTTGCCGACATAGTTCTGATAGCCGGATGCGCCGCAGCGATCAGCCTCAGGGTCGGCCGCCGCCGTCTCAGCGCCGTTCTGCGCGTGCTGACAGCCTGCCAGCGTAAACAGCGCCAGTGCCAGCGCCGCTTTTCCATAATGTTTCATTGTGACTCTCCTCGTTGGCTTTTCATTCAGTGACTGGCGGTAAAGCGTAACAGATCGTCCGGCGAATGCGGACCGCTTTATCGGCGCCAGAACTGTGACGTAGCGCGGGAAAGAGGCACAAACAGCCTAAATTTCACTCACCTCCCGGGTATAATTTTCTAAGATTAATCTCAGGAGGTGCATTATGGAACTGGTTGTCTTTATCGGCTTTGCGGTGCTGATGACCTGTGTGGCCGTCCGCGTTCGCTAAAGCACCTGACGGGTCAGCCTGGCTGGCCCGTTTCTTTCTCGTTCTCTTCCGCCGTCTCCAGCAGCCGCGCAAAATCCGCAGCCGGCATCGGTCGGCCAAGGAAATAGCCCTGCCCTTCGTCGCAGGCGATCGCCTGGAGCCCGGCAAACTGCTCCGCGCTTTCGATCCCCTCCGCGGTGATCACCAGTGAAAACGCCTTGCCCAGCCCGATAATGCCGTTCACGATGGAGTGCGCCTGCTGCGAATGCGGGAAATCCTTCATATAGGAGCGATCCATCTTCAGGCCGTCGAAGGGGAAGGTTTTCAGATAGCCAAGCGAAGCGTAGCCGGAACCGAAGTCATCCACCGTCAGCCGCACGCCCAGTGCCTTCAGACGCTGCATGACTTTCAGCGTATTGTCCGGATTCTCCAGCGTCACATTCTCCGTGATCTCCAGCTCAAGGCGCTCAGCCGGCAGCCCGGTGCTGCGCAGCGCGCTGGCCACGCGGCTGGCGAGATCGCCGCGGCAGAACTCCACCGGCGAAATATTGACCGACACGTAAAAGGGGCGCGGCCAGCTCAGGGCGTCACGGCAGGCGCGCTGCAATACCCAGTCACTGATCGGCAGGATCAGTCCGGTCTCCTCCGCCAGCGGAATAAAGCTATCGGGCATCACCAGCGCCGGCGGCGACGGCTGCCAGCGCAGCAGCGCCTCCGCTCCGTCCATGCGGCCGCTATTCAGTGAATAGCGTGGCTGATAGAACAGGCGCAGCTCATCGCGCGCTACCGCCTGGCTGAGCGCGCGCTCCATTTCCCGTCGGCGCACCAGCTGCTCCGACATCTCCGGCGAGTAGAATACCCAGCGATCGCGCCCCAGGTTTTTCGACTGATAGAGTGCGATATCGGCCATGCGCAGCAGCTCTTCCGGCTGCAGGGCATCCTGCGGCGCGCGCGCGATACCGATCGATGCGCCGATATGCACCGTCTGCCCGGCGACGTGAAACGGCTTGTGGATCTCGCTCATCAAACAGCGGCAGCGCGCCTCAATCGCCTCGATGCTGCTCAGGCCGCTCAGCAGCAGAATAAATTCATCACCTCCCTGGCGCGAGAGCAGGTCGTCCGGCCCCAGGCAGACGCGCAGCCGCTGCGATACCTCATTCAGCACGCTGTCGCCCGCCGCATGGCCATACAGATCGTTAATCGGCTTAAAGTGATCGAGATCGAGACTGAACATCACCAGCGGCTGCGCCTCTGTCGGCTGCGCCTGCAGCTTGCCGTCCAGAAACTCATTCATACGGTGGCGATTAGGCAGCCCGGTCAGGGTGTCATGCTGCGACAGATACTGAATGCGCGCCTGCGCCTCCACCTCATGGGTAATATCGGACACGGTACCGCGAAACCCCAGCAGCACGCCGTGCTGCTCGATCGGCTTTGCCACCAGGCTACAGATGCGATCTTCGCCCTGCGCGGAACGGTAGTGGCAGCGCAGCGTGCGCCGCTCGCCGCCCGCGCTCTGGCGCAGCATCCACTCCGATACCGGCTGGCCGTTGCCGATCAGCAGGCAGTCGATCGGTTTGCCGGTTTGCACCGCCACGTCGTAGCCGGTGACGCTGGTAAAGCGCGACGAGAGATAGGTCAGAATGCCCTGCTCGTCGGTCTCCCAGATCCAGTCGGAGGACGCCTCCGCCACATCGCGAAAGCGCGCTTCGCTGCGGCACAGCTCACTCTTGCTCTGGCACAGCTGTTCGAAGCGCCAGTCGGACAGGCGCGCATTATCCATCGCATGACGCACCACGCGTCGCGCGACAAAACCCAGCATCAGCATCGTCAGCGCCAGCAGCGGCAGCGCCACCACCAGCAGATTCTGCCCGGGACGGCTGCTCTGCCAGCTGACCAGCAGCGGCGAGCCCTGCTCAAGCGAGAGCATAATAGTGGCGGCGGTCGAGGCCTCGTTCGCCGCCGCAGAGAGCTGGCTGACGCCAACGCTGTTGCCGAGTGCCAGCAGCTTGCGCGGCGTATAGCGATCGACAAATACCATCACCGACGGCGGCCCGGGAGGTATCGTCAGCCCCTGCACCTTGCCGGTGGTGATCGGCGCGGCGGCGACAATCGCGGGCTGGCCTTCGACGCGCGCGTTTTTCACCAGCGCGGTCTCATCCTGCAGCATTGCGCGCGCCTCATTCACCACGCTGTGGCTCAGCTGGCCAAGCCACTGCTCAACCTGCATGGTGCTGATTTTGCCGTTAATCACCGCATAGCGCGTCCGGCCGCTGGCGTCGACCACGAAGATGCCCTCGTAGTGATATTCGCTGTAGAGGCCCGGCCCGAAGTTCTGCTGATCGAACGCCCAGCCTTTATCCACCTGCAGGTGCAGATGGTTCCAGGCTTCGCCCCAGAAGGCGTAATCGCGGATATCGGTGAGAATCGAGTGCTGACGATCCTGCCAGGCGTTGCGCAGCAGAAACTTTTCCTGCGCCAGCGCGGTGCTGTTTTGCCGCATGGCGATAGCCATAATCATCACTACCGTAGTGATAAGCACGGCGCCCAGCATACAGCCCAGCACCACCAGCGTGCGTCGGGTGAATAACGTTGCGGGCTTTTCCGGCGGCCGAAGGTTAAATGGTAATAAAGGCGATAAATTCATCTACGAAACCCTGGTAAAATGCGTGGTACAACCTCCGCTGTCTGTGCGCAGCGACTGGCGAGGCGCGCGTAGATCCTGCTTATTTGACGCTTGTATTCTTTATCGGCCCGTTATGACGACTGTTTAGGGGAAAAGCGCGCTTCTGTGGGCGTCTCGACAGCGATCGTGGCGGTTGTTACACTCCCTTTCTCCTTCCGCTTCTGACGCCGCCTATGAAAACCCAACACGACAGAGCCGCGCTGACGCTGTTCTATCTCGGCAGTTTTGTTCTCTACTATCTGATCACGCTGGCGATTACCTGGTTTCCCAATTACGGCGATTTGCAACAGAAGGGGTTGCTGGTGCCGGTGCTGTGCCTGTTTGAATTTGCGGTACTGTGGCCGCTCTACCGCTTTTATCAGGCGCGCCGCAGCGATATTCCGCTGGGAGAGCTGCGCGCCAGGCCGACGCTGTTGTTTCTGGCGCTGCTGCTGGCGCTGATGGCGGCGCAAACGCAGTTTATGCCGCCGGAGCAGTGGCTGGAGGATCAGGCGAATCAGAGCGTCGGCTCGCTCTGGATCCTGCTGTTTTCCGCCGTGCTGCTGGCGCCGGTGTTTGAAGAGATCCTGTTTCGTGGCTTTTTGCTGCAGGGGTTTCTGCTATGGGCACCGCGCAGCCGCTTCGCCTGTATTCTGCTCACTTCGCTGCTGTTCGCCGTGATGCATACGCAGTATGTACACTGGCAGACCATTGCGGTGCTGACCCTGTTCTCCATGCTGCTCTGCTACGCGCGCCTGCGCGCCAACAGTTTGCTGCTGCCGGTTTTCCTGCATATGCTTAATAATCTGATCGCGCTGCTGCCCTCGCTCTGGTACGTGATGCAGTCCTGATCGGGCAGGTTTATAACCATTTCGGCTGGTTTATAACTTTTCGTCATAAGCATAGCGATTATTCTACTATCAGCCCTTCCGGTTGTTCCCTTACACTCGCGAAAAAACGGTAAGGAAACGTCATGAAAAGTTTTGTTCCTGCAGTTCTGACGCTGGCGATGGGCGCCAGCTTCGCCGCCGGCGCGGCTACGCCGCCTGACACCCTGGTCATCGCACAATCTATCGATGACGCCAGCACCTTTGATCCGGCTGAAGGCTTTGAGCTGACCTCCGTTCAGGCGTTCACCAACCTCTATCAGCGTCTGCTGCAGTCCGATCCGCAAAACCCCAACGAGCTGAAGCCGACGCTGGCCAGCAGCTGGGAAGCGGGCAAAGATAACCGCAGCCTGACCGTCGCCCTGCGCGACGGCGCCACCTTCGCCTCCGGCAACCCGGTGCGCCCGGAAGATGTGATCTTCTCCCTGTCGCGCGTGGTAAAGCTAAACCTCGATCCCTCTTTTATTCTTACCCAGCTCGGCTGGAGTAAAGAGAATGTCGACGGGCAGCTGAAGAAAATCGACGACAAGCATGTGCAGATCAGCTGGCAGGCGAACGTCAGCCCGGCCTATGTGCTGAGCCTGCTGGCGGCGCCGGTCGCCTCGATTGTTGATGCCAAAACTGTGCTGGCGAATCAGCAGAACAACGACCTCGGCAACAAATGGCTGGCGACCCACTCCGCCGGCAGCGGCCCGTTCCAGATCCGCCGTTACGTGCCGCATGAGGTGGTGCTGATGACCGCCAACCCCAGCTCGCCGGGCGACAAGCCGAAGCTGAAAAATATCCTGATCAAAAATGTGCCGGAGCCGGCGGCGCGCCGTCTGCTGCTTGAGCAGGGCGATGCCGATATCGCGCGCAACCTCGGCGCCGATCAGATGGCGGCGCTGAAAGGCAAGCCGGGCGTGAAGCCGCTGGCGATCCCGATGGCCTCGCTCTACTACATGCAGTTCAATATCGATGCCCAGCCCGCGCTGAAAAACCCGGCGCTGTGGGAAGCGGCGCGCTACCTGTTTGATTACCACGGCATCGCCGACGATCTGCTGAAAGGCCAGTTCCAGGTGCATCAGTCCTTCCTGCCGGAGGGCTTCCCTGGCGCGCTGAACGACACGCCGTACCAGTACAATCCGGAAAAAGCGAAAGCGATCCTGGCGAAAGCGGGCCTGAAAGATGTCAGCTTCAAGCTGGCGGTCAGCAACCAGCCGCCCTATCTGGATATTGCGCAGGCGCTGCAGGCCAGTTTCGCCAAAGGCGGCATCCGCGTAGAGCTGCTGCCGGGCATCAGCACCGAAGTGGCGACCCGCGTCAAGGCGCACCAGTATGAAGCGACGCTGAATGCCTGGGGCGCTGACTATTTCGACCCGAACACCAACGCCTCCGCCTTCGCCTATAACCCGGAAGATGGCAGCAAAACCCTCGCCTGGCGCTCCAACTGGCACATTCCCGAGCTGAGCAAGCAGACGCTGGCCGCCACGGCGGAAAGCGATCCGGCGAAGCGCATCGAACTCTATCAGGCGATGCAGCGCGAAGTGATGAAAAACTCGCCTTACGTGGTCGGCCTGCAGGCGCGCAACCTGATTGCAGTGCGCGATAACCTGAAAGGCTACGTGCAGGGCATCAACCCCGATATGGTTTACTACAGCCAGGTCAGCAAGTAATGACGTTATCCGCAACAGATGCCGGGCGCGCCCGGCAGTTCTGGCGTCGCGGCAGCCGCATCCTCGCCAGCCTGCTTTCGCTGCTGGTGACGCTGCTTGGGCTGCTGGCGTTCACCTTTATGCTCTCGCACCTCTCGCCGGTCGATCCGGTGCTGCAGATAGCCGGCGACCACGCCAGCGAATCAACCTATCAGCAGGTGCGCCACGATTTAGGGCTGGATCAGCCGCTGCCGGTGCAGTTCTGGCGCTATCTGGAACACCTGGCGCGCGGCGATCTGGGCATGTCCCATATCACCAGCCAGCCGGTGGCCAGCGATCTGGCGCGCACTTTCCCGGCGACTATCGAACTGGCGAGCTGCGCGATGATTTTCGGCGCGGTATTCGGCATCGCGCTGGCGCTGCTGGCGGCCTGGAAGCCGGGCAGCGCGCTGGATAATCTGGCGCGTCTCATCTCGCTGCTGGGCTATTCGGTGCCGGTATTCTGGCTCGGCCTGCTTGGGCTGCTGCTCTTCTATGCGGTGCTGCACTGGTCCGCCGGCCCGGGTCGTCTCGACGATATCTGGGTCTACACCCTGGAGCCGAAAACCGGCTTCGTTCTGATCGACAGCTGGCTTTCCGGCGACCGTGAGATGTTCCGCAACGCCATTGCCCACCTCTGGCTGCCGGTGGTGGTGCTGGGCATGCTGTCGATGGCCGGTATTACCCGCCTGCTGCGCGCCGCCCTGCTGGAAGAGAGCGGAAAAGAGTATGTCGCGCTGGCGCGTGCTAAAGGCGCCAGCCGCGCGCGCATCCTGCTCTGCCATATCTTTCCGAATGTGCGCGGCACGCTGATTACCGTGCTGGCGCTCTCCTACGCTACGCTGCTGGAAGGCTCGGTGCTGACGGAGACGGTGTTCGCCTGGCCCGGCGTTGGCCGCTACCTCACCACCGCGCTGTTCGCCTCCGACGTGCCCGCGATCCTCGGCTCAACGCTGCTGATTGGCGGCTGTTTCGTGCTGCTTAATGCGCTGGCTGACGCCCTGACCTGGTTAACCGATCCGAGAACCCGATGACCCAACATTTATCCGATGCTGAAACCGTGGCGCCCGCCGGTCGCCGCCGCCGTCGGCTGACAACGCTGTTCGTCGGCGGCACGCTGGTAGCGATCCTGGTGCTGACGGCGCTGTTCGCGCCGCTGCTGGCGCCTTTCGATCCTAATGCGCAAACCATCTCGGCCCGTTTGCTGCCGCCCTCCGCTCTGCACTGGTTCGGCACCGACGGCTTCGGCCGCGATCTGCTGTCGCGGGTGATTTACGGCGCGCGCCCTACGCTGCTGCTGGTATCGCTGATCCTGCTGCTGACCATCCCCGTCGGCCTGCTGGTCGGCATTATGGCCGGCTACCTCGGCGGCTGGACCGAACGCGTACTGATGCGCGTGACCGATATTTTCCTTTCGCTGCCAAACCTGGTGATCGCGCTGGCGCTGGTCTCGATTCTCGGCCCTGGCCTGCTGAACGGCGCGCTGGCGCTGGCGCTGACCAGCTGGCCGCCCTTTGCCCGCCAGGCGCGTGCCGAGACGCTGGCGCTGCGCCGCAGCGACTACCTCGCCGCCGCGCGTATGCAGGGCATTACCGGGCTACGCCTGATGTTCGGCCATATCCTGCCGCTCTGCCTGCCCAGCGCGGTGGTGCGCGCCGCGCTCAGCCTTGGCGGCATCATCCTTTCCGCCGCCGGTCTGGGTTTTCTCGGCATGGGCGTTCAGCCGCCGACCGCGGAATGGGGGTCGATGGTGGCGGAAGGCAGCAAAGTGATCTTCGATCAGTGGTGGGTGGCGGCCGCGCCGGGCGGCGCTATTCTCTTCGCCAGCCTGGCGTTTAACCTGACAGGCGACGGCCTGCGCGACCGACTGGATACCCGCCATGGCAATTAACAATACGCCGCTGATCATTGCGGACAACCTGAGCATTCACAGCGCGCAGTCGCCGCTGGTGCGTCAGGTCAGCTTTACCCTGGGACGCGAGCGCGTGGCGCTGGTTGGCGAATCGGGCTCCGGCAAATCCCTTACCGCCCGTTCGCTGATGGGCCTGCTGGCGCCGGGCCTCAGCCTGCAGGCGCGCCAGCTGCAGGTGGCGGGCCGCGATGCGCTGACGCTCAGCGAAAAGCGCTGGAGCCAGCTGCGCGGCAGCGAAGTGGGCATGGTAATGCAGGATCCGAAATATGCGCTTAACCCGATGCGCACCGTTGGCTGGCAGGTTGAGGAGCCGCTGAAGCTGCATCATCGCCTGAGTCGCGCCGAACGGCGGGAAAAAGTGGCGGAGATGCTGGCGGCGGTGGGTCTGCCGCAGCCGGCTCAGCTGATGACGCGCTACCCGCACCAGCTTTCAGGCGGCATGGGTCAGCGTGTGATGCTGGCGATCGCGCTGATCGCCGACCCGCAGTTTTTGATCGCCGATGAGCCGACCTCGGCGCTGGATCATGCGATGCGCGATCAGGTGCTGGCGCTGATCCGCCGTCTGGTGGAAGAGCGCAATATGGGGCTGCTGTTGATCAGCCACGATCTGCAGCAGGTTGCGGAGCATTGCGAGCGGGTGATGGTGATGTACAAGGGTGAGCTGCTCGACAGCCTGCCCGCCGCCGATCTGCCGCGCGCCACCCATCCTTACACCCGTACGCTGTGGGCCTGCCGTCCCGGCAAGGCGACGCACGGCCAGCCGCTGCCGGTGCTGGATCGCGCCGCACTGGAGGTGCAGCTTGAGCATGATTGATTTACAGAACCTCAGCGTGGCGCATCGCCACGGCTACGACCTGCGCACCGTGGTGCATGATGTCTCGCTGGCGGTAGCGCCGGGCGAGTGTTTCGGCCTGGTAGGGCCTTCCGGCTGCGGCAAGTCGTCGCTGCTGTGGGTGATGGCGGGCCTGAACCCGCACTGGCAGGGCGAGATGCGGCTGGCGGGTCATCAGGCGCAGCCGGGCAAAGCCTTTACCGGCGAGCTGCGGCGCGAAGTGCAGATGGTGTTTCAGGATCCCTACGCCTCGCTGCATCCGCGCCATCGTCTGCGCCGCACGCTGGCGGAGCCGCTAAAGCTGCTGAAACGTGACAATATCGACGATCGCATCAGCGCGAGCTTCCGTCATGTCGGTCTCGACCCGGCGCTGGCGGAGCGCTATCCGCATCAGCTCTCCGGTGGTCAGCGCCAGCGCGTGGCGATTGTACGCGCCCTGCTGCTGGAGCCGAAAGTGCTGCTGCTGGATGAGCCGACCTCGGCGCTGGATATGTCGGTGCAGGCGGAAATCCTTAATCTGCTTAACCAGCTAAAGCAGCAGGATGGGCTGACGATGGTGCTGGTGAGCCACGATCCGGATGTGATCGATCACATGTGCGACCGCGCAGTGCAGATGGAGGCAGGCCGCATCGTTGCGACGCGCCATGCCTGATCCGACGTCAAAAACAGCAAAGGCGGCCTTATGGCCGCCTTTTTTGTACCGCACGCAAGCGCGGTTTATCGCTCAGGAAATCGCTGAATCTGAAGACTCTTTTTTCTTTTCCGCTTCAAAATGGGTTCTGAACTGCTCATAGATAGAGATCATGTTGCTGGCGTCGCCCTGCATCGGGCTGAGCTTGCCTGCACGTACCAGTTCAATTACCAGCTGCAGCGCAGCCTGTTTCGGGCTGTTGGAAGGATGCGCAATTTCATTCGACATACAAACGTTCCTGTCATTTAGGATGGAAATGGCAGAGTTTAGCCTAAACGCCGACAAAAAACCGCGTCTCGCTTTGCGGTTGACGCGTCGCGCTTACGGCTGGCGCGTTTTCAGCCACGCCTGCATTTTGTCGATTTCCGGCTGCTGTGCGGCGATGATCTCCCGCGCCAGCTTTTGCATCGCCGGATCTTTGCCATACTGCAATTCGGTTTTCGCCATCTCGATGGCGCCCTGATGGTGAGCGATCATGCCCTGCGCGAAGGCGACATCGGCATCTTGCGCCTTAAGGCCGTCCATCATCTTGTCATGCATTGCGGTCATGCCGTGCTGGTAGCTCTGCTGAGCGGGCGTCATGGCCTGATGCTGATGCATATTATCGGCGGCCCAGGCGCCGGAAGTGGCCAGCAGGGAGAGCAAAAGTGTTAGCGCGCGCGTTTTCATGGTTTATCCTCGTCAATGGAAAGTCGTCCTGAAGGGCACAAAATAGACCTTGCCCTTAGGGGAAGGTCAATAAGCGCGACGCCCTGGCGATCGATAACGCGGGCTGGCTCGTTTTAGCGCATCGTCGGTCAATAAAAGAAAATGATTTATCGGCCGACTTCACATTTTTACCCGACGCAGCATGGTAAATGTCGTCTTTGATAACCGCGTCTCATAAATAAAATCGAATCAGAAAAATCCATATTCCTTTTCTTTCACCAACGCCAATAATGGCATTAACCGGCCAGTCCGATCGCTGTAAAGCGCAATAAAGCAGTTAAGGATGTTGTATGACCTCTTCTCTGGCAACCAGGGTATTTCTCCGCCCGTTTTTTTTCGGTCTGGCATGGCTTGTCGCCAGCGGCGCGCAGGCGGAAAGCGTAACCGTTTCGCTGTCGCAGGAGCAGGATGGCGGCCCGCAGGGCCGCGCCTGTATCTATGTGCATCAGGGGCAGGCGCTGTTTCGCGTGGTAAAAGCTAACGAAGCCTGCCAGCCGGAAATTGTTATCGAGAGCAATCAACGCTAAACCGCTTTTTTTCACCCCGCCTCGCTTAATCAAAGACGTTATTAATCACGCTGGTGACCACGGCGGTGCTGAGCGCAATCAGCACCAGATCGCGCCCGGCGATACGCCATTCGTAGCCGGGATAGTGCGGCAGCTCGCGCAACATCGGCGCCGGCACCGCTTTTTTGGCGATGCCCGGCGGCAGCGGTTTGCCGCGCGCGAGGTTTTTCGCGATGCCGGGCGGCAGCGCTGAATAGCCGGTCAGCCCGTGCGAGAGCGCCAGCCGACGCGCGTCGCGGTAGCCAAAATCAAAGCGCGCGCCCTCTTCTTGCGCCCGCGCTTCCCCCTGTCTGTTCTTGCCGCTGCCCTGATGACCATGGCCATGGCCGTGCCCATTGCCATTGCCGTGACCATGGCCCGGGTCGGCATACAGCGGCGCGCTCAGCAGCAGCACGGCCAGCGCCAGTAGCGGTTTCATTATGGTGGTGCGCATCCTTCTCTCCTGACTGTCGGTCTGTTCAGCGATTATAGGTAATTACCGGTAAAACCGGTGCCAGTCGGGCGTGCATTTTGTTTAAAAGTTAGTGCCAGCGGTAGCTCTGGTGAAAAAACCGCAACACCGCCTTATCAGCTATACTTCCCTTCTGGAGAAAAAGTACCCTCGGTGGGCGCGCGAAAGGAGCTAAAAATGTTGATTGGATTTGTGCTTTTAGTCAGCGCCTGTGGCCACGATGCCTGTGATGCCCTGCCGGTTACCGAGCATATCTACCCGACGCGGGCGGCCTGCGAACATATGGCCTGGCGCATTAACCAGCGCCGCCCTAACGCAGTGCTGCTCTGCGGCGAAGTGCGTCGGTAAGCTAACGTAAAAATCCCCTTTTCTGCCGCTTAGCCGGTTGCTATCCGGCAGCAAACGGGTCAAAATATGAGCTGTTTTTCGCACTAACTGACATCGTTGTGAATCCCATGAAAAACCAGAAACCCCGTCGTCCTAACGGACGGTGGATTTATTACATTCTGCATGACGGTATTCTCTGGCCCTGTCCGGTGCGCTGGGAATGGGAAAGTGGTTACGGCGGCTGGCTGCCGTTCTATTTCTCGCCCACGCTGGAATTTGTGGTTGGCGATCCCGCTAAAGCCTGGCGCGTTCCTGGGTCAGGCCATCACGCCGCCCGGCGTCAACGCTTGCCGGAAGCAGCCTGATTCAGGCTGCTGTTTATTGCCTGCCGCTGCCGTTACTTAGCGCAGCGGTTTCACCTCTCCCCTTTCGTTTTATTCCTGGGTTGCTTGCTTGATTCCTCCGCTTCTTTCGCTTAACACCCCATCCTTACGCTTAATACTTCTGTCCTGACGCTTAATACCCCATCCTTACGCTTAATACTTCTGTCCTGACGCTTAATACCCTATCCTTACGTTTAATAGTTCCGTCCTTACGCTTAATTCTCCATCCTTTCGCTTAATACTTCTCTCCCTTCGCTTAATTCCCTGCTTTTTCGCTTTATTTCCTGCACCGCTTTTTCCCTGCTGCTCGCCGTTATGCTTTGCCGGCGAAGGCAGCTATTCCTTATTCACGGATCGCCTCCGTTTCCCTTAAGGCAAATTGGCAACCCGATGTTAATCCAGCGCTTTTGCCTTTATTGACTCCGCCCCGCTTTAGTGGCATAAAGCCGTGAAATTTTAAGGGTGACTTTTTAGCGGCGAATAAAATAACGCCGCGCTTTCGCTATTTCTTTTTTTGCCTGACGCCGCCCAATCGATCGGCAGCAGGCGTTGCTATTTCCAGGACCGCGTTAAATGACGACACTCACAGGGATGTTACGCTCGGCTCCGGCGCGCGCAGGCGCCGCTTCTTGCACGCTGCTGCTGCTGACGCTGCTTTTTATCATTACCGGCGCGCTTAGCCAGCCGTTGCATAAGGTGGTTAATCAGCTGCTGATTTTGCTGCCGCTGATCTTCACGCTGGCGCAGGTGCGGCGTTCGCCGCTGCGCAACGCGCTTGCCTGCCTGCCGCTGCTGCTGATCGCCCTGCATATTACGCTGTCGCTGTTCGCCTGGTGTGAATATGGCACTCCCTTCAGCTACGGCTTCGCGTTGAGCATTTTAAACAGCGACTGGCGCGAGTCGTGCGCCATGATGACGCTCTACTACCGCTGGGGCGTGGTTTTCCTGCTACTGCTGGGCGCGCTGTTCGGCACCGTTAACCTGCTGCCACGTACCGCGCATCCCCGCTTCAGCAAGCTGCCTCCGCTCCTGTTGCTCACTTTTGTCGCCGCCTATAGCCTGCAGGCGGTGGCGCATACCCTGCGTAAAAACGCCACCGAAAGCCTGCTGCAGCGTATCGTAGCCGATATGCCGTTCAGCAATCTCAATGGTTTCCTGCAGGCCGCGCGCGATAAGGCGATCATCGCCCAGGTGTCGCAACGGGTGCCGCATTACGATCTGACGCTGACCGATACGCCGGTCAACACCTGGGTGCTGGTGATCGGCGAATCGGCGCGCGCCGGCAATATGAGCCTTTATGGCTATCCGCGCGACACCACGCCGCAGCTGCGACAGGCATCTTCCCGTCTGTTGCTATTCAGCCAGGCGATCGCCGGCGCGCCGGTAACGGCGACAGCGGTGCCGCTGGCGTTGAGCGCCGATCGGGTTGAGCGGCACGATATCGACGCCTATGCCGACAATATTATCAATATCGCCAACCAGGCCGGGCTGAAAACGTTCTGGTTCAGCAAACAGGGCATGTACGGCGACTACAGCAACGCCATTACCGGCATCGCGATGAATGCCGCAGAGCGGCAGTGGCTGAGTGACGACGACGACGGTTCGCTGCTGCCGGCGCTGCAGCGGGCGCTGGCGCAGCCGGGGAAAAAGCTGATCGTGCTGCATCTCTACGGCAGTCATGAACCCGCCTGCATCCGCTATCCGCAACAGCAGGCGGTGTTTACCGTCGCCGGCGATAAAGACGCCTGTTACGACAACAGCATTCGCTACACCGATACGCTGCTGGGGCAGATCTTTAGCCAGCTGCGCGGCGTCTCCGCCTCTCTGCTCTATTTTTCCGATCATGGTCTGGAGCGTCATCCGCAGGAACGGGTGGTTTACCGTCACGGCGGCGTACATCCTTCGCAGGCGGCCTATCAGGTGCCGATGTTTATCTGGTACAGCCCGGCGATCGCGGCGACAAACCTGACCGGCACGGTCGCCGCGCCCTGGTCGACGGTAGATAACTATCAGCTGATGCAACGCTGGCTCGGCGTGCGGCTGGCGAACGCCGACAGCCTGTCGCTCAAGCAGTGGGTGGCGGTGAAAAGCGCGGCACAGCAGCCGGTGCAGGTTATGGATACCACAGGAAAGGTGTATCGTTTCAGCGAACTGGCGCCGGAAAAACGCGATTGACCACAGCCGCTTTGCGGCGGCGGTGAAAAACCCGACCGTATAACACGCGTCGGGAAAGTCTTTCCATACCACAAGGGGAAAAGCCATCGGAGAATGGCAAACTGAAGCGCAACGCCACATCACTAGCGGTGCGGGCGTAATGTAACACAATCTTAACTATCCACGCGTTAAGAAAATGCAAAGAAATGCGCCGATACCTTACATAATCAGGCACATCGGACCACTTCCTTTTACCTCTCCCTCCCTCCGGGCAAGATATTGATAAGCACTGCTACTGAAGTGTTAACGCCGTCCTTTTTGCCATGCGCAGCATGATTATCAGGTGTAATCCGCCAGGCACAGAGCAACCCTCTGCCTCTGAGCATGAGTTCATTCTTTTTAAAGAAGCAACTCACTCAGCATTATTCAGTTTTCATAACGACCTGACTGGCGTAAGGTAACGCCATCAGAACGATCCCCACTATTAAGGAGCGGTTATGTCATTTTCACCAGACACCCACGCACTTTCGCGTAACCCAGCCAGCGGTGAAATTATCTCCGCCCGGCCCTATATCAATGAACAACAGCTTGGCGCGGCGATTGCCGCTAACCATCAGGCATTTCAACAGTGGCGTCAGCAGTCAGTCGCTGCGCGGGCGGAGAAACTGCGCGCGCTGGCGGGCGCTATTCGTCGCCGCAGCGAAGAGATGTCGCAGATGATTACCGCCGAAATGGGCAAGCCGATCCTGCAGGCGCGCGGCGAAGTCGAGAAATCGGCCCGGCTTTGCGAATGGTATGCCGAACACGGCCCGGCGATGCTCGCCACTGAGCCGACGCAGGTGGAAAATAACCAGGCGGTAATTGAATACCGTCCGCTCGGCCCGGTGCTGGCAGTGATGCCATGGAACTTCCCGCTGTGGCAGGTATTGCGCGGCGCGGTTCCGATCCTGCTGGCGGGCAACAGCTACCTGCTGAAACATGCGCCGGGCGTAATGGGCTGCGCGCTGCTGACGGAAGCGCTGTTCAGCGAGGCGGGTTTCCCGGCGCAGCTGTTCAGCGTGATCAACGCCAGTAACGCCGGCGTCAGCCAGGCGATTAACGACGCGCGCGTCGCGGCGGTAACAGTGACCGGCAGCGTGCGCGCCGGCGCGGCGATTGGCGCGCAGGCGGGCGCGGCGCTGAAAAAATGCGTGCTGGAGCTGGGCGGATCCGATCCCTTTATCGTGCTGAAAGATGCCGATCTGGATGCGGCGGTGAAAGCGGCAGTGGCCGGCCGCTATCAAAACACCGGGCAGGTTTGCGCCGCTGCGAAGCGCTTTATCATTGAGCGCGACATTGCCGACGCCTTTAGTGAAAAATTCGTCGCGGCGGTGCAGCAGCTGAAAATGGGCGATCCGCGCGTCGAAGAGCATTATATCGGCCCCATGGCACGCTTCGATCTGCGCGACGAGCTGCATCAGCAGGTGCTGGCGACGCTGGAGGAAGGCGCGACGCTGCTGGCGGGCGGTGACAAACTGGCTGGCACAGGCAACTACTACCTGCCAACCGTGCTGGGCAACGTCACCCCTTCGATGACGGCGTTCCGTCAGGAGCTGTTCGGCCCGGTGGCGGCGATTACCGTGGCAGACAATGCCGAACACGCGCTGCAGCTGGCCAACGACAGCGATTTCGGCCTGTCGGCGACGATTTACAGCGCCGATGAGGCGCGGGCGACAGAGATGGCGGCGCGCCTGGAGTGCGGCGGCGTGTTTATCAACGGCTACAGCGCCAGCGACCCGCGCGTCGCTTTCGGCGGCGTGAAGAAAAGCGGCTTTGGCCGCGAGCTGTCGCATTTCGGTCTGCATGAGTTCTGCAACGTGCAAACCGTCTGGCGCAACCGCCGCTAACAGGGTAAGTTTGCGCCCGGCCTGCGTTTCAGGCGCAAATAAAGCATAAAGAGGGAAGTTTGAAAAAGAGAATCGTTGTTCTGCTGCTGATTATCGTCGCGGGCGTGCTTTACTGGCGATCCACCACGCGCGTCACGCCGGAAGATCGGGGTTACTATGCGGCGATATTCTGTCACGTCGCCACCCGGCAGAGTGACAGCTATATCGGCGCAATGCGCACCCTGGTTGAAGGGGGGAACAGTGACTATGCGCTGCATCGTACCCGCTTCAATCAGATCGCCGCCGAGCGCGCCGTCGCCGCCTGGCAGCGCATCCCGGAGGCGGATAAAGCGCCGCTTCTCCGCGATCCGCAGCACTGTCAGCAGGAAATCAGCGCGCGTTTTGAAAAATAAGCGTCAGCGCCCTCTCTGGCGTGCATAAATAAAGGGCCGATCAAAAGATCGGCCCTTTTTATTTTACTGCGTTGATTCAGACGTGACGCGTACCGGTATGAACACGGAATTTCGCAAAAAAGGTCAGGCAGTAAAGCGCGCAAAGCCCGACCACGACATAAATAATGCGGGAAATAATGGCAGCCTGTCCGCCAAATATCGCCGCGACCAAATCAAACTGAAAAAGACCCACCAGCAGCCAGTTCAGTCCGCCGACAATCAGCAGGATAAGCGCTACATAATCAAGCGTTTTCACAAAACCTCCCGTTGAGGATAGTGTGTGCCCGCGCGCAACACATCGGCATTCTCTTTTCGCAAAGTACCCGCCGGTTTATTACGTTCACGGAGCAGAGGTGGAGCTGAATTAAGTGTAGCCACTGGTGAAGAATTAGCCAGCAAGGCGATATCGCCGCGCCCTCTGTTTATTTTCAGGGGGAAAGAAAAGCGCAGCGCGGCCTCTGCCCCGCCGGCCGGGAATAGCGGCCGGCGGCGGCAAAGATTAAACGTTTTCCCAGCGCGTGGCTTTCATATCAATAACGAAGCGGTATTTCACCTCGCTTTTCAGCATACGTGTAAATGCCGTTTCAATCTCAGCGCCGTTAATTAACTCCACGTCGGCAGTGATATTGTGCTGGCCGCAGAAATCGAGCATCTCCTGCGTTTCAAGAATACTGCCGATCGAGGTGCCGCTGACGCTGAGGCGGCGGAACACCATCGGGGTGATTTCCGGTGCCGGATGCGGGTTTTCCGGAATGCCCACCAGCACCAGGTGGCCGTTGGCACGCAGCGTATTCAGGTAAGGGTTAAGATCGTGCGGCGCCGCCACGCAGTCGAGAATAAAATCGAGCCGATGCTGCCAGGCTGCCATCTGCGCCGCGTCGCGCGAGATCACCACATGCTGCGCGCCAAGACGTCGCGCATCTTGCTCTTTGCCGGCGGAGGTGGTGAACAGCGTTACTTCCGCACCCAGCGCAGCGGCGAATTTCACCGCCATATGGCCCAGACCGCCCAGGCCGATCACACCGACCTTATCCCCCGCCTTGACGTTCCAGTGACGCAGCGGCGACCAGGTAGTCACGCCCGCGCACAGCAGCGGTGCCACCGCTTTCAGGTCGAGATTGTCCGGGATGGAAACCACAAAGCGGCTGTCGACGATCATGGTCTGCGCGTAGCCGCCGCGCGTGGTTTCGCCGCTGGCGGCGTCGGTGCCGTTATAGGTCGGCACGAAACCCGCTTCGCAGTACTGCTCCTCCTGCTGCTGGCAGAAATGGCAGTGGCCGCACGACCCCACCATGACGCCAACGCCGACCAGATCGCCGGCGCGGAACGCGCTCACCGCCGCGCCCGCTTCGGTGACGCGGCCGACGATCTCATGGCCGGGCACCATCGGATAATGGCTGACGCCCCACTCATTGCGCGCCATATGCAAGTCGGAATGGCACACGCCGCAGTAAAGGATATCGATTTTCACATCGTCGGCGCGCATTTCGCGCAGCGCCACACGGCCGGTGGTCAGCGGCTGATCGGCGGCGTGCGCCACAATTGCGTTAATGTTCATGCAGGTATTCGCTCCCTAAGGTCATTGCGTCAGGCATCGCCTGATTTCAGCGGGCGCCTACTATAGACACAAGGGTGCCATTTTGGTAGTAGTCACCTTTTAGGGTCATAGTCACCAAATGGTTACCATATGCCGACGATCGTTGATGGAAAATTATACTTTTATGCTGATTCAGAGCCGCGCCGCCTGATGGAGCTGTTCGCCGTAAAGTGGACCACCATGGTGATCCATGCTCTTTATCACTGGCCCGGCGGCAAATGCCGCACCGGCGAGCTACAGCGCAGCCTGCAGGGGATTTCAAAAAAAATGCTGAGCCAGACCCTGCGTGAAGTCGAGCAGCGCGGGCTGGTGCAGCGTCACGTCTATAATGTGGTGCCGCCGAAGGTAGAATATCAGCTGACCGAGCTGGGCTGGACCTTCGCCGCGCCCATTGAGCAGATGTATCAGTGGGGGCTGGAGAATAAAGCGGCGCTCGACGCGATGGAGGCGGCGCTCCAGGCCAGCCGCAGCGAGGCCGCCGAATAAGGGCGATGATCCATTGTCTGATAACGCGCTCCCTGCTCCGCTTCACGCTGCAACCCCGTCGGATAAGCGATATTATTAGCCGCATAATAAATTGACGTTGGGGTTACCTCCGTCGGGGCAGGCGGGCCGACGATATCCCTGTTAATCTTATTTCCTTTCTCCGCCCGGCAAGCCGGACGGGGACGTTTGCGCTTATTCGAAGGAGGATCCGGTGGCGGTAAAGTTGATTGCGGTGGATATGGACGGAACGTTTCTCGATTCCGCCAAGCGTTATAACAAAGCGCGTTTTCTGCGCCAGTATGCCCAGCTGAAAGCGCGCGACATCCGTTTCGTGGTGGCCAGCGGCAATCAGTATTACCAGCTGGAGAGCTATTTCCCGGAGATCGCCGGTGAAATCGCCTTTGTGGCAGAAAATGGCGCCTGGATCAGCGATTGCAATGAAGAGGTGTTCTGCGGCGAGCTGAGTGCGGAGAACGTGCGTCGGGTGATGGCGATTCTGGCGCAGGAGCCGGAAATTCATACGGTAGTCTGCGGCAAACGCAGCGCCTATATCTCCCCTGAGATGCCCGCTGAAACGGTGGCGCTGTTGTCGAACCACTATCGTCGGCTGGAGAAGCGCGCCGATCTCGACCACATCGACGACACCATTTTCAAATTTTCGCTGAACCTGCCGCATGATGGCGTCGAGCCGCTGATCGCGCGTCTGACGGAAGCGCTGGATGCGGCGGGCAACATGGTGCGCCCGGTCTCCAGCGGCTTCGGTTTTGTCGACCTGATTATTCCGGGCCTGCATAAGGCGCACGGCATCAGCCTGCTGCAACAGCGCTGGGGCATTGATGATTGTGAAGTGGTGGCGGTCGGCGACAGCGGCAACGATATCGAAATGCTGCGTCAGGCGGGATACAGCTTTGCCATGGCCAACGCCACTGAAGCGGTGTCAGCAGCGGCGCGCTATCGCACCGAAGATCATAATGAGGAAGGGGCATTGAATGTGATATCCCGCGTACTGGCGCGCGAATATCCCTTTAACTGACGCTAAGAAACGGCAGCGTTTCCGCTGCCGTTGACAACACGATCAGATCACTGCCACGCCGCCGGTCACCGCGACGGTGGA